>DATBLJ010000051.1:0-4093 GCA_036555375.1 Candidatus Limnocylindria bacterium
GCCCGAGTTCGCCGACCGGGGCCCGACCGTCGAGCCGATGATCCCCGACGAGGCGAACCAGCCCTTCAGCAGGTCGGACTCGAAGTAGTCGTCCAGGAAGTCGGCGGCGCTGCCGGTCAGCAGCCGGACGGCGTTGTGGAAGGTCCGCCTGTCGAGGTGCTTGAAGCGCGACCCGAGGGCGGCCAGCGCGACCAGCTCCTCGGGATCGTCGCTGAACGGGTCGGGGGGCACCATGTCGAGCAGCGGCTTCATGACCTGGCAGACGCGGTCCATGTCGTGGCTGTACTGCTCGTACGCGTCCGCGTCGTGCGGGGAGACGCGCGCGATCTCGCGCAGGTTGGCGTCGTGGTCCTGGGTGAACCACAGGTACTCGCCGTCGGGGGTCGGAGCGAAGCGCGACGCCATCAGCAGCGGCATGAAGCCGTGCCTGGTCAGCTCGAGCTCCTGGATGATCTGCGGCCGGATCAGCGACAGGGCGTACGAGAAGGTCGTGAACCAGAAGCCGGGGCGCAGCTCCTCGGTGATCGCGGCTCCGCCGACCAGGTGCCGCTGTTCGAGGATGAGGGTATGCAGCCCCCCGCGCGCCAGGTAGGCGCCGTTGACGAGGCCGTTGTGGCCCCCGCCGACGACGATCGCGTCGTATCGGTCCGTCACAGGGAGACCCAGGCCTTGGCGTCGCCCAGCTGGGCCAGCTCGAAGGTCTTCACGTCGCCGGGGATCATGAACTTGAAGGTGTTGATCAGGCTGCGGATGTGGTCGTGGTCGGTGACCACCGCCAGCCGCTCCCATCCGACCTTCCGGAAGCCGAGCTTGGCGTCATCCCACATCGCGCCGCCCTCGAATCCCAGGAACTCCGGACCGAGCACGACGAGGGCCCGGACCGTCTCATGGGTCTCGAGGAAGGACTCGAGGGCCGGAACGAGCACCGTCTGGTAATCCTCCCCGGTCACCGTGCCACTGACATCGGCGCCGAGGACGTTGTCGGGCAGGTCCGTGCGGATGGTGATCATGGTGTCGGGCCCGTTCCGTTGAGCATCGCCGTCTTCCGGGGCGGGTTGTAGAGCGGCAGCCGCGCCGTATGGGCGGCGACCTTCTGGTAATGATGGTCGACGGTGAACTCGAGGAAGACGCGATTCCCGACGCTCGCCAGATCGGGCCGGACGCGGGCCAGCGCGATGTGGCGCTGGAGGATCGGCGAGTACATGAAGCTCGTCGCGTAGCCGACCCGTTTGCCCTCGTCGTCGTAGACCATCCAGTCCTCGTGGACCGGGCGGTGGTCCTTGGGCGGGATGAGGCCCGCCTGGCCATAGACCCGTTCGTAGTCCTCCCAGTCCACGACCAGCCCGGTCATCTTCCAGCGGGATGCCTTCTCGGCGAGCTCGCGCTCGAGGGCACGACGGCCGATGAACGGGCGGTCGTCATCGGCGAGGCCCTTGAACATCCACGCCCAGCCGAGCTCGAGCGGGCTGGACCGATGGGCGTCGTTGAACGCGTAGCGGGTCGAGTCCCAGTCCTTTCCCAGCAGGAGGAGCCCGGCCTCGATGCGAAGCATGTAGAGCGCCGCCAGGCCGTAGGGCATGACCCCGAACCCCGTCGAGGCATCCCAGAGCGCGTCCCACACCGCCAGTGCGTCCGGCGTCGAGCACCACACCTCGTAGCCCAGGTCGCCGGTGTAGCCGGTCCGGGTGACGGTCACCGGCCGGCCGGCCATCTCCCCGGTGGTCAGGGCGAAGAACGGGAGGTCCGCGGCGGCCGGGACGAGCTTGGCGACGAGGTCGCGGGACCGCGGGCCCTGGATCGCGAGCGCCCCGATGTCGAGGCTCACGTCCTCGACGGTCACCCGCAGCCGGTTGGCGCGGTCGGCGAACCACGCGAAGTTCGGCTCGGCGGCGGTCAGCAGGTACTCGTCGTCGGCCAGGTGCTGCACCACCCCGTCCTCGAGGACGAAGCCCCCGTCGTCGAGCCAGGTCGTGTACTGGGCCTGCCCCGGCGCACAGCTCCGGATGTCGCGGGCCAGGATCCCGGCCAGCAGCGCCTCGGCGTCCGGGCCGGCAAAGCGGTACTTGTAGAGCGGCGAGGTGTCGAAGATCCCGGCCGCGTTGCGGACCGCGAAGTACTCGAACTTGTCGCTGACCTGGTAGCGATTCGCGCTCAGGTGGCCCGCCCAGTGCTGCCAGAGCCCCGTCTCGTTCAGGGCGGCAGTGCGCTCGTGAAAGGGCGTCGTCCGGATCATCGGCGCGTCACGGTATCAAACCGTGACACCGGACCTGTCGTGAAGTCTCGCCAGCATCGGCGTGCGAAGTTCGGCCCGGAATAGAACGCGTGTGCTATTTTGCGGGCCCGATCTCGCGTGAGGTGCCGATCCGACCATGCTGGCCAACCGACCGATTTCCGCCGAGGAGACCATCGAGGCGCTCGTTGCGGAGCCGTGGCTCGCCGAGCTGACGGCCGCCCATCGGGTCATCGAACCGCGACCACCCCGATACGCGCCCTGGCCGGAGGACCTCGATCCCCGCCTCGTCGACGCCCTCCGCGGTCGGGGGGTTGAGGCGCTCTGGACCCACCAGGCGCAGGCGCTGGCATCGGTCAGGAAGCGCGACAACGTCGTCGTGGTCACACCCACCGCCTCCGGGAAGACGCTCTGCTACAACCTGCCGGTCCTCGACGCCATCGCCCGCGACGACACGGCCCGCGCCCTGTACCTGTTCCCGACCAAGGCCCTCGCGGCGGACCAGCTCGTCGAGCTGCGGTCGCTCGCCGACGCCGCCGAGCTGCCCCTGAAGACGCACACCTACGACGGGGACACGCCGCCGAACGTCCGGTCCGTGGTGCGGGCCGCCGGGCAGGTCGTCATCACCAACCCGGACATGCTCCACGCGGCCATCCTTCCGCACCACACGAAGTGGTTCAAGCTGTTCGAGAACCTGCAGTTCGTCGTGATCGACGAGCTGCACACGTACCGTGGGGTCTTCGGCTCCCACGTCGCCAACGTCGTGCGCCGGCTGCGGCGGATCTGCAACCACTACGGCTCGGACCCGGTCTTCGTCTGCGCCAGCGCGACCATCGCCAACCCCCGCGAGCTCGCGGAACGCGTGCTCGAGGCACCGGTCCAGCTCATCGACGACAACGGCGCGCCGTCCGGCCGCCGCCACATCCTGGTCATCAATCCGCCGGTCGCCAACGAGCAGCTCGGGATCCGTGGATCGGCGCTCCTGACCGGGCAGCTCCTGGCGGAGCGGCTCATCGGTGGCGGCGTGCAGACGATCGCGTTCGCGCGATCGCGCACCGCGGTCGAGGTGCTCACCACCTACCTGCGCGAGACGTTTGCCCCACCCCCCGGCCATCCGCACTCGATTCGCGGGTACCGCGGCGGCTATCTCCCAAATGAGCGGCACGCGATCGAGGCGGGCCTCCGCGACGGCCGGGTGCGGGGCGTGGTCGCGACGAACGCCCTCGAGCTCGGGATCGACATCGGCGGCCTCGACGCCGCGATCAGCGTCGGCTACCCCGGCACGATCGCCAGCACCTGGCAGCAGATGGGTCGCGCCGGCCGCCGGAGCGGGACCAGCCTGTCGGCGCTGATCTGCTCGTCGGCCCCGATCGACCAGTTCCTCGCCGCCCATCCCGAGTACCTGTTCGATCGATCGCCGGAGCACGGGCTGGTGAACCCCGACAACCTGCACGTCCTCCTGAACCATCTCCGGGCCTCCGTCTTCGAGCTCCCGGTCCCCGCCTCCGAGCGCTTCGGCATCGAGGAGACGTCCACCCTGCTCGACGTCCTCGAGGAGGACGGGTGGATCCGGCACGCGGACGACGACCGGTTCTACTGGGCCCACGAGAACTTCCCGGCCAGCGACTTCAGCCTGCGCACCGGCGCGCCGGAGAATGTCGTGATCATCGACACCACCGGCGACCGGAACCGGGTCCTGGGCGAGATCGACCTGTTCGCCGCGCCGCTCTTCGTGCACGAGAAGGCGATCTACATCCACCAGGGCATTCAGCACCACGTCGATCGGCTCGACTGGGAGGAGCGCAAGGCCTACGTCACCCAGACCGATGTCGACTACTACACCGATGCCGACCTCGGCATCAC
>DATBLJ010000079.1:0-16020 GCA_036555375.1 Candidatus Limnocylindria bacterium
GACCTCGAGGTCGAGACGGCCGATGGCCAGGCGTTGACCTATGCTCGCGACGATTCGGGCGATCGCTCCGCAACGGGTACCCTCGATCCATGACCTCGACGATCCCGACCGCATCGGTCCCGCTGGCGCGGGCCTCGACGATTCCGTCGCGCTTCTACCTCGACCCGGAGATCTTCGAGGCCGAGAAGGACCGCCTGTTCTCGCGCACCTGGCAGCTCGTGGCCCGGACCGAGGACCTGTCCCGGGTCGGGGACTTCGTGCCGGCCACGATCGTCGATGAGCCGATCGTCATCACCCACGGGCTGGATGGGGCCCTCCGCGGCTTTTACAACGTCTGCCGCCATCGGGCCGGCCAGGTGGCCCTCGCCAAGGGCAACCGGAAGAGCCTCCAGTGCCGCTACCACGGCTGGACCTACGGACTCGACGGGACGCTCCGGGCGTGCCCGGAGATGGACGCCACGGAGGACTTCCGGAAGGAGGACTTCGGCCTCGTCTCGATCCGGGTCGAGGCCTGGGGCCCGTTCGTGTTCGCCAACCTCGATCCTGAGGCGCCGGGCCTGTTCGAGGTGCTGGGCGGCATCCCCGACGAGGTTGCCGCCGCCGGGTTCGACCTGACCCACATGCGCCTCGTCGAGCGGCGTGAGTACGTGATCGACTGCAACTGGAAGGTCTACGTCGACAACTACCTCGAGGGCTACCACCTCCCGATCGCCCACCCGGACCTGTTCCGCGAGGTCGACTACGACGCCTACCGGGTCGAGGAGTTCCGCTACTACTCGAAGCAGCATGCGCCGATCCGCGAGCTGAAGCCCGGGGAGGAGATCGGCCGGGATCGGCGCTTCATGCGGAGCGTCGGCGGTGAGGACGCGGCCCTCTACTACTGGGTCTTCCCGAACACGATGTTCAACATCTACCCCGACAACCTCTCCTCGAACGTGATCCTCCCGCTGGGCCACGAGCGAACCCTGACCATCTTCGAGTGGTTCTTTGCCGAGCCGGGGACCGGTCCCGGCTGGGAGTCGATGCAGCAGGGGATTGCCTTCTCGGACCAGATCCAGCAGGAGGACATCGTCCTGTGCGAGCAGGTCCAGCGCGGGCTGCGGTCGCGGACGTACGACACCGGCCGCTTCTCCGCTCTGCGGGAGAACGGCGTGTACCACTTCCAGAACCTCGTCCGCGAGTACCTCGACGGGGCTGCGGACCAATGAGCGCGGCCGCGCGGGCCGATGGCAAGCTGACGGTCGCCCTCGTCAGCGAGGTCTTCTGGCAGCCGGATGGCCTGGGCCGGCTCGACAGCACGCTCGACCAGGCCGCTCGCCGGGGCGCCGACATCGCCCTCCTGCCGGAGCTGCCGCTCCATCCGTGGCGTCCCGCCACGAAGGACGCGGTCGACGACGATGCCGAGCCGATGGACGGGCCGCGCTTCACGGCCCAGGCCGCGGCCGCGCGCCGGGCGGGGATCGGCCTGGTGGGCGGGATCATCCACCGCGACGGGTCAGGCCGGCGTACGTCGCGGGCGCTCGTCTTCGACGCGGCCGGGACGCTCGTCTCGACCTTCGAGAAGCTCCACCTGCCCGAGGAGGACGGCTTCTGGGAGACGAGCCACTACGAGCCGGGGACGGCGGTCGCGCGCCCGATCAACGCGTTCGGGATGCCGATCGGGATCCAGATCTGCTCCGACACGAACCGGCCCGAGGGCGCGCACCTGCTCGGCGCTCTCGGCGCGGAAGCGATCCTCATCCCGCGCGCGACCGAGGAAAAGACCTACCAGCGCTGGAAGGTCGTGTTCCGCGCCAGCGCCCTGACGTCGGCCGCCTACGTCCTCTCGGTCAACCGGCCCGATCCAGAGAGCGGCGTCCTCATCGGCGGCCCGTCGGTGGCGATCGACCCGACCGGGCAGGCGGTCGTCGAGACGACCGATAAGCTGGCGCTGGTGACCCTCGACCATGCGGTCATCGAGACCGCGCGGGTGGCGTATCCGGGGTACCTGCCCATCCGGGCGGACCTCTACGCCGAGGCCTGGAACGAGGTCGAGGCTACTCGGCGAGGATGAAGCGGCCCTGGGCCAGGAGCTCCGAGCCGCGGTAGACCCGCATCACGAACGTTCCGGCGCCCAGGCCGTCGAGCAGGGCATTGGTGGGCACCGTGAAGCCGTCGACCATCGCGTCCGGGTCCACCGGCAGCGTGTTCTCCGCGGGGTTGACGACCTGGGTCTCGGAGCCGTCCTCGTTGATCTTCACGACCTCCTCGGCGATGAGGTTCACGCCGAAGGGGGCGGTGAGCTCGATCGAGTGGGCGAAGGTCGTCCCCGGGGTGAACGTGTCGGTCGGGTTGGTGACCCGCTGGGTCTCCTGGTTCAGGCCGAGCCCGAAGGTCAAGGTGCCCGGCAGGACCGGGGTCGGGCTGGCGGAGGGGTCGAACGAGGCGCTCGGGTCCGGAGTGGGGGCCGGTGTTTCGACCGGGGTGGCCGATGCGTCCGGGCTCGGGGTGGCGACGGCCACCGGTGGCGCGGGCGGCAGGATCCCGCCGATGAGCAGACCGACGATGATCGCGGCCACGATCGTCGCGAGCGCGCCGCCGATCGCGAGGAGGGAGCCCTGGTCGACGCCGCCGACCGGGCCAAGGCCGCTCGACTCAGGGGGTGGGGCGGCCATCGCGCTCACGGCGGGCCGCATCGGCGCTCCGCACGAGCGGCACACCTGGGCCCACGCCGGGTTGGCGTGGCCGCAGTTGGCGCACTCCACGGAACCCTCAGCCATCGGCGGGGAGCCTAGCACGGAGGCTACCTAGGCCCGGACCTCCTCGCGCATGAAGCGGATGTAGGCGTAGGCGAAGCACGCGACGGTGACGAAGACCATGGCCACGACGTGCGGCCAGACGAGCAGGAGGCTCTGGTCGAGCGACAGGAGGGTCGGGATCTGCTGCTGGGCCTGGTCGAGCTGGCCCAGGGTCGCCGGCACCGAGGTCTGGGTCACCGACGGGTTGAGGAGGACGGTCGAGGCCTCGGTGTAGAGCGTCGGGGGGAGCAGCCGGTTCAGGAACGCGTGCGCCTGGTAGCCCGCCAGCTGCTCCGCGGCGGGGAGCGTCGTGTCGATCGGGTACACGATCGCGAGGACGAGGTTGAGCAGGAACCGCCCGAACAGGGCGACCAGCAGCCAGACCCCGAAGCCGACCAGCGCCGCGGTGGCCGCCCGCTTGAAGACGACCGACAGGAGCGTGCCGAAGGCGAGCCACATCGCGACGTAGAGGATCGTGATCGCGACCCAGACGATCAGGCGCAGGACCTCGTTGCCGGTCGGCACGACGCCGAGCCGGAGCAGTCCGAAGCCGGAGATCATCAGGATCACCGACACCAGGACGAGCGCGATCGTGACCAGCGCCGAGGCGAACTTCCCGTTGATCACCGCGTCGCGGTGGATCGGCTGCGAGACGAGGCGGGGGAGCGTCCCCTGGGCCCGCTCGCCGTTCACGGCGTCGAACGCGAACGCGATGCCCAGCAGCGGGGCGGTGAGGCCGACGAAGGCGGCGACCGTGAAGTCGAGGCCGAACAGCGAGACGTCCTGCGGACCCACGATGAACATCGCGATGAAGACCGCCTGGGCGCCGCTGACGTCGGACGCCAGCTCGCGGATGCGATCGGTGGCGATGAACAGCGGGAACGCGGCGGCCAGGCCCAGGATCGCGAACAGGACGATGAAGCGGACGCTCAGCAGCTGGTCCGCGAACTCCTTTGCGGCGACGACCATCCAGCCCGACGACGGCGGCGCCTGAGCGGTGCGGGGAGCGGCCACCGGGTCGCTCATCGGCTCGACCTGCGCGGTCATGCGGCCAGTCCCGCGCCGTGGAGGGCGCTCCGGTAGATCTCGTCGAGCGAGGCGCTCACCGAGCGGATGGCGGTCAGCCCCAGACCGTCCCGTGCGGCCGCCGCGAGGACGGCCTCGCGCACGGTGCGGTCGGCGGTGGCCGGCTCGACGGTGAGGATCCAGGGCTCGCCCGGCGTGGCTGCCGGCGCGACGGCGGTGACGTTCGAGATCGCGCCCAGGCTGCCGCGGATCTTCGCGTCGGCTGCGGTGCCGCCCTCGAACCACACCTCGACGCGGGCCCTGTCAGCCCCGAACTCGGAGGCCAGCTCGGGCACCGTGCCGAGGCCGATCAGCTTGCCGGCGGCGAAGATCCCGACCCGGTCGCAGACCGACTGGACCTGGACCAGGAGGTGGCTCGAAAGGAGGATCGTGACGCCGCGGTCGTCGACCAGGTCCCGGAGGAGCCCGAGGATGCCGACGACGCCGATGGGGTCGATCGCGGTCGTCGGCTCGTCGAGGATCAGGATCTCGGGATCCTTGACCAGCGCATCGGCGATGCCGAGACGCTGGAGCATGCCGCGCGAGTACGTGCCGGTCGGGGTGTCGATCCGGTCGCCGAGCTCGACGGCATCGGTCACCGCCTGGATCTGTTCCTCGGCCTCCTCGCCACGGAGCCCGTTCAGGCGCGCGGTGTAGCGGAGATTCTCGCGGCCGGTCATCTCGGTGTAGAAGCCCACCGCGTCGGGCAGGTACCCGACCCGGCGCTTCACCTGGAGGGCGTCATGCGCCGGGTCGAAGCCCAGGACCCGGGCGCTGCCATCGGTCGGCTCGGTCAGGCCCAGCAGCATGAGGATCGTCGTCGTCTTGCCCGCCCCGTTCTGGCCGAGCAGGCCGAAGATCTCGCCCCGCTGGACCTCGAGGTCGAGCGCGTCGACCGCGGTCAGCTCCCCGTAGTGCTTGGTGAGCCCGCGCGTGACGATCGGCGCGGGCTGGTCCGCCCCGTTGGTCACCGACGGCCGTAGGTTCGGAAGACCCACCACAGGCCGGCCAGGACGGCCACGATCAGGCCGACCCCGACGAAGCCCCACAGCGGCGAGGTCTCGATGGTGACCCGGATCTCGACCTGGTCGTTCACGTCCCCGCCGGTCGCGGTGAAGGTCGTGACGTAGTCCCCAGCGATGGCGTCGTTCGACGGCACCACCGAGGCGGTCACCGTCACGCTCTCGCCGGCCGCGATGGTCGGGATCGTCGTGCCGGTGTCGTAGGTGACCGTCCAGTCGCGGGGGAGGGTCTCGGTGAGCGCGACGTTGGTCAGGTCGGCGGTTCCGCCGTTCGTGACGACGAGCGTCTGGGTGATCGTCCCGCCGGCCGAGCCCCGGTTGCTCAGGACGCCGTCCGGCGTGCTGAGGGTCAGGTCGTTCGTGCCGGTGATCTCGACGGTCAGCTCGGCATCGATCGTCTGGGAGCCGACGGTGCCGTGGACCGCGATCGGGTAGCTCGCCGCTGCCGCCGCATCGGGGGAGTCGACCGCCACCGAGATCGCCTGGGTCCCACCCGCCTCGACGATCGCGGAGGCCGCCTGGGCCTGCCCGGTCAGGGTCGCGTTGACGGCCCAGCCCTGCGGGCCGGTGGCCGTGACCGCGAACGTCTGGTCCTGCGCGGTGTCGTTGTTCAGGGTCAGGTTGAAGGTGAACGTCGTGCCGGCCGCGCCGCGCAGGGAGGGCACGTCGGTCGTCATCGTGACCGCGCCGGCCGCTTCCTCACTGACCGTGATGTCCAGCGGCAGGCTGGCCGAGCCGCCGCCGGAGCCGCTCACCGTGATCCGGGAGGTTCCGGTGGCCGCGTCGTCCGGGACGCTGACCGACAGCTGGGCGGTGGCCGCGCCGGCGGAATCGGTCTGGACCGCGGTCACGACGTTGCCGCCGCCACGGAGCGAGGCCGTCCACCCGTCCGGCACGCCGGCCAACGAGAGCGAGACGCGGGTGTTCGCCGGCCCGGAAACCGTGATCGCGAAGGTGACGTCCGATCCGGCCGCGACCGTCACGCCGGGGAACGGGGTGCTGAGGACGAGTCCGCCGCCCGCCAGCGCGGGGGCCAGGGAAAGGATCAGCAGCAGAGTTGCCGCGGGCAGGGCGGCAACGCGTCGCAGGGTGGTTCGGGTCGACACGCGTTCTCCTCGAAGGTCCACGCACAGCAGAGGTGGAGTCGGCCGGTAAGGCTATCCACGCACGCGCGACAACGCAACAAACGCCTGACGAAGGATTGGTTGAGGTCCCTTTACGTCCCCGCCGGAGGCGGGACCGAGGTCAGTCGAGGACGACCTCGGCGTGCTTCAGGTTCACGATCACGACGTCGTAGACCTCGGGGAACGGGTGTTCCGGCGAGGTGATCGTTGCGTCGGTGAGGGGCAGGAAGGGCTGGGTGGACAGCAGCATCGCGTCCTGCTCGGCGCCCGGCTTCAGGTGGGCGGTGCCGACCACGTCCCAGCCGACGACCCGCATCCGGATCGTGTGCCGGTCGCGCTCGACGCGCTTGTGGGCGGGGCTGACGTGCTTGGGCGGGACGACGATGCCCATCTCGTCGATCGTGACCCACATCCAGCTGTCGGGATCCCACGGAGCGGCACCGGCCGGGAGGACTCGAAGGTCCCCACCCCGGTTCAGGATGTCCGTGACCCGTTCGTCGCCGGGACTGACCGATGCGACCAGGACCAGGTCGGCCGTGTAGAGGCGAATTGGCTGCAGGTCCTGCGCATCGGTGGCCTCCCCAACGGGCGCCACCAAGGTGCGCACGACGCCACGCTACTCCTGATTCCGGGGTGAGGACCTAGCCATTCCTTCGCCGTGGCGGAGTACCTCCGGCCGGCCGTTTTTCCGCGCTCCGACGGCGGCCGGTAGCATGCCGCCGATGAAGATCGGCCTGATGCTCCCGATGGGCGCCGACGAGACCGCCGGGTTCGACGTCCTGCGTGCGATGGCCGTGGCCGCCGAGGGCGCGGGCCTCGACTCGGTCTGTGGTGCCGACCACCTCATCTTCCGGGAGGGAGACGAGACCGGCGGGATCCACGAATGCTGGACCGTGCTGACCGCGGTCGCGGCCGTCACCTCCCGGGTCGAGATCGGTCCGCTGGTGCTCGCGCTGCCGTTCCGCAACCCGGCGCTGGTGGCGAAGATGGCTGCCGAGCTCGACGAGGTCAGCGGCGGCCGCCTGATCCTGGGCCTCGGCTGTGGCTGGCACGAGCCGGAGTTCGACGCCTTCGACTACCCGTTTGATCACCGCGTCGGTCGGTTCGAGGAGGGCATCCAGATCGTCGCGCCGCTGCTGCGCGGCGAATCGGTCACCTTCGAGGGCCGATGGCACCGGGCCGTGGATGCGGAGCTCATCCCCCGACCCGTGCGCGCCGGCGGCCCGCCGATTCTCATCGCCGGCAAGATGCCGCGGATGTTGCGGATCGTGGCCGAGCACGCGGCGCAATGGAACGCCGCCTGGTTCGGCCTGCCCGAGCAGGCCGATGAGCTGCGGACCAGGCTGGCGAACCTCGGCCGGACGATGGAGACCGCGGGTCGCGACCCCGCCACGCTGGTTCTGACCGCCGGGATCTTCGTCGCGTTCGAGGGCGCCGCCGACGACACGCCCGAGCGCGCGATTCGCGGGACCTCGTCCGAGATCGCCGATGCGCTTGCCGGTTATGCCGAGCTCGGGATCTCGCACCTCATCGCGCACGTCTTCCCGCCGACGCCCGAGTCGGTGGTGCGCCTTGGCGAAGCGGCCGCGCTGGCCCGGGACCGCCTGGGAGCGGTGACCGCCGCGAGCTGACGGGCGACCCTCAGGCCCGCGTCATCAGGACGTGCCGCACCGGTCGGTGGCCGCGCCGGATCCTCGACAGGGTGATGCCCACGATGCGCTGCCCGCACGTCGCGCAGACGTGCCATCGGCCCTGGCGCTGCAGGTGAACCGGGTGCTCGGCGACCAGGACCGTCCAGGGTCGATGCGGCCGGCCGCGGAGGTGGGCCCGGTGCGCGGCCAGGGCCTCCGCGGCTCCCGGGACGCCGAGGTTGGCCGCATGGCGTACCGAGCTCCGGTAGCGCGCCGCTTCCAGCCGCAGCGCGTCGGCGTCGTCGATCCCGTGGCGCTGGTAGAGCGCAAACGCGACCCGGTAGAACGCGGCACCGTGGTGGACGGCCCGCGCCCGACGCCCCCGCCGGGCCGGAGGCGCGATCCAGTGGGCCAGCTCATGGAGCAGCGTCAGCCGCTGGTCGGTCGGATCGGTGCCGGCGCGGACCGTGACGATGCCGGCATCGGGCTGGGTCAGCCCCGTGGACAGCTCACCTGACCGCCGCCGCCAGACGAGTCGAGGCGGCGCAACCGAGGCATCGGCGCATACCGCATCGGTCAGCTCGGTCGCCCAGGTCGGAGTTCCCATCGCGACCCGGGTCAGACCTCCGCGGCCGTCACCGAGATGCCCGCGGCCTCCGCCAGGTCGAGGAGGCGGACGTCGACCGAACCGACGTCGGGATACTCCTCGCGGTGGACAAGGCCACGGTCGGCGAGCCCCAGCTTCGCCGCCGCGGCTTCGGTCAGGAGGAGGTAGGGTCGTGACCCGATCCGATCGCGCACCGTGTTCTTGAGCAGACGGTGGGCGGTGTTCACGGCGGGCCCGACCAGATCGGCCGAGCCGCCGATCGGCTGGCTGACTGCGAGGCCACGGTGGATGATGGCCTTGAGGTCCAGGCTGGCAACGACAAGGCAGGCCGTGCACATGTCGTCCCGCGCGGTAACCGCCAGGACGTCGCGCCGCGCGGTGAACTGGCGGTAGAGCTCCGCAAGACGGTCGACGACAACCGCACCCCGGCCATCGAGCGTGTCGGCCGAGGCGGTGCCGAAGACCGCGTCGCCCTCGACCTTCACCAGCTCGAACTCGGGGGCCAGCCCGTCGATGAGGCCCTGCAGGAGCTCGCCGAGGACTTGGTAGCCTGCGGGTAGGCCCGCACTGAAGTCCTCTCCGTGCTTGCGCTCGACCCCGGCGAGGAATCCGGTATAGCCCGAGATATCGATGATGGTGAGGTAGCGCTCGCGCGCGTCGCTCGGAAGCGCGGGACCAGAGCTCATCGTCGGCACATGCTAGGCACTATCGGCCCTCGTTGGTGCCGGAGGTGAGATTTGAACTCACACGAGCTTGCGCTCATCGGTGTTTGAGACCGACGCGTCTGCCGATTCCGCCACTCCGGCAATGGGGGATGTGATTATAGGAAGCCGATGTCGGACCCCGACCCGAGCCGCCCAGCCACGCGGACTGGCCCGTTGGCCGACGAGACCGCGGTCGTGGCTGCCGCCATCAGTGGGGATCGGTCGGCCTTCGCCCGCCTGATGGAGCACTACCAGGGGGCCTGCTACGGCCTCGCCTGGCGCCTGCTCGGCGACCGTGACCTCGCCGCGGATGCCACCCAGGACGCCTTCATCCACGCCTACGACCACCTCGGGGCCTACCGCGGCGGCGCGTTCCGCTCGTGGCTGATGCGGATCACCGCCAACGCGGCCTATGACATCCTGCGCCGCTCCCAGCGGCGTCCGACCACGACCCTGCCCGACCCCGAGGCCGGAGAGGCGGACATCCCCGATCCGTTCGGCGTGAACCCGGTCGTGGAGTCCGCGCGTTCCGAGCTGTACCGTGCCCTGGACGCCGCCCTGCGGCTGCTCCCCGAGGAGCAGCGGACGGCCGTCATCCTCGCCGACGTGTACGGCATGGACTACCAGGAGGTCTCGGTCGTGATCCATTCCCCGGTCGGGACGGTGAAATCCCGGATCCACCGGGGCCGGCTTCGGCTTCGAGAGCTGCTCGCGGACCAGCGGGAACTCTTCGAGCGTTGAGCGCGTCTGACTGATGACCATGATGTTCTCGGCTGCCCACCCCGATCCCGAGCGCCTCGCCGCCCTTGCCGGCGCGGACGTGGATGCCCTGGCCGATCGCGAGCTGACGACCCACGTCAAGGGCTGCGTCGCCTGCGACCGCCAGGTCCGCGAGCTCGGCGCGATGCACACCGCCCTGGCCGACCTGCCGGATCTCACGCCCTCCCGCCCCCTCCAGTTCCTTCCCCCCGCCGCCGAGCCTGCCCGTCCGGCCGGCTGGCGGCTCGTCTTCCGTCGCGCCTTTGCCCCGGTCGCCGTCGTGGGCCTGGCCCTCGTCCTCGTGGGCGGGCTCGGCGCCAGCGGCCAGTTCGGGACCGATCCGGCGGGCGTGTTCCAGCAGATCGTCGGCGGCGCATCAGGTGGGGCGCCCGCCGAGGCGCCGGCCGTCGACACCAGTGGCACCCGGCCGGTCGACGGCGGGGATGGGGCGGGTCTCCTCCCCCAGACGCCGGACCAGGACTTCGAGACCGAGAGCACCGGCAGCGAGCCGGCGACGGATCGTGGTGAGGTCCAGACCCTGGCCGCCACGACCCTGAGCTGGGTCTACGTCGTGGCCACTGGGCTGGGGCTCCTCGTCCTGGCCTTCGTCCTGTGGGTCGCCGGCAAGCCGGCGCGCCTGGCCGCCTGGCGCTGAGGGAGCGCTAGGCCCCGATCAGCCTGCCGGCCACGATGGCCGCCACCAGGATCACCAACCCGACACCCGCCACGATCGCCGCCGCCCAGGGCGTCTCCTGGAACGTCTTCGGCGCCGGCTCCGGCTTGGGCGGTCGCGGTCCGACCCGGATCCGGCCCCGGCGGGCGCTCCGGGGGTCGCCGGCCGCGGTTCGCCACGGCGTCGACACCTGGGCACGGACCGAGTCGCTGGCCGAGATCGGCTGACGACCCCCTCCCCAGTGGCTCCCGCCGGCGGTCGTGCCGCTCCACGGGTGCTCGAGGTCCCATGCGGCGCGTCGGTCCACCGAGGAGAGGATCTCCCAGGCCTCGTTGATCTCGCGCATCAGCGCAGCGGCCTCCGGGCCGCCGTCGTGGAGGTCGGGATGGTGGGACTTCGCGAGGCGCCGATGGGCGGCCGCCACCTGGCGCGTGGTCGCCGTTCGGGGCACGCCCAGCACGGCATACGGGTCCCTCGCGACGCGGCTCGGCATCCCCGGATTCTAGCGGCCGGCCTCCCCGCCACCAGCGGCCGCCCACCGGCCGCCGACCGGCTGCCGGTCTAGACTCCGGACATGCTCGACCGTCGCCCGACCTTGATGCTCATCGACGGTCCGAGCCTCGTGTACCGCGGGTATTTCGCCCTGCCGCCGCTCACCACGTCGGACGGAACGCTGGTGAACGCCGCGTTCGGCTTCCTGCAGATCGTGCTGCGCGGGATGGCCGACATGAAGCCGGACTACGCGATCGTGACCTTCGACCTCGGCCGGCCGGCATTCCGGTTCGTGGCCTATCCCGACTACAAGGCCGGCCGGCCCTCGATGCCGGACGACCTGCGCAGCCAGTTCCCGATCGTGCGCGAGGTCGTGACCGGGCTCGGCATGCCGATCGTCGAGGTCGAAGGCTACGAGGCCGACGACGTGATCGGGACACTCGTCCAGCACGCCACGGCCGCCGACGTCGACACGGTCATCGTCTCCGGCGACCTGGATGGGCTCCAGCTCGTCAACGACCACGTCCGGCTCCTGACGACCCGGATGGGCGTCTCGTCCACGGTCGTCTACGACCCCGGGCGGGTGATGGACCGATACGGCCTGCGGCCGGACCAGATGCTCGACTACAAGGCGCTCAAGGGCGACACCTCGGACAACCTGCCGGGCGTGCCGGGGGTCGGGGAGAAAACCGCCATCGCCTTGCTCCAGGAGTTCGAGACCCTTGACAACCTGTATGAGCACCTCGACCAGGTGAAGGGCAAGCTTCGCGAGCGCCTGGCCGAGCACCGGGACGAGGCTTTCATGTCACGCGAGGTCGGCAGGATCGTGACCGACCTGCCGGTCACGCTCGACCTCGAGGCTGCCCGGACCGGTCGCTATGACCGGCGGGCACTGGCCCAGCGCTTCCGCGAGCTCGAGTTCCGCACGTTGATCGACCGGCTGCCGCCGACCATCGGCGGGGGACCAGCCGGCCCGGACGAGGACGACGGGTCGGGCGGCGGCCTCCAGCTCTCACTCGACCTGCTCGGGGGTGCGGCGCGCGCCGCGGCTTCCGGGACGAGCCCTGCGCCGCCGGCCGCCCCGGCTCCGGCGCGACATGACGGGCACGCGACGCCCGACGCGCGCTCGGACCCGAAGGGCGCCATCGAGCACGTCGACCCGCGCCTCGTCGGCGACGACGGCGATCGGCTCGAGCTCGAGGCCTGGCTGGCGGCGCATGGCGAGGACGTGGGCATCGGCTGGGCGGCGGGAAGCGGCCGGCTCATGGAGCGGCCGCTGCTCGGCATCGCCCTGGCCGGGACCGATGGCACGAGCTGGTATCTCCGCGCCGGCGGCGACGACGAGCTGCCGCGCTGGTTCAGCCGCGCCGACCGCCCGCTCATCGGGCACGACCTGAAGCCCCTCGTGACGATGCTCCTCCAGCGGGGCGTCGAGCTCGGCGGCCCGGCCGCCGACACCTCGGTCGCGAGCTACATGGTCAACCCGGCCCTGCGGGCGATGTCGATCGACGACCTCGCCGCCCAGCGCTTCGGCGCCGAGCTGCCGGCTCGCGCCGTGTCGGGCGAGACTGGCGCCGAGGAAGTGGTCCTCGCTCGACGGGCAGCAGGGGAGGCGCTGACCGCCCTGCTGGCGAAGCCGATCCTCGAGCAGGAGCTCGCCGACATCGGCCTGACGAACCTGTTCCTCGAGGTCGAGATGCCACTCCTCCCGGTCCTCGCCCGGATGGAGGTGGCCGGCGTCCTGATCGACCGCGACGCGCTGCGAGCGATGTCCGAGGAGTTCGCGGAGACCCTCGATGCGCTCGAGCTGCGGATCACCGAGTCGGTCGGGCATGCGTTCAACATCGGCTCACCGCGCCAGCTCGAACAGATCCTGTTCGACGAGCTGGGGCTGCCGTCGACGAAACGAACGAAGACCGCGCGCTCGACCGATGCCTCGGTCCTCGAGGAGCTCAAGGACAAGCACCCGGTCGTCGGGCTGATCCTCGAGCACCGGCAGCTGGCGAAGCTGAAATCGACCTATGCCGATGCGCTGCCGTTGCTGGTGGACGCCGACGGTCGCCTCCACACGACCTACTCCCAGGCGGTGGCCGCCACCGGGCGCCTGTCGAGCACCGACCCGAACCTCCAGAACATCCCGATCCGGACCGCCCTGGGGCGACGCATCCGGCGGGTGTTCGTCGCGCCGCCCGGGAAGCTCCTGCTGGCCGCGGACTACTCGCAGGTCGAGCTCCGGATCCTGGCCCACGTGTCCGGCGACCCGGGGCTGAAGGCCGCCTTCGCCGCGGGCGAGGACATCCACCGCTCGACCGCGGCCCGGGTACTCGGCATCCCGCCCGAAGAGGTGACCGCCGAGCAGCGGTCGATGGCGAAGATGGTCAACTTCGGCGTGGCGTACGGGATGAGCGACTTCGGCCTGGCCGAGCGGCTCCACATCGACCGCGACACGGCCCGCCAGTTCATCAACGACTACTTCGCCGCGTACGAGGGGATCCGCCGCTACACGGTCGAGATCCGAATCCTGGCCCGCGACCAGGGTTACGTGACGACGCTCCTCGGCCGACGGCGCTACCTCCCCGAGCTGCAGGCTCGGAACAACTCGCTCCGGGCTGCGGGAGAGCGGATGGCGATCAACATGCCGATCCAGGGGACCGCCGCCGACGGGATCAAGATCGCGATGGTCCGCCTCGACGAGGCGCTCCGCGAGCAGAAGTACCGCTCGAAGATGCTCCTCCAGGTCCACGACGAGCTGGTCTTCGAGACCGATGCCGACGAGCGGGACGCCCTCGCCACCCTGGCCGCGACCATCATGGAGGCCGCGCTGCCGCTCGACGTCCCGTTGACCGTGGACCTCAAGGTCGGCAGCGACTGGGACCGGATGGACCGACTGGTCGCCGACGACGGGGGCTACCGGGTGGTCCCGGTCGCGCATGACGAGGTCGAGGACCAGGTCGTCGTCCTGGCCGATGCCTGAGCCCCGTGCCTGAGCTGCCCGAGGTCGAGACGGTCGCCCGCCGCCTCCAGTCCCGCCTGCCGGGGGCGACGATCGCCGGCGCCGTCGTCCTGTGGCCGCGCACGATCGTCTACCCGCAGCCCCCGGAGCGGTTCGAGGCCGAGATCGCCGGCGCCAACGTCGACCGCGTCGGTCGCCGGGCGAAGTCGGTCGTCGTGTACCTCGCCGACGGGCGGGTCCTGACGGTGGCCCTGCGGATGACCGGCGCGCTGATCGTGTCCGGCCCCGGTACGGCGGCCGACCCGTATGCCCGGGTCGTATTCGACCTTGCCGACGGGCGGCAGCTGCGCTTTCGGGACGCGCGGAAGTTCGGGCGCATCGGCCTCTACCCAGGTCGCGGCCGTCGCCGAGTGGCCGACGTCTTCTCGCGCCACGGTCCCGAGCCGCTCGCCCCGTCCTTCACCGCCGCGCGGCTCGCCCAGCGTCTCCGGAAGCGGACGGGCCGGCTGAAGTCGCTCCTCCTCGACCAGTCGTTCATCGCCGGGGTCGGGAACATCTACGCCGACGAGGCGCTGTGGCGCGCCCGGCTCCATCCGCTCCGCCGCGCCGACACGCTGACCGAGGCCGAGATCCGGCGTCTCCACCGCGCCATCCGCGCGGCCCTTCGCGAAGGGCTGGCCGGCGGGGGCGCCACCTATCGCGACTTCGTCGATCCGGACGGCGAGCCGGGACTGGCGGCGGAGCGGATGCGCGTGTACCAGCGAACCGGCGAGCCCTGCTTCCGCTGCGGCCGGCCAATCGAGCGGATCGTCGTCGGCCAGCGGGCGACCCATTTCTGCCCGCGCTGCCAGCCCGCCCCGGAGGCCGCGTCGTGAAGGTCATCGGCCTGACCGGGCGGATCGGATGCGGGAAGAGCACGGTCGCCGGGATGCTGGCGGCGCGCGGGGTCGCGACGATCGACGCGGACGTCGTGGCCCGCGAGGCGCGCGAGACCGATCCCGCCGTCCGTGCCGCGATCCAGGCGCGGTTCGGGACCGAGGACCCGGCCGCGATCGCGGCGGTCGCCTTCCGCGACCCGGCCGCCCTGGCCGATCTCGAGGCGATCGTCCACCCGGCCGTCCGCGAGCGCGTCCGTGACCGGCTCGAAGCGCTGGCCGCGGGCGACACCGACGTCGCCGTCATCGAGGCGATCAAGCTCCTCGAGGGCCCGCTTCGCGACCGCTGCGACGAGGTGTGGGTCGTGATCTGCCGGCCCGAGGACGCGGTCGCCCGTCTCGAGGGGCGCGGGCTCGAGGCGGCCCGGGCGCGGGAGCGGATGGCGAACCAGATGCCCGAGGAGGACATGGTCCAGGCGGCGGACGTCGTCCTGCCCGGTTCGGCCGACCTGGCCGAGACCGAGCGCGCTGTCGCGGCCGCGCTGGATCGGCTCCGCGCCGGCTGACCCCGGGACCCGCCGGGAGCCGGATGCCCCTGGCGGCTAGAATCGGTCACCCCGACGAGATCGCCCGGTTCGAGATGCCCGACTTCACCCTGCACGCCCCGTTCGAGCCCACCGGAGACCAGCCCCAGGCCATCGACGGCCTGGTGGGCGGCCTCCAGGAGGGCATGCGCCACCAGGTCCTGCTGGGTGCCACCGGGACGGGCAAGACCTTCACCGCCGCCAAGGTGATCGAGGCCGCGCAGCGCCCGACGTTGGTGATGGCCCACAACAAGACCCTGGCCGCGCAGCTCTACCAGGAGTTCCGCGAGTTCTTCCCGGAGAACGCGGTCGAGTACTTCGTCAGCTACTACGACTACTTCCAGCCGGAGGCCTACCTCCCGCGGTCGGACACGTACATCGAGAAGGACTCGAGCCGGAACGACGAGATCGACCGGCTCCGCCACAACGCCACCCGGGCGCTGTTCGAGCGGCGGGACGTGATCATCGTCGCCTCGGTGTCGTGCATCTACGGCCTCGGGGCGCCGATCGACTACGGGGCCACGGTCATCAACCTGAAGGTCGGTGGCCACTACCGGCGGGACGGGGTGCTCCGCCACCTCGTCGACCTCCAGTACCAGCGCAACGATGCGGCCCTCCAGCGGTCACGCTTCCGGGTTCGGGGTGACACGCTCGAGGTCCAGCCGCCACACGGCGAGGAGGTCGTCCGGATCGACTTCTTCGGGGACGAGGTCGAGCGGATCGTCGAGGTCGACGGCCTGACCGGCGAGGTGCT
>DATBLJ010000095.1:0-10618 GCA_036555375.1 Candidatus Limnocylindria bacterium
GCGGTCAGCGACCAACAGGTGGTCGAAGCGCTGGCCGGGGCGATCCTCGGCGAGACGGCAACCGCCGAGCTGGCCGACCGCACCGCGGCGCGCACCGCCTACGACGGCCTGCTGGCGGCTGCCGGAGACTGGGGCGACCCCGACCCCGTGCGCGCGGCGATGGTCGACTGGCGCTTCTCGGAGGCGATGGTCGAGATCAGCGATGCGGGGGAGTGGCTCGTCGGACGGGACGCCCTGCTGGCCGAGATCGAGGCGGCCGGCCTCAGCGCCCCGGACCGGCTCCGGGCCGCGTACGAGGTCCACGGCGGCGGCACCCAGGCCTGGGCCGAGATCGACGCCGAGCAGGCCGTCGTCGACGCCTATTCCGACGCCGCGGATGCGGTCGAGCAGGAGATCGGCCCGATTGCGCGGATCGGCCTCCTCTTCGGGCCCAGCCCGGAGGAGCGGCTGGCAAATGCCGCCACCGCCTTCGCCGCCGGCGACCTGCGGGTCGCCGCCGACGAGATCACGGCCCTCAACCAGGACCTCGCCACGGCCACCGCCAGCGGCCTCGTCCGGCTGCTGGGAATCATCGTCGCGGTCGGCGCGGCGGCGCTCCTGGCGACCCTCGCCATCCGCCGCCGCCGCTCGGCCACCGACTACACTCCCGAGCCATGACCGGCAAGGACACGGTCGGGCGGTTCGGCGCGATCGATGAGGTCCTGACCGGACAGACCGCGGACGTCTACTTCGAACGCGCCCAGGCGATCCTCCAGGCCGAGCACCTCGACCCGGTGGTCGTCATGGAGGTCTTCTCGCGGGACGACGGGATCCTGTGTGGGGCCGCCGAGGTCCACGAGTTCCTCGGCAAGGTCCTCGGGCCCGGCAATGGGCACGATCCGGCACCCATCGTCGAGTCCCTGGCCGACGGCGACCCCTTCGCCTCGAAGGAGGTCGTGCTCCGGATCGAGGCCCGCTACTCCGCGTTCGGCCTGTACGAGACCGCCGTCCTCGGCACCCTGGCCCAGTGCTCGGGCTGGGCCACGGCCGCCCGGGCGATCGTCGACGCGGCGGCCCCGATCCCGGTCATCGGCTTCGGCGCGCGGCACGTGCACCCGAGCGTGGCCGACCAGATGGACTACGCCAGCGTGATCGGCGGCTGCATCGGCGCGTCCACCCCGGCTGGAGCCCGGATGGCCGGCCTGTCACCGACCGGGACGATGCCCCACGCACTCGTCCTGATCTTCGGCGACACGGTCCGCGCCGCCGAGGCGTTCGACCGCCACATCGACCCCGAGGTGCCGCGGATCGTCCTTGTCGACACCTTCAAGGACGAGGCCGAGGAGTCGCTCCGGGTGGCCGAGGCCCTCGGCGACCGGCTGTGGGGCGTCCGCCTCGACACGCCTTCGGAGCGCGGCCGGGTCACCCCCGACCTCGTCAAGGAGGTCCGCGCTCGCCTCGACCTGGCGGGACACGGTCACGTGAAGATCGTCGTCTCGGGCGGGCTCGACGCGGAACGGATCGGCGTCTTCAAGGAGGCCGGCGCCCCGGTCGACTCGTTCGCCGTGGGCTCGGCGATCTCGGATGCCAGCCCGATCGACTTCACCGGCGACCTCAAGGAGATCGACGGCAAGCCGATCGCGAAGCGGGGCCGGATCCCGGGGCGGACCGAGAACCCCCGCCTCCAGCGCCTGGACCTGGCCTAGACCTCCGCGAGGCGCCGCGCCAGCCAGAGGATCCCGACCAGCGACTTCGCGTCGTTGATCCGCCCGTCGGCCACCCCGGCCAGCGCCTCGTCGAGGGTCAGCCACGCCCGCTCGACCGCCTCGTCGTCGGGGCCCTGGACCTCGGAGGGATGCAAGTCGGTGGCCAGCCACAGGGTCAGGAACTCGGTGCAGAAGCCTGGCGCCGTCCAGAAGCCCGGGCCCGCCTCCCACGTCCCGGCGCCGACGCCCACCTCCTCGGCGAGCTCGCGCTCGGCGGTCTGCCGCGGCTCCTCCCCGGGATCGCGCGTCCCGGCCGGGATCTCGAGCGTCTCGCGGGCGGCCGCCTGCCGCCACTGGCGAACCATCGCCAGGCGCTCGCCGTCCCAGGCGAGGATGCCCACCGCTCCCGGGTGCTCGATGATCTCCCGGGTCGCGGGACGCCCGTCCGCGAGGACGACGTCGTCGATCCGGAACGTCAGCAGCCGGCCCGCGAAGGCCACGCGGTTGGAAATCGTTCGCTCCTCCATGGCCCGATCTTGCCACGCCGATCGGTCCTTCCGGTCGCTTCCGGACCCCCGGGTTGCGGCTGCTAGCATCGGTGGGCTGTGATTTCCGTCCAGGGCCTCGAGCGCCGGTTCCGCTCGGTCACCGCCGTCCACGACCTGTCGTTCGAGGTACCCGCCGGCACGGTCTACGGCCTGCTCGGGCCGAACGGGGCGGGCAAGACGACGACCGTCCGGGTGCTCGCCGCCCTGATCGCCCCGACGGCGGGCACGGTCCGGATCGCCGACCTCGAGCTCGGCGCCGACAATCGCCGGATCCGGGCGATGACCGGCATCCTGACCGAGAGCCCGGGCCTCCACGAACGGCTCACCGCGCGCCAGAACCTCCGCTACTACGGTCGCCTGTACGGCCTGACCGATGCGACCCTCCAGTCCGCGGTCGAGCGCCACCTCGAGCTGGTCGGCCTGACCGACGCCGCGGACCGCCGGGTCGGCGGCTTCTCCAAGGGCATGCGCCAGCGGGTCGCGATCGCCCGCGCGCTGCTCCACGAGCCGCGCGTCATCTACCTCGACGAACCAACCAGCGGGCTCGACCCCGAGGCCGCGAAGTCGATCCGGGAGGTCATCGCCGGCCTCCGCGACGCGGGCCGGTCGATCCTGTTGTGCACCCACAACCTCGACGAGGCCGAGCGCCTGTCGGACCGGATCGGGATCATCAACGGGAGCCTGCTGGCCGAGGGATCGCCGGCCGAGCTGCGGCGCCGTGCCCGCCCGACCGAGACCCGGGTCGAGCTCGACGGGGGCACGGTGGATGCGGCCGCGCTGGCCGGGGTCATGGGATCCCTCCCCTTCGTCCGTTCCGCCCGGGCGGCCGATGCCCGGCTCTGGGTCGAGCTCGCCGATCCGCGGCGCGACGCTCCCGACCTCGTCGCCGACCTCGTGGCCCGAGGCGCCCGGATCCTGTCCGTCTCCGAGGACGTGGCCAGCCTCGAGCAGGTTTACCTGGACCTCGTCGGCGAGCACGCCCACCGCGACCCGGAGGCGACCCGTGCGGCCTAGCCTGGTCCTGACCATCTTCGGCAAGGAGTGGCGCGAGATCGCCTCGAACCGGCTCCTGCTCGGCGTGGTTGCCGCCCCGGCGGTCATCTTCGCGGCCATCCCGACCGCCATCGTGGCCTTCATCCAGGTCAACGACATCGACATGAGCCAGCTCGGCCAGATCGAGGTCATGCTCGCCGCCTTCCCGGATCTCGAGCCCAAGCTGGCGGCCCAGGGCTTCATCGTGACCAACTTCATGGCCTACTTCCTGCTCATCCCGGCCATGGTCCCGATCGCGATCGCGTCCCAGTCGGTCATCGGGGAGCGCCAGGCCCGCTCGCTCGAACCCCAGCTCGCGGCCCCGATCGAGGTCTCGGAGCTGCTGGCGGGGAAGACGATCGCGGCCGCCCTGCCGGCGGTGGCCGCGACGGTCGGGGTCTGGATCGGCTACGGGCTGATCAACGCCGCCATCGCCGACCCCCGGCTGCTCCGGATGGTGTTCAGCCCGCAGTGGATCGTGGCGATGGCCACTCTCGTGCCGCTGATCTGCGTCCTGTCGGTGCTGCTGGGCGTCATCGTCAGCTCGCGGGTCGGCGACCCGCGCACCGCCCAACAGTTCGGGGCCTTCGTCGTCCTGCCGATCATCGCCATCGCGGTGGCCCAGTTCCTCGGCGGCCAGGCGACCTTCAGCATGCAGCAGGTGTTCATGGGCGACATGGTCGTGCTGGGCCTCATCGGTGCGCTGCTGGTGATCGGTTCGTGGGCGTTCGACCGCGAGGAGATCCTCACCCGCCTCGGCTGAGCCGAGGCCTGAGGCCCGGCTACTCGAAGATGCCCAGTGGACAGTGGGCGGTGACGATGTAGTTCGGCTGGTCGACGATCTCGCTGATCCGCAGGTCGACGGCGACGCTGCACAGGAGGTAGGCCTGCACGGCGTCGAGGCCGTGGGTCCGGCCGAGCCAGTCGATCATCCGTCGGACGGCGTCCCGCGCCGCGTCCATCAGGTCCGGGCCGATGCCGTCGGTCGCGTAGCGACGCCCGTTGCGGAGCGTGGCCCACGGGTCGGGCGCGGCCTCGAACTCGGGGCCAGTGAGGTGGAGGTCCTTCCGGACGGTGACCCGGACGGTCGCGCGCATCGGCGTCTCGATGGCGGTCCCGCTGACCTCGCCGTCCCCCTGGGTGGCATGCCCGTCGCCCATCGAGAGGCGCGCCCCGGGCACGAACACGGGGAGATACAGCGTCGAGCCGGCCACCAGGTGGCGGGTGTCCATGTTGCCGCCATGCGTGTCGGGTGGGATCGTCGAGCGCGGCCCCGTCTCGGGGGCGACCCCCACCTCCCCGCAGAACGGGGCCAGCGGGACGCGGATGCCGGGCCAGAACTCGGCGGTGTCGCCTCCGGGGACGAGCGGGGTGACCTTGTAGGCGGGCTCTGGGAAGTCATCGGCCAGCAGGCCGAAGCCGGGGATCGAAGCGGTCCACCCCCAGTCGCCGTGCTCGAAGCCGAGGAGCTCGACCTGGAGCGTGTCGCCCGGCTCGGCGCCCTCGACCTCGACCGGCCCGTTCACCTGGTCGACCCGCTCGAAGTCCATGGTGCCGACGTCGGCCACCGTCGAGGTGGCCCCGAGCTGGCCGTTCGAGGCGTCGAAGCAGTCGAACTCGACCACGGCACCGGATCCGACGCTGGCGATCGGCGGAATGGTCGGGTCCCAGGCCAGGTGGTTCTGCTCGCGGGCGACATGGATGGTGGGCGTGGGCAGCGACATCGGTCCGTCCTCGATCGAAGGTGGCTCGATGGTACGCCGCTCGGTTTCGACTCCGGGGTGGTTCGGGCTACACTCGGCCCCCGCGGTGGCCTTAGCTCAACTGGCAGAGCATCGGATTGTGGCTCCGAAGGTTACGGGTTCAAGCCCCGTAGGCCACCCCACAGCATGGAGGGTGTGATGACCACCGAGGCTCCGGCTCCGCCGGCCGAGCAGCCACCCGCAGCCCCGCCGCCGGGCGGCTGGGCGCCACCGCCGACGGCCTCGGCCGCCGGTCCCGCCCCCGGGCTCCGCTACGGCGGGTTCTGGGTCCGGTTCGTGGCGATCATCCTCGACGGCATCGTCCTCGGCGTGATCACGAGCGCCCTCTCGGTGTTCGCGCTGGGCGGCCAGATGTTCACGACCTCGACCGCCGCCGGTGTGGTGTCCATCAACTACACGTACAACGCGCTCGGCGCCCTGATCGGCCTCGTGTACTTCGTCGGCTTCTGGGGCTGGCGCGGCCAGACCCCGGGAATGATCCCGTTCAACATGCGGATCGTCATGGCCGATGACGGCAGCAAGCCGGACTGGGTCCGGATGCTGCTGCGCTACGTCGGGCTGATCATCGGCATCGTGATCTTCTTCCTCGGCGTCATCTGGGCCGGGTTCGACCGCCGCAAGCAAGGCTGGCACGACAAGATGGCCGGCACGGTGGTCGTCCGCCCAGGCTGACCCCTCCCGCGCCTTCCCGGCGGGGTTGCCCGGTGGGGTAGGGTGACCCTCCACCAGCCCCGGGTGATCCCCGGTGGCTGGCCCGCGTCCCGACTTCGCCCAAGGCATTCGGCTACGGGGTACGCCTGGGGGTCTCGCCCTTCCGATCGGGGGCGAGATGCGTCGCGGACCCCATCCGACCAGCCGGCAACGGCTGATGGTCCCGGGCCAAATCGGGACGACCGCGCTACTGGTTCACGGGCGGCGGCGTGCCTAGCCTCTCAGACAGCGCCGCCATGCCCGGCGGCGAGCCTGCGGAGGCCCAGATGTCCGCTGCGCACCGCCAACCGAATGTCCTTGCCCGCGCCGCCTCATTGGCCGCGACCGCGCTGCTCGCCAGCGCCGTCCTGGCCACGATGGGCGCGTCCCCGGCAACCGGCTGGAACCAGGGCGCCGCCGAGGCGACGATGTGGCAGCTCCTGAACGGCACGCGGGCCAACAACGGGCTCAACGTCCTTGTCCAGCACGGCACGCTCCTGTCGCTGGCCCGCTGGCGCAGCCAGGACATGGTCCAGCGCAGCTACTTCAGCCACACGATCCTCGGGACCTCGTACCAGGTCTACCACTGGTATGACCTGAACGGGCTCTCGTACAGCATCGGCGGCGAGAACATCGCCTGGAACAGCGGCTACTCCGATGCCGACTCCCCGATCGCGGCGCACAACGGCTTCATGAACTCGCCCGGCCATCGCGCGAACATCCTTCGCGTCGGCTGGACCCACGGCGCAGTGGGCGCCTACGGGGCGGATAACGTCAACTTCCTGGGGTCCCTCCGCAACCCCCGCGTCTACACCCAGCTGTTCATGACCGCCGCCGGTGGCGGCGGCGGCGGGGGTGGAGGCGGTGGCGGCGGCGGGGGTGGAGGCGGTGGCGGCGGCGGCGGCTACGCGTACGTCCAGCCCACGCCGGTTCCCACACTGCCTCCCCGGGTCGTGCCCGCGCCGGTTCGCCCGACTTCCGCGGAGCCGGTTGACGGTTCGGCACGCCTGGTCCACACGACCGCCGGCACGCCACAGCGTGCTTCGGTCGGGCTCGACGTCCGCAGTGTCGTGCCAGTAACCGAGCCGACGGCGACCCTGCGGGTGGACGGCAACCAGCCGGCCGAACGGGGTGTCTTCGAGACCTTCCTGGGCTCCCTGATCGGGTTCCTCTTCAGCTGACGGCCTCCTCGCGGGGCCACCGGCCGTATCCTGTCGCCCGATGACGGCGATCCTCGAAGCGCGCGACCTGGTCAAGCGCTACCCGGTCGGTGACACCCAGGTCGACGCGTTGCGGGGCGTCAGCCTCACCGTCGAGAGCGGCGAGTTCCTCGCGATCATGGGCGCGTCGGGCTCCGGCAAGTCCACCCTGCTCCACATGCTGGGCGGACTCGACCGGCCGACCTCGGGGGAGATCGTGATCGACGGGGTCGACATCAGCCGGCTCGACGATGAGCACGCGACGCTGACCCGACGCGAAAAGACCGGCTTCGTCTTCCAGTTCTTCAACTTGATCCCGCTGCTCACCGTCCGCGAGAACGTCGCCCTGCCGTTCCTGATCGGTGGGGAGCCGCTGGGCGAGCACGCCGGCCGGGTCGACGAGCTGCTCGAGCTGGTGGGCCTCACCCTGAAGGCCGAGCATCGGCCCAACCAGCTGTCGGCCGGTGAGCAGCAGCGGGTGGCCGTCGCCCGCGCCCTGGCCCACGATCCGGCGCTGCTTTTCGCCGACGAGCCGACCGGCAACCTCGACTACACGACCGGAGGCGAGATCCTCGACCTTCTCTGGAAATCATGCGCGGAGCTGTCGCAGACGATCGTGCTGGTCACTCACGACGCCCGCGCGGCGGCGTATGCCGATCGGGTCCTCGTCGTCCGCGACGGCCAGGTGCTCGACGAGATTGCGCTCGGCCGGCGGCCCGAGCATCACCCCGGGGCCCTCCTCGAGCGCCTGGCGGCGCTGGGCCTCTGACCGATCGCGGCGCATCCCGGATGCGCCTTTCCGCCTTCGCCTGGCGCAGCCTGTCGGCGCGCCCCGGACGAACGCTCCTCACCGCGCTCGGCGTCGCCCTCGGCGTGGCGCTCGTCACCGGCACCCTGCTGACCGCCGACGCGGCAACTCGGGCACTGAGCCGGGCCGCGACCGACCTGTACGGGGAGGCGGACTTGCGGGTGCGGGCGTTCAACAGCGGCGGCCTGAGCGAAGAAGCCTTCGTCCAGATCCGCACCCTGCCGGGCGTGGCGATCGCCGCCCCGGTCACCGAGCGACGGCTCACCATCTCGACCCTGCCCGGTCCCGACGAGCAGGTGTTCACCCTGCTGACCCTGGGCGTCGACCCCGCGTCCGAGGCCGCCCTCGGGCGGCCGCAGATGGCGGCCGGCAGCCCGCTCGACACGGACCACCCCCACGGCGCTCTCGTCTCGTCCAGCTGGGCGGCTGAGCACGGACTTGGGATCGGCGACGAGCTGTTGCTCACCGGCTCGGCGCCGGACGTCCCGCCGATCCGGATCCAGGGCCTCCTCACCGACACGGGATTCGGCGCCCTGTCCGGTGGCTCGGTCCTGGTTCTCGCCCGTGAGACCCTCGACACCGCCTTCGCGCTGCCCGCCCCGCTGGCCGCGGTCGACGTCAATGCCCAGGACGGTCGCGAGGGCGAGGTCGAGGCGGGTCTCGAACGGGTCCTCACCGAGCCGTTCGTGCTCGAGACGGTGGCCGATGCGACCGCGGCCTTCGAGCGGGCCCAGGCCGGGTTCTCGGGGATCGCCTTCCTGCTTGGCCTGATCGCCCTCGTGGCCGGCGGGTTCCTCGTCGCGAACACGCTGGTGATGACCCTCGCCGAGCGGACCCGCGAGGTCGGACTGCTCCGAGCCGCCGGCGCCACCGGCCGGCAGGTCCGCGGCCTCGTCCTGCGCCAGGGAGTGGCGCTGGGCGTCATCGGCGCCAGCCTGGGCCTCGTGCTCGGGATCGGGATCGGCGCCATCCTCGTCCGGGTCCTGGCCGTCTCGCGGGCGGCCATGGTCGACGCGCTGAGCCTCAGTCCGGGCGTGATCGTGTTCGCCTTCGTGCTCGGCCTGGTGGTCACCATCCTCGCCGCCTGGTTCCCGGCCGCCGAGGCGGCCCGGGTGAGCCCGCTCGAGGCCGTTCGGCCCACCAGTCGCAGCCGCGGGACCCTCGTCAGCCGGCTGCGACTGATCGTCGTCCTCGAGCTGGGGATCGTGATCGCCGGATTGGTCCTGTATCCCGCCGATCGGGGCGAGGGCCCGGTGATCAGCGCGATCCTGGCGGTCGGCCTGCTGGTCGGGCTGACCGCGGCGGCCGCCTTCCTGCTGGCGCCCCTCGGCCGGCTGGTGGGCGCCCCGTTCGAGCGATTCTTCGGCGCCCAGGGCCTGCTGGGGCGGGCCAACCTGGGCCGCGACCGGGCGCGGACCGGCCTGAGCGTGGCTGCCCTGACGATCGCCCTGGCGGCCGTCGTGACGGTGGGCGCCACCGCCGCCTCGGCGCGCGGCACCGCCGAGCGCTGGGTCGAGTCGATCCTCCCCGGCGGGCACGCCATCCGGCTCGCCAACCCATCGCCGATCGACGCCCTCCAGGAGACGATCGAGGCCACGTCCGGCACGCTCTACGCGAGCCCGATCGCCGACTTCGGGGTCGTCGCCAGCCTCGACGGGGTCGAGAAGGAGATGGGCGTGGCCGGGATCGACCCCACCGTCTGGCAGGACGCCGGGTCGCTCATCGTCGTGAGCGGGGAGCGGTCGTCGATGTTCGATCGGCTCCGGGCGGGAGGCGCGGTCGTCCTGCCGGATGCCTTCGCCCAGGCCAGCGGCCTGGCGGTGGGAGACACGCTGGACGTGGCCGTTCCCGGCGGCGTCGAGGCCACGCTCGAGGTCGCCGGCGTGGTGGCCTACTCGCTGCCGGGCCGGACCGGCGAGGGCGCCCTGCTCGTCAGCCTCGAGGACGCCCGGACGATCTTCGGGGCAGACCTCGCGACCCTGTGGGCGATGGTCCCCCAACCGATGGTCAGCGACGCGGTGTACACCGAGGAGGTCGCCCTGAAGGCGAACCAGCTCGCCGGGGAGGGGCTGACCGCCGCCGGCCTCGCCGACCAGCTGAACGGGTCGCTGGATCGGCTGCTGGGCCTGTTCGACCTGCTGGCGCTCGTGTCGGTCGTCATCGGCGCCATCGGCATCGTGAACACCTTGACCCTCGGCGTGACCGAGCGCGCCCGCGAGATCGCCGTCCTGCGGGCGCACGGCATGACCGTCGGCCAGGTCCAGGGCATGGTCGTCACCGAGGCCGCGATCATGGGCACCGTGGGCGGGCTGCTGGCGGTCACCGCCGGCCTGGCGGTGACCTGGCTGCTGGTCAGCCTCGCCCCGCGGGACTTCGCAGCGGGCCTGGTCATCCCCTGGCCCCTGGTGGGGGCCATCATCCTGCTCGGCCTGGGCGTGGCCGCCGCGGCCGGGATCTATCCTGCGCGGCGGGCGAGCACCGGACCGCTGCTCGCCAACCTCAAGCAGTTCGAATGACCGACCGATGGAGGACGACCGACCGATGACCGATGTCCTGTTCGAGGCCCAGCCCGGCCGCACCTTCGTCGGCCGGCTGGCGAAGGGGAGCGACCTCATCGAGGGGATCGAACGGATCTGCGCGGATCACGACGTGAAGGCGGCCTGGGTCAGCGTCCTCGGCGCGGTGAGCCACGCGGCGTACGCGTATTACGAGCAGGGTGACAAGCGCTACATCGAGCTCAGCTCGGACACCCACCACGAGATCGCCGGCTTCGTGGGGAACATCTCGATCCGCGACGGGGTGCCGTTCCTGCACGCCCACGGGACGTTCGCCGACGAGACCGGGGCCTGCGTCGGCGGTCACCTGCTGCGGGGGATCACCGTGTTCGTCGGGG
>DATBLJ010000011.1:0-3524 GCA_036555375.1 Candidatus Limnocylindria bacterium
GGTCAGTTGGCGTTGCGGATGTCCGCGTCCGGGTCGACGTCGATGTCGAACCTGTTCGCTGCCCGGAGGACCTTGCGTCGCGCCTGATCCTTTGCGGTCTTGCTCTCGAACCGGGTCTGGTTGAACCGGGCCAGCGCGTTACGAACGTGGGACGCATCGTGGATCGGGAGATGCTCGTTGCCCTTGGAGTCGACATACGCGAACTGCGAAGCGCGCAGCCGGTCCCGGGATCTCGTGCTCAGCTCTGCCATGCGAACAGGGTCCGACCGAGCGCCTCACGGGGGCATGTCCGTGGCCCCGGGGACGCGTTGCAGCGCCGCGTCAGTCCGCGGCTCGCCCAGCCAGCCGGCCTGGAAGCGAGGCCGGTGCGAGACAGAGCCATGACGGCGCGTGTCGTTCGTCCCCGACCGGAGGTCCGGTTACGACGGGCGGAGCCCCATCTGCGCGGCGAGGTGGCGCGCGTCGTGGCTGACGCCGAACAGGGTGGCCGACGCCTGGTTGTGCTGCCAGAGCAGGCCGAGGAAGTACAGGCCCGGGATGTCGGTCACGCCGCGCTGGTGCCGCGGGAAGCCGTACTCGTCGAGGATCGGCGCCTTGACCCACCCGTAGTCGAGGCCATATCCGGTGGCCCACAGGACCGTCCCGATCCCCGCCCGGCGCAGGTCGAGCTCCTCGAGGACCGGCGGCTCGAAGGTGACCGGCACCCGGTCGTCGGGTGGGGCGCCGATGCCGGCCCGCTCGATGTAGGCGTCGGCCAGCTCACGGAAGCGCTCGTCGAAGAACCGGTCCGCCGCGGCCAGCCGCTCGGGCAGGTCGCCGGCGAGCCGCAGCCGCCCGTCTTGAACGGCTTCGATCCGCCCGATGAGGGTCATCCCGTCGGCCGCGAACTGGCGCAGGTTCGTGTCGTGCCCCCCGTCGTGGCCCGAGAGGTGCGGGTTGCCGGCGGAGCGGAGCCGGCGGTCGGGCAACTCGTCGACCGATGGCAACCGCACGCCGATGGCGGGATCCTCGGCGGCCAGGCCGGCCAACCAGCGGAAAACGTCGCTGCCCCGGTACCGGCGCGGGATCCGTCCCGCGCTGCCCACCGAGAGCACCACCGGACGGCCCGCGACAGACAGCTCCTCGGCGATCTGGACGCCGGACTGGCCGCTGCCGACGACCAGGACCCCGCCGGGCGGAAGCTCCGCTGCGTCGCGGTACTCGTGGGTGTGGAGCTGGAACACGTCCGCTGGGAGCGCGGTTCCGATCGCGGGGATCCGCGGCACGTGGAAGCTGCCGGTGGCGACCACCACCGACGCGGCGCTGAGGTCGCCCTGGCTCGTCTCGACCCGGAAACCGCCGCTCGGCTGCGGGACCACGGCGCGCACCTCGGTCTCGAGCGAGACCGGGGCCCCGAGACGGCTGGCGTAGGCCGTCAGCCGGTCCACCACCTCGTCGCGCGGCGGATACCCGTCGGGGTCGGGCCCGTCGTAAGCGAATCCAGGGAAGGAAGCGGTCCACGCCGGTGTCACGAGGCAGAACGAGTTCCATCGGTCCTGCCAGCCGCCACCCAGCCGTGAACGTCGCTCGAGGACCACGTGGTCCCGTCCGGCGTCGGCGAGGAGCGCACTCATCGTCAAGCCGGCCTGGCCGGCGCCGATGACCACCGTGTCGGTGGCGGCCGGAAGCGTCATCAGCCGGCCGGTTCGGCCACCGTGTTCGAGAGGACCTCGCTCCGCTGGACGAGGCGGCCGCCGGCCCAGGTCTCGACCACGACCGGCATCCCGGGCAGGCGCTGGGCGAACCAAAACCGGGTCTCCTCGGCGCCATCGGTCCGGTCGTAGCGCCAGCACGGCTCCGAGCCCCAGCTCAGCTCGATCGTCTCCTCGGCGAGGGTCGTCTGGTCGGCCGGCTGCGAGGCGTGGCCCTGGAGGTCGAGCCAGGTCGACTCCCGGACGACGGATGGGCCGATCGGCTGGCCGTCGGCATCGGTCGGGGTGAACGCCTGGGTCGCGTGGTGGGGGTCGGCCGCCCGGTAGCGGACCTCGCGATAGGTCGGAGGCTCGCCGGGGACCTCCATCCGGATCCGGATCAGGCGACCGACCTGGCAGGCGTCCCGAATCTGGTCGGCACTGAACGGCGTGGGCAGATGGTCCGGCTGCAGACGGTGCGACTCGGGCGGCAGCGGCATGGAGGGTTCATACCACGGCTGCTACGCTGCGGCCATGAAGGGCGATCGGGTCGAAGCCGTGGTCGACACCGGCCAGGGCACCCAGACCTTCGTGATCGAGGCCACCCGGGCCGGTCGGCGGCTCGAGGTGACGACCAGCCGCGGCGTCGTCGAGGTCAGCGAGGTGACCCGCTCCGGCACGCCGGTCCGCACCGGCCGATTCATGTCGAGCCGGCTGATCGCGCTGGTCGAGTTCCCGGCCCACGAGGGAAAGGAGACACAGGTCGAGGTCTCGACCCGGCGGCGCATGGCGACCATCGGCGAGGAGTGACCTGAGCCTGGTCGCCGACCTCGCGTTCGTCGGTGCCCGCGTCGAGCAGGTCGTGCCCGGCGCCGAGCCCGCGTCCGCGCTGGCAGTCGCCGAAGGCCGGATCGTCGCGGTCGGGTCCGACGCCGACATCGAGCCGCTGGTCGGGCCCGGCACCACCGTCCATCGGCTGCACGGGGAGACGGTCGTTCCCGGCTTCCAGGACGCGCATTGCCATGCGGTCTACGGCGGGCTGACGAACGCGGAGGTCAACCTCCATGAGCTCGAGACCGAGGATGCTCAGCTGGCGGCGGTGCAGGCCTGGGCCGCGGCCCATCCCGACGACGCGTGGATCACGGGCGACGGCTGGCACTACGGCGCGTATGGCGGCCCGCTCCCCAACCGATCAGCGCTCGATCGCGTGATCCCCGACCGCCCGGTGTTCCTGACCGCGTACGACGGCCACACGGCGTGGGTCAACACGAAGGCCCTCGAGCTGGCCGGGATCGACCAGGACACGCCCGACCCGGAGCGCGGCCGGCTGGTCCGCGATCCGGACGGGATGCCGACCGGGGCGCTCATCGAGGACGCCGTCGGGCTGGTGGATCGGTTGGTCCCCGAGGAATCCCACGAGACGCTCGTCGCCGCCCTGCTCGACAGCCAGCGCCAGCTCCACGCGTGGGGCGTCACCGGCTGGCACGACCCGGGGGTCGACCCGCCCTGGCTTCCGGCCTACCAGGAGGTCCGGGCTGCCGGCCGGCTCTCCGGACGGGTCGTGGCTGCCCAGCAATGGCAGCCGTGGGGCAAGGACCGCGAAGCCGATCCCCTGCCCCGACTGCTGTCCGGGCGCGAGGCGTCGCAGCGGGTCGGGTTGCGTGCGGACGTCGTGAAGTTCTTCCTGGACGGGGTCTTCGAGAGCCAGACGGCGTACCTCCTCGAGCCGTACCTCGAGCCCGACGGCCGGCCCGGGACCAACCGCTACCAGCCCGAGTTCACCCAGGACGTGCTCGACGCGGCGGTGACCGCGCTCGAGCAGCACGGCTTCGACTGCCACTTCCATGCGATCGG
>DATBLJ010000082.1:0-17997 GCA_036555375.1 Candidatus Limnocylindria bacterium
CGACATCAAGCCCGGCAACATCCTGCTGACCCCGGGCGGCCGGACCCTGGTCACCGACTTCGGCATCTCGCGCGCGATCGCCGACGCGTCGATGACCGTGACCGGGACGACGATCGGATCGGTCCACTACTTCAGCCCCGAACAGGCCGCCGGCGAGGAGGTCGGGCCGCCCTCCGACATCTACGCCCTCGGCATCGTCGTGTACGAGATGCTGAGCGGCCGCCGGCCGTTCGACGGCGACTCGGCCGCCGGCGTCGCCCTGAAGCGCCTGAACGAGCCCGTCCCGCCGCTGTCCACCGGCGCCCGGCCGATCCCCCCGCCGCTCGAGGCGGTGGTCATGACCGCCCTCGCCCGCGATCCGGCGCGACGCTATCCCGACGCCGCCGCCTTCGGCCATGCCCTGCGCAACTGGCGCAGCCAGGACGAGACCGCTGCCATGGTCGCCCCGGCCGTGGTGGCTGCCGCGGTCGTCCCGCCGCCGCTGCCCCCCGAGCCGGTGGCCGGGCCGCCTCCCCCGCCCGCCACCGGCGAGCCGCCGAAGAAGAAGCAGCCCTGGTGGATCTGGGTGCTCGCCATCCTCGCCGTCATCCTGCTCGGGGCGATGGGCTTCCTGGCCGCACAGCTGCTGTCGGGCGACGGCAACGAGTCACCGAGCCCGAGCGCCGAGACGTTCGAGCTGCCCGACTGGGAGGGCGACCCGATCACCGCGGTCCGGCTGGAGGCCGAGGACCTGGGCCTCGAACTCGACGAGGAGCGTGAGAACAGCGAGGACGTGCCCGAGGATTCGGTGATCCGGACCCAGCCCGATGGCGGCAGCCAGGTCAGCGAGGGCGACACGATCCGCGTCTTCGTCAGCGGCGGCGAGGAGACGGTTGCCGTCCCGGCGCTCATCGGCCAGACCCGCAACGAGGCGAACGTCACGCTGACCCAGGCCGGACTGCGGCTGGGCAACGTCGACGACGAGTTCTCCGACCGGCCGGAGGGGACGGTCATCCGGACCAACCCCGCGTCCGGCACCGACGTCCCGCTCGACTCGCAGGTCGACATCGTCCTGTCGCGCGGCCCGGAGCCGACACCCACCCCGGTTCCGACCCCACCCCCCACGCCGACGCCGGCCCCCACGCCGACGCCACCCCCACCGTCGCAGGCCCCGTAGTGGGCAGTTCGCGGTGCTAGGATTCCGGGCGCTTTCCGTCCGCCCAAGCTGAGGTCACTGTGCCAATGTCCGCTGTCGCCGTCGATGAGTCGACCTTCGACGCCGAGGTCCTGAATGCCGACAAGCCGGTTCTCGTCGACTTCTGGGCACCGTGGTGCGGGCCCTGCCGGCTCGTGTCGCCGGTCGTCGAGTCCATCGGCGACGCGCATGCCGAGAAGATCGCGGTCGCCAAACTGAACACCGACGAGAACCAGGACCTCGCGATGCGGTACAGCATCTTCAGCATTCCCACCCTGATCCTGTTCAAGGACGGACGTGAGGCGGCTCGCCTGGTCGGCTACATGCCGCAGCAGGTCATCGAGGAACGCCTGAGGAACTGGCTCTAGCCCATCCGCATGGAGGGTCGCCAGCCACCTCGCCAGATCGTCATCCGGCCGGAACGCCGGGCCGGTTCCGAACGCCGCAAGGCCGAGGTCGAGGCGCCGACCGACCGCCGCCAGGGCGACCGGCGGACGATGTGCTGGGAGGTCGAAAACTGCGACCTCGCGATCCGCTACCGCTGCCCGGCCTTCATCCTGCGCCGACCCTGCTGGGAGCTGTGGGCGGTCGAGGGCCTGGGCCCGGCGCGGGCGTGCTGCCACAACGACACCGACTGCGAGCCGGGGCGCTGCGCGATCGCCGAGAAGCGCTTCGCCGCCGCCCCGGTCGCCGAGCCGCTGGCGGTCCACGTCGGCCGCCGGGGAGCCCCGCTCGGCTTCAGCCGGCCGCGGCGCCACAGCTGCCCGAACTTCTACGTGACCCACGGGTCGGGCGGTCGGATCCCGGTGGACGCCCCCCACCTCCTCCGGTCGCTGGCCAAGCAGGAGGGAACCGTCTCGCGCTGCCAGGTCCGGGGCGGCGTCCACCTCGACAGCGGCTACGTCACGGACCTGTGCCTGACCGGCCAGTACCGCGACTGCGTGTTCTACGAGGACGAGCAGGACTGAGCACGGGCCTCTCCTACCCCGCCGCCGTGGCGGGCATCCAGCGCCGGGGCCGCTTCGGGGTGAGCCTGGGGCTGGCCCGGATCAACCGCCTGCTCGACGGGCTCGACCGACCCGACCGATCGCTCCATGGGGCGCTGGTGGGCGGCACCAACGGCAAGGGCAGCGTCGTCGCACTGGCCGGGGCCGTCCTCCGCGCGGCGGGCCTGCGGGTCGGGGCGATGCCCAAGCCGCACCTGGTCACCTATCGCGAGCGGATCACGATTGACGGCCGGATGCTGTCGAAGCCCGAGTTCGCGCGGGTCATCGAGCGCGTCCTCGAGCTGGCCGATGCCGACGCGGCGACCGACGGATCGCCCACGGAGTTCGAGGTCCTGACTGCGGCCGGCTTCCTGGCCATCTCCGAGGCGCAGGTGGATGTCGCCCTGGTCGAGGTCGGCCTCGGCGGGCGGCTGGACGCGACCAACGCGACCGACCTCGGGGTGGCCGCCATCACGACCGTGGCCCATGACCATGAACGCCACCTGGGCCGGACGCTGGCCGCCATCGGGACCGAGAAGGCGGCCATCATCAAGCCCGGCGACCTGGCGGTGACCGGGGCCGCGGCGCGTGGCCTGCGGCCGATCCTCGATCGCTGTGCGGCGGTCAGCGCGCCGCTCCGCCGCGCCGGGCCCGGCCAGCCCTGGGACGCACGAGTGCTGGCCACCGGCTGGGACGGGATCACCGTCGACCTCCGGACGCCCGACGGGACGTTGCCCGGGGTGCGGATCGGGCTGCTGGGCAGCCATCAGGCCGCCAACGCGGCGGTGGCGATGGCTCTCCTCGACGCGCTCCGCGAGGACGGGGAGCGACGCGGTCGCCCGATGGTGGTGGACGAGGCGACGCTTCGGGCCGGGCTGGCGCGGGCACACTGGCCCGGGCGCCTCGAGCGCTTCCCCGCCGCGGTCGCGGGTCGGGACGTGGTGCTCGACGGGGCGCACAACCCTTCGGGTGCCCGGGCCCTCGCCCGTGCCCTCGACGAGCTGGGTGTGCGACGCTTTCCGCTCGTGTTCGGAGCGATGCGCGGCAAGCGGGTGACGGAGGTCCTCCGGGCGCTGGCGCCGCTCGAGCCGCAGCCGGTGTTCACCTCGGTCGCCGATCCCCATGCGCACCGACCCGCCGAGCTGCTCCGGGCCTGGCGGCGGGTCGCGCCCGGAGTCCACGGCGCTTCGGCGGGCGTGACGGTGGCCTCCCCGCCGGATGCGCTCGAACGGGCGGCCAGCTTCGCCGGCCACGGCCCGGTCGTGGTCGCCGGCTCCCTCTACCTGGTGGGCGCGGTGCGGGCCGGCCTGACCGGCGAGGCCCCGGACGCCTGATGCGCAGCCTGACGTGGGGCGAACGGACCTGGGTGATGGGCATCCTGAACGTCACCCCGGACTCGTTCTCCGGGGATGGCCTGGCACCCCCGGATCGCACGTCCGATGAGGTCGTGGCGGCGGCCCTCGAGCAGGCGCGCGGCTTCGTCGCAGCCGGGGCCGACCTCCTCGATGTCGGGGCCGAGTCGTCCCGGCCGGCGGCCGTCTACGGGGAGCATCCGGCGGTCGACGCCGGGACCGAAGCCGGCCTCGCCGTCCCGGTGATCGAGGCGCTGGTCGGCGAGTTCGGCGACCGGGTGCTGGTCAGCATCGACACCTCCAAGGGGAGCGTCGCCCGCGCGGGCCTGGCCGCTGGTGCCGGAATGGTCAACGACGTGTGGGCCGCTCGGCGCGATCCGGGCACGGCCGAGGCGGCGGCCGCGGCCGGGGCATTCCTGGTCGTCATGCACAACAAGGACGTGGCCGAGTACCCGAACGGGGTCCTCCCCGAGGTCATCGACTGGCTCCGCACGTCGGCCGAGTCCGCCGCCGCCGCCGGCGTGGCGGCCGACCGCCTGCTGGTCGACCCGGGGATCGGCTTCGGCAAGACGCCGGAGCACAGCCTCGAGGTCCTGCATCGGCTCGGCGAGCTGAAGGCCGCCCTCGGCCTGCCCCTGCTGGTGGGGACCAGCCGCAAGCGGTTCATCGGCGAGATCCTCGACGGCGCGCCGCCCGACCGCCGGCTGGAGGGCAGCGTCGCGAGCGCCGTCCTGGCGGTCGCGTCGGGCGCGGACGTCATCCGGGTCCACGACGTCGAGCCGCTGACCCGGGCGCTGCGGGTGGCCGACGCGATCGTCCGCCGACCCGATCCGGAGCCGTCGATCGAGGCCCGACCCGGACGGATCGCACTGGACGGGATCCAGGCCACCGGGCATCACGGGGTGTCCGACGAGGAACGGGCTCGGGCCCAGCCGTTCGAAGTGGACGTCGACCTGTCGGCGGACCTCGACGCGGCAGCGGCGAGCGACGACGTCGGCGAGACGGTTGACTACGCGGCGCTGGAGGCTCTCGTTCTCGAGACGGTCGCGAACGAACGCTTCCATCTCCTCGAGACGTTGGGAGCGACGATCGGCGAACGCATCCTCGAGCGCTGGCCACTCGCCCGCGAGGTTGAGGTCGCGGTCCGCAAGCCCGAGGCCCCGATGCCCGGTCCGCTGGACCGGGTCGAGGTCCGGATCCGGCTCAGGAGGCCGGCGGCAGCGTCCCCAGGGTGACCGGGATCTCGAGCTCGTCGCCGCCCCGCAGGACGGTGAGGGTCACGGTGTTCCCCGGCCGGTAGGGCAGCAGCAGGACGACGAGGTCGTGCTCGTCTTCGACGGCGCGACCACCCAGGGCGGTGATGATGTCGCCTTCCTGGAGGCCGGCCTCCTCGGCCGGGCTGCCCGGGGAGACCGCCGGCTGGCCGTTCGCCCCGGCCACGACGAGCGCCCCGTCCTCGACCGGCAGGTCCTCGTCCTCGGCGAGCTGGAGCGTGATCATCGTGTAGCGGACCCCGATGTACGGCCGTGCGATCTCCTCGCCATTCAGGGCGAGGGCCATGATTGGCTTGGCGAAGTCGATCGGCACCGCGAAGCCGATGCCCTCGGCGCTGGTCGCGATGGCGGTGTTGATGCCGATCACCTGGCCGATGCTGTTGACCAGCGGGCCACCCGAGTTGCCGGGGTTGATGGCTGCATCGGTCTGGATCAGGTGATTGAGGGCCTCGCTGCTGAGGCCGTCGCCGGCGACGATCTGCCGGCCCAGGCCGGAGACGACCCCGGTGGTCACCGTGTCGGCGTAGTCACCCAGCGGGTTGCCGATGGCGATCGCCTTCTGGCCGATTTCGAGGGAGGCTGAGGTCCCGATGGGTGCCGTCGGCAGGCCGGTCGCGTCGATCTTGATGATCGCCAGGTCGGTGAGGGTGTCGACGCCGATCAGCCGAGCATCAAACTGCCGGGAGTCGGCGAGGGTGACGATCATGCTCGACGCATCGCCCGCGACGTGGCGGTTGGTGAGGATCCAGCCATCCGGGTCGAAGATGAACCCCGAGCCGGAGCCACTCCCGCCGGTCGCGACCGTGACGTTGATCGTGACGACGGCGGGCGCGACGTTGTTGACGGCCTCGATGACGGCCGAGGTCTCATCGAGGGTCACCTGTTCGACGGTGTCGCCGGCCGGCACCTCGGCCGGCGGGGCGCCCTCGTTGAGGCCCACGAAGTTGACGACTGCCAGGCCGGACAGGGAGCCGGCGACGATCCCGGCGGCGATGGCGACGGCGACGAAGCCGAGCATCCGCGGCCGGCGAGGCGGGGGCGCCGCCTGGGGCTCCGGGGGGAGGGATCGACGCGTGGACCAGGCGGGCGCCGAGGACCAGCTGTCGGATCGGGCGGGAAGGGGCGCGGTGGGGTCGCTGGCGCCGTAGCGGTCGGTCTCGACCGCCGATGGCGGCTCGACCTCGTAATCCTTGTCAGTCACGGCCGGAGTGTGCGCGAGGGAGGGTTAGGCGCGCGCCCGGACGGCGGTGAAGATTCGTGAATCAAGCGGAGGCGTCGTCGAGTGCCGGTTCGACGGCCATCGGCTCGTCCGCCGCCACGTCATCGGTCGACAGCTCGCCGGCCGCCGCGGCACCCTGGCGCGGCAGGTTGACCCGGAACACGGCCCCCTCGCCGAGGACGCTGGCCACCTCGATGAATCCGCCATGCATCTCGACGATCGAGCGGGCGATGGCCAGCCCGAGGCCGCTCCCCGACGCTCGCGCCTCGCCGACGTTCGTCCCGCGGTAGAAGCGGTCGAAGATGCGCGGCAGCTCGGTGGGCGGGATGCCCGGGCCGGTGTCGCTGACCTCGATGACCGCTGCATCCGGCTCGTCGAGGATCCGGACCGCGACCGTCCCACCAGGCGCGGTGAATTTCACCGCGTTGCCGACCAGGTTGTTGACGAGTTGGACGACCCGTTCGCGATCGAACCGGATGGCCACCGCCGTCGATGGGGCGGTGTACGTGACGCTGATCTGGCGACCTGCGGCCGTCTCGGCGATGGCCTCGACCGAGGCCCGGACCGGCTCGCGCAGATCGCCGAGCTTGACGTCCATCGGGAAGATCCCCGCGTCGATCCGCGACAGATCGAGCAGGTTGGCGCTCATCCACTCGAGCCGGCTGAGCTGCTCGCTCGAACGGTCGAGGAACTCGTGCCGCGTCTCCTCGTCCATCTCGCCGTCGCGCTGGAGCTCGGTATAGGTCCGCAGGGCGGCGAGCGGCGTCCGCAGCTCGTGGCTGACGTCGGCGACGAACTCGCGCAGGCGATCGCGATCGGCCTCCAGCAGGCGCAGCGACTGGGTCAACCGGTCGGCCATCAGGTTGAACTGCTCCCCCAGGCGGTCGATCTCCTCGACGCCGGCCGGCGGGACTCGCGCGTCGAGGTGGCCATGGGCCAGCCGGCTCGAGAAGCTGCCCAGGCGCTGGAGCGGGACGGTCAGCCGTCGAGCGGCCCACACGCCAACCCCGAGCGAGACGAGGAGGGCGAGCGCCCCCGCGCCGACCAGGGCGCCGCGGACCTGGGCCAGGGTCGCCTCGCGAGCGGTGTACGGCATCGAGACGACGACCTCCATCCGGAGGGTTCCGTCGGGGGCCAATGGCTGCTCGGAGAGCGGGAGCTCGATCTCGAACGCGAGCCGGGTCGAGGGGGCCAGCGGATCGGGCGCCAGGCCCTGGGCCTCGGCGTCCTCGACGTTCTCGGGCTCGGCGAAGGCGGCGTCCGACCCGTCGACGACGTTGAACACCTGGACGGTGACGAGGAACCGGTCGGCGGCCAGCTGGGCGGCGGGCTGGATGATCCGGGCCTCGCGCTGCTCGGGGTCGTTCAGGAACTCGCCGAGCCCGCTGGACGTCGCGCGGTTGGCGGTGTCGATGATCAGCAACGCCGTCGCCTGGGCGGTGGCCTCGGTCTTGGCCTGGCCCTGCTCCTCGAAGTAGCCGGGCAGGATCTGGTTCAGCGCCACCCCGCTGATGAGCAGGGCGATGAGCGCCGTGGTGGCGAGCGCCACCACCAGCCGGACGTCGAGGCGGCGAACGAAGCGACGGAGGAAGATCGGTCAGTCCTCGGCGAACGCGTAGCCCACGCCCCGGACGGTCCGGATGTAGCGCGGCTCGGAGGGGTCGACCTCGATCTTCTCCCGGATGTGGCTGACGTGGACGTTGATCGTCCGCTCGTCCTGCTCGATCGCCGCGTCGTAGTCGCGGACGAGCTCGAGCAGCTGGCTGCGGGTGAAGACCCGGCCAGGGCGGGCGGCCAGGTGGCGGAGGAGGTCGAACTCGGTGGTCGTCAGGTTGATCCGCTCCCCGTCCCGGGTGACCCGCCGCCGCTCGAGGTCGATCACCAGGTCGCCGCGGCGAATCGTGTCGGCGGCGCCGACGTCGGCGAGCTCCCCGTACGCCCGCCGCAGCAGCGCCTTCACCCGGCTCGTCAGCTCGCGTAGGCTGAACGGCTTGACCAGGTAGTCATCGGCGCCGATCTCGAGGCCGACCACCTTGTCGACCTCGTCGGTCCGCGCGGTCAGGAACAGGATCGGAGCGCGCGACTGGCGCCGGATCTGGCGGCAGACCTCGAAGCCGTCGATGCCCGGCAGGCGGACGTCGAGGAGGACGAGGTCGGGGGCCAGCTCGCCGAAGCGGGCGACGGCCTCCTCCCCGGTCCCGATCACGGTGACCCCGTATCCCTCGCGCTCGAGGGCCACCTGGACCCCGCGGGCAACGGCGGGCTCGTCCTCGACGATCATGATGCTGGAGGCCACGACCGGCGATTCTAGTCCTCGGCCGACGACGCGCCCGTTTGCCCGACCTCCGGGCGGCCTGTACCATCCGCCTTCGCATCCCTGGATCGACCGCATCCCGCCCCTGGAGAACCCCTGACCGATGACCCTCGAGCTGGCCGTTGACGCCCGGAGCGTGCTCGGCAAGCAGACCAAGCAGCTGCGCCGCGGTGGCACCGTGCCCGGCGTGGTCTACGGCAAGGGCACCGACTCGATCCCGGTCCAGGTCGACGCGAAGACCTTCGAGATGCTGTACCACGAAGCAGGCCGCTCGACGATCTTCCAGCTGACCGTTCCCGGCGCGGGGACGAAAAGCGCGATCATCAAGTCGGTCCAGCGCCACCCGCTTAGCGGCCGCGCCATCCATGTCGACTTCTTCCTGCCGGACCTGACGGTCGAGCTCCAGATCGACGTCCCGCTCGTGTTCTTCGGCGAGGCGCCGGCGATCGAAGCCACCGGCGGCAGCCTGTTCACTCAGCTCGACCACATCAAGGTGCGCGCGCTGCCGGCGAACCTGCCGAGCGAAATCCAGGTGGACGTGTCCGGCCTGATCGATCTCGAGGCCGCCATCCACGTCAGCGACCTTGGCGTCGACTCGGACACCGTCCACGTCCTGAACGACCCCGAGGAGATGGTCGCTCGGGTCGTCCCGCCGCGCGTCGTGGAGGAGGAGCCGACCGTCGCCGAGGGCGAGGAGGGCGAAGGCGAGGAGGGCGAAGGCGGCGAGGGTGCCGAGGGCGAAGGCGCAGCCGAGGGTGGCGAGGCCCCCTCCGACGGGGACGAGGGCTAGCTCAGGCCCCTCTCCCCTCCCCGGTCAGCGCCGTCGCGACGTCCGCGGGTCGAGCGCGTCGCGCAGGCCATCCCCCAGCAGGGTGAAGCCGATGAGTGCCGTGCCCAGCGCGATCATCGGCGGGAACAGCAACCACGGCGCGATCTGGATGTTGTCGATCCCGATGTCGATCAGGCTGCCCCACGACGCCCGCGGGATCTGGACTCCGAGGCCGAGGAAGGACAGGGTCGACTCGGCGAGGATCGCCATCGGGATGCCGAGGCTGATCGCGATGGCGATCGGTCCCATCGCCTGCGGCAGGATGTGACGGCGGACGATCTTGCTGCCCGGTACGCCCACCGCCCGCGCGGCCTCGACGTCCTCGCGCTGCTTGAGGGACAGGGTCTGGCCGCGGACCAGCCGGGCGGTGCCCACCCACGAGATCAGACCGATGGCGATGAAGGTCGCCAGTAACCCGTTCACCAGGGTGAAGAACGGGGTGTCGATGATGGCGGCCTGGATCATGATGATGAACAGGAGGTCGGGGAACGTCCCGATGATGTCGGTCGTCCGCATCAGGCCGGTCTCCGTCCAGCCGCCCCGCCACCCGGCCAGGAGCCCGACCGGGACCCCGATCGCGAGCACGACCAGCTGGGCGATCAGCGCCACCGTGAGTGACACCTGGGCCCCGTCCACCGTCCGCGCCAGCAGATCGCGGCCGAGAACGTCGGTGCCCAGCGGATGCGAGGCGACGACGCCGGGTGGGATCGGTCCGCCGTAGGCAATGACCGCGTCGATGTCCTGCTCGTAGTAGGTGTACGGGATGAGCGACGGCCCGACGAAGGCGATCAGGATCATGCCGACGACGATGACCAGGCCGATGACGCCGGTCGGTGTCCGGAGCAGGCGTCGCGCGGTGTCGCCCCAGAACCCGCGACTCTTCTGCGGCCGAACCAGGACGTCACCGACGCCGGCCAGCCGCGCCTCAGCCACCGCTGGCCTCCTCGGCCGGCGTGAGGTACCCGTCGCGGACGCGCGGGTCGACGACGCCGTAGGCGATGTCGACGACCGCGTTGGCCACCGCGACGGCCAGGGCGTAGATGACCGTGATCCCCATCAGGGTCGTGTAGTCGCGACCGCGGATCGCCCAGAAGTAGAGGTTGCCGAGGCCCGGGATCTCGAACACGCGCTCGACGACGATCGACCCGGTGATGAGCAGGGCGAGGACCGTCCCGGAGATCGTCAGCAGCGGAATCGCGGCATTGCGGAGGAGGTGGAGGCGGACGATCTGGTCCTCGTGGAGGCCCTTGGAATGCGCGGTGCGGATGTAGTCCGAGTGGATGACCTCGAGCACGCTGGCCTTCGTGTGGCGCGCGATTTGGGCCAGTGGGAGCGCCGCCATGGCGAGGGTCGGCAGGACCAGGGCCCACGGTGAGTCCAGGCCGGCGTGCGGGAACGGGCTGGGGGCCAGCCCGAACATGCCTCCCGTCCCGAACCGCGGCGCCGCGACCACGAGCTGGAGCAGCGCGGCCAGGGCGAAGGCGGGCGCGGCCATCCCGACCAGCGACAGTCCGGTGGCGAGGTGGCCCACCGGCCGGCGATGCCAGAGGGCGGCGGCCAGCCCGAGCGGGACGCCGATCAGGACCGCGACCCCGAACGCGAGCCCGCACAGCAGGAGGGTCGGGCCGAGCGAGTAGATGATCATCGCGTTGACGTCGCCGCCGAAGGTCGAGGTGCTGACCCCGAAGTCGCCGCGCAGCAGGTGGCCGAGCCAGGCGAGGTACTGCATGGGGAGCGGCTGGTCGAGCCCGAGCTCCTCGTTCAGCCGGGCGATGATCGCCGGGTCCAGTGCCCGGCCTTCGCGGTTCCAGGGGCTGCCGGGCGCGACGTGCATGATCGTGAACGCGACGATCGAGGCCCCCAGCACGACGGGGACCACCCACAGGAGTCGACGAATCGCGTAGCCGAGCAGCGCAGAACCTCCCTGCTAGGTACACCGGTGTCGTGGAATCGGGTTCAGGGCCACACTCGGGAACCCGGCGCGGATGGTACGGCAGCCTCGCCCAAAACGCTGGTTTCGGCCCATGGCCCGCGATATAGTCGGGCCCGGCAACGTCGCGAAATCGCGCTCGCCCGGCCCGCTCTCCGCCGGACCCCCGCCACGCGACGAGAAAGGAGCCGCCCGCCGGCATCACCAGCCCTCGCAACGCGTGTGTCCACCCCGTCCGCGGGGTGCAATCGCTCACCGACACCCATGGCTTGCAGTGAGGTACCGATGTCGCAGAGCAACACCGAAGACATCCTCGCCCAGGATCGCAGAGACCTCCACGGGCTCGGCTATGCCCAGGAGCTCCTCCGATCGATGGGCGGCTTCAGCAACTTCGCGATCAGCTTCTCGATCATTTCGATCCTGACCGGCGCGATCATCCTCTACAACTACGGGATCAACCTGGCCGGGCCGGCGGCGGTCGGCATCGGCTGGCCGCTGGTCACCCTGTTCACCCTGATGATCGCGGCGACCATGGCCGAGATCGCATCGGCCTACCCGACCGCCGGTGGCCTGTACTACTGGGCCAGCAAGCTCCGCAGCAAGGACTGGGGCTGGTGGACGGCGTGGCTCAACCTCGGCGGCCAGATCTCGATCGTGGCCGGCATCAACTACGCCGCGGCGTTCTACCTGACCGCCACGATCATCAACCCCATCCTGGGAGGGACCTTCGACCCGGGGGCCGACACGTTCGGGGTCCAGAACGCGATCTGGGTGACCGGCGTCCTGATCCTCGTCGAGGTCGGTTTCAACGTGGCTGGCACCCGGGTGGTCGCCTTCATGAACGACCTGTCGGTCTGGTGGCACATCTTCTTCGTCGCCGCCATCGCCATCGCCCTGATGGCACTCGGCAGCCAGCCGACGAACGATGTCGGATTCCTCTTCTCGCTCGAACCGGCAGGGACGGCGGCCGACGGCACCCCCTGGGAGCAGGTGATCCCCTTCGGGATCGCTGGGGCGTTCGCCCTGAGCCTGCTCCAGTCGCAGTGGACCTACACCGGCTACGACGCCTCGGCCCACGTGGCCGAGGAGACGAAATTCGCGCGCCGCGCTTCGGCGTGGGGCGTGTTCCTCTCGGTGGCGGTCTCGGCCGTCGCCGGCTATGTCGTCTTGATGGCCCTGAACCTGAAGACCCCGCCTCCGGCCGACGTCCTGGCCAACAGCGGCGGCTACGGCGTCGCGTACATCCTCGAACAGAACCTGGGGGCCGGGCTCGGCCAGCTCGGCGGGCTGCTCGCGGCAGGGATCGCGATCGCGATGACCTTCTGCGGGTTCTCGTCGATCGCCTCGGCCGGGCGGATGCTGTTCGCCTTCAGCCGCGACGACGGTGTGCCCGGCAGCCGCTGGCTGAAGAAGGTCAGCCATCGCTGGCGGACGCCGAGCAACTCGGTCATCGCCATCAGCGTCTTCAGCTGGCTGCTGATCCTGCTGGTCTACGTCCTGTTCAACGCGTTCGGCGGCGACCCGATCTTCCTCATCGCCGGCATCACGGGGGTGAGCACCGTACTCCTCTACTGGGCGTACGGCCTGTGCATCCTGCTTGGGGCGATCGGTGACCAGTCATGGCGCGACCGGCAGGCGTGGAGTCTCGGCGGGTGGAGCAAGCCCCTCGCTTGGCTGAGCGTGATCTGGATCGTGCTCATCACGCCGCTCTTCCTGTACCCGTTCGAGCTGAACCCGGCAGCCCTCGCCACCGTGGCCGGCTTCCTGGTCCTGCTGCTGGTCTACTACTTCGTGTGGGCCAGGAGCCGGTTCCGCGGACCGGTTCCGCAGGGCACCACGGAGGAGCTCGAGGCCATCGAGCGCGAGTTCGAGGAGGCGGCCACCGCCATCTCGACCTGAGCGCCCGGGAACCGTTTCCCGCAGGATGGGCCGGCCGGTGCACCCGGCCGGCCTGTTCCGCGCCCTGACAAGGAGACTCGACCATGGCCACGACCAAGAGCCATCCGAAGCGTGACGAGCTGACGGCGGCGATCCGCGACGGGCGGATTGACACGCTGGTCGTGGCCCTGACCGACATGCAGGGCCGCCTGATGGGCAAGCGGGTCCAGGGCCAGGCGTTCCTGAACGGCGCCATCGACCACGGGGCGCACTTCTGCACATACCTGCTCGGCACCGACATGGAGATGAACACGCCCGAGGGGTTCGCGCTCATGAACTGGGAGACCGGCTACGGCGACTGGATCGCGGATCCGGTGTGGGACACCTACCGCGAGGTGCCATGGCTCGAGAAGACCGCGATCGTGCTTTCGGACACCGTCGACCACCACGGCGTCGAGATCCCGGTCTCGCCGCGGACGCTCCTGAAGAAGGTCGTCGAACGCGCCACCGGGCACGGGTTTCGGGCGATGGCCGGCTCGGAGTACGAGTACTACCTCCTCTCCGACACCTTCCAGCAGGCCCACGACAAGGGCTACGTGGGCCTGGAGCGGTTCGGCTACTACAACGAGGACTACGTCCTCCTGCAGTCCACCAAGGGGGAGCCGATCCACGGCAAGCTCCGCAACCTGATGACCGAGGCCGGCATCCCGGTCGAGTTCAGCAAGGGCGAGGCCGCGCCCGGCCAGCACGAGGTGAACCTCCACTACACCGATGTCCTCGAGATGGCCGACTGGTCGGTCCTGTTCAAGCACGGGGCCAAGGAGATCGCCTACCTGAACGGGATGGGGTTGACCTTCATGGCCAAGCCGGACCACACCTGGACCGGGTCAAGCGGCCATCTCCACATGTCGCTGTGGGACAAGGCCGGTCGGAAGGCCCTCTTCTACGACCCGAGGGGCAAGCCCTACGGGATGTCGAAGACGATGCGCCACTTCCTGGGCGGGATGATGAAGTACAGCCGCGAGCTGGCCATCTTCTGGGCCTGGAACGTGAACTCCTACAAGCGCTACGCGGTCGCGTCCTGGGCGCCGGTCAACGTGGTGTGGGGCCGGGACAACCGGACGACCGGCTTCCGGATCGTGGGCGACGAGGCTGGCCTCCACGTCGAGAACCGCTTCCCGGGCGGGGACATGAACCCGTACCTCACCTACGCCGCCGTCATCGGGGCGGGCCTGCTCGGGATCGAGGGCGAGATCGAGCCCCCGGACGAGTACCAGGGCAACGGCTACCTGGCCACCGGCTGCGACAAGATGCCGCGGGCCCTCCACGAGGCCATCCGCGAGCTCGAGACCAGCACGGCGGCGGTCGACATCTTCGGGGCCGATGTCGTGGCCCATTACCTGAACGCGGCCCGGGTCGAGCAGGAGCAGTACGACGCGATCGTCCATCCGTGGGATCGCGAACGCTATCTCGAGCGCGGCTGACATGGCCGGAGCCAGGCTCGCCGACAAGGTCGCGATCATCACCGGGGCCGGCAGCGGGATGGGCCGGGTGGCGGCCGAGATGTTCGCCGCCGAAGGCGCCAGGGTCGTGGCCGCCGAGTTCGACGAGGCGGCGGGCAGCGAGACGGTCGACCTGGTCACCAGCGCTGGCGGTGACGCGGTCTTCGTGAAGACCGATGTCAGCCAGGAGGCCGATGCGGCGGCGATGGTCGCCGCCGCGATGGATCGGTATGGTCGGGTCGACGTCCTCTATAACAACGCCGGGGTGATGCCCGAGCCCGACCATTCGGTCATCGACACCGAGGTCGCGGTCTGGGACCACGTCATGGCGGTGAACGTCCGCGGCGTGTTCCTCGGCTGCAAGTACGCGATCCCGCGGATGCTCGAGCAGGGGTCGGGATCGGTCATCAACATCAGCTCGTTCGTGGCGCTGCTCGGCTGCTCGGTGCCCCAGGACGCCTACACCGCCTCCAAGGGCGCGGTCCTCTCGCTGACCCGATCGTTGGCGGTCCAGTTCGGCCCGAAAGGCGTCCGCGCCAACGCGATCTGCCCCGGCCCGATCGAAACGCCGCTCCTGATGGACTGGCTCGTCAAGGACGAGGCGGCCAAGCAGCTCCGCCTGGGCCGCAACCCGACCGGCCGCTTCGGCAAGCCCGAGGAGATCGTGAACGTCGCGATCTACCTGGCCAGCGACGAGTCGCGCTGGACGAACGGCGCTCACTTCGTCATCGACGGCGGGATCAGCGTCAACTACTTCTAGCCTCGCGGCAACGCGGCCCCATCGACCTCGCCTACCCGTCAGGCTGGTGTATCGACCACGATCGGCCGGCTGCGTGTCCGCGATGCCCGTGACATGGGTTCTGAGCCCCTGGACCAGGCAATCTCGACAGCGGCAGCCGTTCCCGAGGGTCCTGCTTGGTCGATCGACCAGTCACGCGGGTAGGCACAGGGCGACCGCGCCTCGAGACCGCCGGGGAGCTCCGTGGAGGGCGGCGATATACTCGGGCGGCTTTCCGAGGTGCGCGTGAGGAACCACATGACCGCTGAAACGACCCCGACGACCTCCGTCGCACCCAGCCTGGGAACGGTCCAGATGCTGATCGGCGGGGAGCAGGTCGACGCTGCCGACGGGCAGACCTTCGACGTCGTCAATCCGGCCACCGGCGAGCTGCTGGCGAAGGTCCCTTTGGGCGGACCCGAGGACGTGAACCGGGCCGTCGCCGCTGCCCAGAAGGCGCTCGACGACCCGAAGGGCTTCGCCTCGTGGTCGGCCGCCAAGCGCGGGCGCGCCCTCCAGAAGCTGAGCAACCTGGCCAAGGACCACATCGAGGAACTCGCCCAGCTCGAGAGCCGCAACGTCGGCAAGCCGATTGCCGGCGCGCGCGGCGAGGCGCTGTCGGTGGGCCTCGTGTTCGAGTACTACGCCGGGGCCGCCAACAAGCATTTCGGCGAGACGATTCCCACCAGCGCCCCGGGCCTGGACTTCACCCTCCGCGAACCGATCGGCGTGGTCGGCCTCATCGTGCCGTGGAACTTCCCGATGAACATGGCGTCCTGGAAGCTCGGCCCGGCCCTGGCGACCGGCAACGCCTGCATCCTGAAGCCCGCCTCGTACACCCCGCTCAGCGCGCTCAAGCTCGGTGAGCTGGCGCTCGAAGCCGGGTTCCCGGCCGGGATCGTGAACGTCGTGACCGGCCCGGGCGGCAGTGCCGGCGCGGCCATCGCCGCCCACCCCGGCATCGGCAAGGTGGCCTTCACCGGCGAGACGACGACCGGCCAGGAGATCCTCCGCCTGGCGTCGGGCAACGTGAAGAAGGTGTCGCTCGAGCTGGGCGGCAAGAGCCCGAACATCGTCTTCGCCGATGCGGACCTGGACAGGTTCGCCCGCGAGTCGCCCTACGCGGTCTTCGACAACGCCGGCCAGGACTGCTGCGCCCGGAGCCGGATCTTCGTCGAGGCCTCGGTCCACGACCAGGTGGTCGCGGCGTTCGCGGAGGCGACGAAGCAGGTGAAGGTCGGTGACCCAGCGGACGACCAGACCGAGATGGGGAGCCTGGTCAGCCAGCGCCAGCGCGAGCGGGTGGCGGACTACATCCAGATCGGCCGCGACGAGGGGGCGGAGCTGGTCTACGGCGGCGAGGCGCCGACCGGCGAGCCGTTCGACGGTGGCGCCTACCTGATGCCCACGATCTTCGACGGCTGCCGGACCGACATGCGGATCGTCCGCGAGGAGATCTTCGGCCCGGTGGTCGCGATCATCCCCTTCGCCGACGAGGCCGAAGCGGTCCGGCTGGCCAACGACACGCCGTACGGGCTGTCGGGATCGGTCTGGAGCCGCGACATCGGCCGGGCGATCCGGGTGGCCAAGGGTGTGAAGGCGGGCGTCCTGTCGGTGAACTCGAACAACAGCGTCCACACCGAGGCGCCGTTCGGCGGCTACAAGATGAGCGGGATCGGGCGCGAGCTTGGGATGCACGCCCTCGACCTGTTCACCGAGGTCAAGAACGTCTACGTCGACCTGACCTAGGGTGACGACGCCTCCCTTCCGCCTCCCCACGTCCCGGTCTGCCCCGCCGCTCACCGTCCGCCGCTTCGCCGCGCTGGTCGCCGGCAAGTCGGCGGGAGTCGCGTCCCGGGTGGCGGGGCGCGGCGGCGGGACGTCGATCGCGGGGATGGTCGCCCGGCGGGTGGACCCCGGGATCCTCCGCGCCCTCGTCGCCGACCAGGGCGTCACCGTGCTGGCGATCACCGGCAGCAACGGCAAGACGACGACCGCCCGCTTCACCGCCGCGATCCTGCGCGGCGCCGGGCTGCCGGTGGCCCATAACTCCGCGGGCGCGAACCTGGCCCAGGGCGTGACGTCGCTGGCGATCGGGGCGGCCGACCTCCGGGGCCGGGTGGACCCGGTCGTCATGGTCGCCGAGATCGACGAGGGAGCCCTGCCGTTGGTCGCCCCGGAGATCCGGCCTCGCGCGGTGTTGGTGACGAACCTGTTCCGGGACCAGCTCGATCGCTACGGCGAGATCTACGCGGTGGCCGATGCGTTCGAGGTGGTGGCCGCGGCCCTGCCTCCGGACAGCGTCCTCGTCGTCAACGCCGACGACCCAATCGTCGCCGGCCTGGCCCCGGCCCGCGACGGCCGGCGAGTCACCTTCGGGCTCGAGCTGAAGGAGTCGACCGACACGATCACGCGGGCGGCGGACACGATCCGCTGCCCCGTCTGCCGGGCCGACCTCGTCTACGACCGGGTGTACCTCTCTCACATGGGCGCCTGGCGCTGTCCGGCCTGTGGCCTGGCCCGGCCGCCGCTCGACGTGGCCGTCACCGCGGTCGAGGTCCGCGGTCTCAAGGAGACCCGCTTCACGCTCCGGACGCCGACCGGGGCGCTGGACATCACCATTCCGCAGTCGGGCCTCCACGTCGCCTACGACGCGGCCGCCGCGGTGGCCCTGGCGCAGGGCATCGGCGTCCCGGTCGAGGGCGCGCCGGCGGCACTCGCGAGCGTGGGCCCGGCGTTTGGCCGCCTCGAGCGGGTGGCG
>DATBLJ010000042.1:0-9258 GCA_036555375.1 Candidatus Limnocylindria bacterium
CGCCCGGTCCGGGTCTCGAGGCCGGCCAGGCCGGTCCGTTCCTGGAGCGCCGAGAACGACGGATGGCCGTCGGGACCCAGCGCGACGACCTCGCCGTCCACCACGGCGTCGGTGGCGTCGATCCACGGGGCCGGCCCGGCAAGCTCGGGGAAGTAGGTGGCCCCGTCGGCGCGGTTCCGGGTCCACAGCTTCGCCCGCCCGCCGCGGACCACGGCCTGCACCCGGTAGCCGTCCCACTTCACCTCGTGGAGCCAGTTCTCGTCCTCGTACGGGTGGTCGCCGGCCGTCGCGAGCATCGGCGGGGTGAACTCGGGGAGGGGCGCCTCGCGCGCGGCGGAGAGGTCGAGCGCGGCCTCGGGCGCCGGAGGCGGCGCCTCGAACCGCGGGGCGCGCCCGGCCGCCAGCTCGTCGTTCGTCCGGCCGGTCTTCACCGACCGCGCCTCGTCCTCCGCGTCGAAGCCCGCGGTCGCGTGCTCATCGCGCTTGTGGATGAGGAGCCACGGGTCGCCGCCCTCGCCGCGGCCCTGCTCGTCGACCCGGCCGCGGGTCTTGACCAGGGTGAACCTCCCACGCAGCCGCTCCCCGTGGAGCCGGAACTTCAGCTCGCCGGCGGCGACGGCGGCCGCCGGCGCATCGGTCTCCTCCGGTTCGTAGGTGCCCCAGTCCCAGACGATCATGTCCCCCGCCCCGTACTGGCCGGACGGGATGACCGCCTCGAACTCCAGGTACTCGATCGGATGATCCTCGGTCCGCATCGCCAGCCGCCGCTCGTCGGGGTCGAGGGTCGGCCCGCGTGGCACGGCCCACGAGGCCAGCACGCCGTCGATCTCGAGCCGGAGGTCGTAGTGGAGTCGTGTCGCGCGGTGTCGCTGGACGACGAACCGTCCGCTGGTCAGGATCGGGGCCGCGCCGGCAGGCTCCGGCGTCTTCGCGAAGTCGCGTTTGGACCGGTAGGTCTCGAGGGGCATGGCTCAGGCGGTGGCCTCGGCCTGTGCGGGGATCTGGTCGACGAGCTCGTCGATCCGGGCCACGACGAGCCTGGCCCCCGCGTCGCGCAGGTCGGCGTCGGTGGCCGCACCGGTCGTCACCGCGATCGGGGTCATCCCGGCCGCGACCGCGGCCAGCATGTCCCAGCGCGAGTCCCCGACGCACCAGCAGGCGGACGGGGCGGTGGCGAGCCGTTCCGCGGCCGCGAGCAACAGGTCCGGCTCGGGCTTCGCCCGGGCCACTGCCTGCCCGTCGATGACGATCGGCTCCTTCGGTCGCCGGAGCGCCGCCAGCGAGGCCCGAACCTGCTGGGGCCGCGATGAGGTTGCGACCGCCCAGGGGAGGCCGGCGGCGGTGACCGCATCGAGGAATCGCCCGACCCCGGGGAGCGGCCGCGGGTCGGTGTTCAGGTCGCCGTACACGGCGCCGGCGCGACGGTCGATCGCCTCGGCCGCATCCGCCGCGAGCTCGCGCCCGGCCCGTTCGGCCACCCGTTCGGCCAGCCAGGTCCCGTCCGAGCCGATGAGCGACGCGACGTGATCGCGGTCGGCCGGGATGTCGAACTCGGCGAAGGTCGTGAGCCAGGCCGTGATCCGGGTCGGCACCGTGTCGACGAGCGTCCCGTCGAGGTCGCAGATGACCGCCTCCGGCGTGGGCAGAACCGAATGGGGCTGGGCAACCATCGGTCTACGATAGCCGTCGTATGCCGTCCGAGTTCCGATCCCTCTGGCCGCTCGACCCCGCCTCCGATTTCATGAACCACGGCTCGTTCGGGGCGACGCCGATCGCCGTGCTCGACGCCCAGACCGCGCTCCGGCAACGGATGGAGGCCGATCCGATCGCGTTCTTCTCGCGCGATCTCGAACCGCTGCTCGACGAGGCCCGCGCCGCGCTGGGCGCTTTCGTCGGCGCCGACCCCGACGACCTGGCGTTCACCGACAACGCGACGACCGCGGTCAACGCGATCCTCCGCTGGCTGCCGCTGGAGCCGGGCGACGAGCTGCTGACCACCGATCACGAGTACAACGCGTGTCGGAACGTCCTGGCCGCCGTGGCCGCGGGCACCGGCGCCCGGGTCGTGACCGTGCCGCTCCCCTTCCCGACCGGCGGCCCGGAGGAGGTCCGCGACCGGATCCTCGCCGCCGTGACCCCGAAGACCCGGCTGGCCGTCCTCGACCACATCACCTCGGCCACCGCCCTCGTCTTCCCGATCGAGGAACTCGTCGCCGAGCTGGCGGCGCGCGGGGTCGACACCCTGGTCGACGGCGCCCACGCCCCGGGCCAGCTCGACGTCAACGTCGACCGGCTGGGCGCGGCCTACTACGCGGGCAACCTCCACAAGTGGGTGTGCGCCCCGAAGGGCGCCGGCTTCGTCCACGTCCGGCGCGACAGGCAGGCCGGCTACCACCCGCTCGTCGTCAGCCACGGGGCGAACTCGGAGCGGACCGATCGCTCCCGCTTCCGGCTCGAGTCGGACTGGACCGGCACCCGCGACCCGACCGCCTGGCTGGCGGTCCCGTTCGCCATCGAGTACGTCGGGGGCCTGATGCCCGGCGGCTGGTCGGCGGTCCGGCTCCGGAACCGCGATCTCGCACTCCGCGGCCGCGACCTGCTGTGCACCGCCCTGGCCACGACCGCCCCGGCGCCGGACGCGATGATCGGCTGCATGGCCAGCGTGCCGCTCCCCGACGAGGCGGCACCGGGGCGGGTCCAGGGCGTCGACCTGTACGGCGACCCGGTCCACGACGGGCTGCTGGCCCGTGGCCTCCAGTGCATGGTCACCCCCTGGCCCCAGCGCCCCGAAGGCGGACCGTGGCGCCGCCTGATCCGGATCAGCGCCGCGCTCCACAACGACCTCGACCAGTTCGAGCGGCTGGCCAGTGCCCTGCTCGAGGTGCTCACCGAGCAGCCGGCCGCGGCCGGCTGAGCGCCACCCGACCAATGCCCCTCGACCCGGACGCGCTCGACCCCGATCCGCTCGTCGAGCTGGCGGCCTGGATCGGCCAGGCGGAGGCAGCCGGCCATCGGCTGGCGCATGCCTTTGCGCTGGCCACGGCCGACGCGGCCGGACGACCCGCGGTTCGGCTCGTTCTCCTCCGCGGCCTCGAATCCGACGGCCTGAGCTTCTACACCAACCGCGACAGCGCGAAGGGCCGTGACCTCGCCGCCAACCCGCGGGCGGCGGCGGTCTTCTGGTGGGAGCAGACGAACCGCCAGGTCCGGATCAGCGGGCGCATCGAGCCGGTGGACGACGCCGAGGCCGACGGCTATTGGGCGACCCGGCCGCGCGGTCACCAGGTCGCCGCCTGGGCGTCAGCCCAGAGCGAGCCGATCGCGGACCGCGCGGCGCTGGAGGACCAGGTGGCCGCCGTGGAGCGCCGGTTCGGCGACGGCGACCCGGTGCCGCGGCCGGCGTACTGGAGCGGCTACCGGCTCGTGGCGGACGTCGTCGAGCTGTGGGAGAGCCGGGAGGACCGGCTCCACGATCGGGTCGAGTACCGCCGCACCGGGGGCGGTTGGGAGCGGAGGCGGCTCCAGCCCTAGGTCGGGAGGTGCTGCTCCCGGCGGTGGAGTCGGGCGATCAGCGCGTTCATCAGCGGGATCGCCATCTCCGGGTACTCCTTGAGCAGCGCGGTGAACTCCCAGGCCACGAACAGGATGCAGTCGGTGTCGGTGTCGGCGACCACGGTCGCGCTGCGCGGATGCTCTTCGATCAGCGCCAGCTCCCCGAAGAAGTCGCCGGGGACCAGGTTGGCCACCGCCTTGCCCTCGGCGTCCGCCCGCTCCACGTGGACCTGGCCGGCCAGGATGATGTAGAGGGCCGACGCGGGTGCCCCCTCGCGGACGATCGTCTCGCCGGCGGCATAGTGGCGGTGCTTCCCCTGCTCGGCGAGGCGCTTGATCGTCTTCCGATCGATGCTCGACAGGAGCGGGGTGGCGGCGAGCGCGGCTTCGATGTCCATAGGCCGGCATGGTAGCGCCGGGCGGTGGCCGCGGGAAGGTCCCGGCGCGGGGTCGCCGGGGACGGGCTCAGTGGCCGATCAGGGTGACCCGGACGAGGCCCCGGAGCTGCTCGGCATCGGCCTCGCGGTCCAGCCGCCGATCACGATGGCGTCGGCGCAGGAGCCGGATGTACCCGGCGGTGCCCGCGATGAGCCCCGCGAGGGTCAACAGGACGATGAGAGGGTCAGCCGGCAGGAACGGCATGCAGGCAGGGTCGGTGCCCCGCCCCGGATCGGGAATGGTTCGAAGGTACCGAGCCTGCCCGTCACCTTCGGCGCGATCCTCAGAAGGGCTTGGTCACCATCAGGACGACGATGAGGAGCACCAGCACCGTCGTCACGATCCCGAGCGTCGTCGACCGGCGAGCCGCGGCCCGGTAGGCATCCGAGGTGACGTCGCGTTCGGCCTCGGCCAGCTGGCGGCGGATGGCCGGCGCGAACAGCGCGATCCCGATGACCGCGGTCGCGACGTACAGCCCGATGGCGGCCAGGATCCAACCAGTCGTGAAGCTGAACCCCCCGAGGAACACCATCAGGATCCCCGTGATCAGCAGGACGATGTACGCGGGGTTGGCGATGCGGCTGTCGATCATCCGCACCGTCCGGATGACGAAGATGATCCGATCCCGGTCGGTGCCCGCGGCGCGGAACCAGATGGCGTAGGTCAGGTTCGCGCCGACCGCGGTGATGGCCGCCAGGACGTGGATCAGCAGCAGAATCGGCATCGGTCAGGCGGCGGTTGGCGTCCCGATCGTGCAGCCGGCCGCCCGGGCGTCCTCGGCGAACCGGTGGAGGGCGTCGTCATCGGTCGCGGCGTTGCGAATCATGCCCATCACCCGATCGAGCCCGGCCTCCCGGTGGGCAGCCAGGAGCTCGACGCGCGGCGCGCCCTCGGCGATGAGGTCGTCGCGGCTGATGTTCAGCGACAGGCGGAGGGAGGCGGGGTCGCGGCCGATCTCCTCGCAGCGGCTGGCGATGACCGGACGCGCCTCGCGGACCTCAGCCGGGGTGAGCCAGTCCAGGTTCAGCTCGTCCGCGTGCCGCGCGGCCAGCCGCCACGTGACCTTCGGCCCGTTGCCGCCGACCATGATCGGGACGCGCGGCTCCTGGAGGCCGCGCGGGACGTTGATCGCGTCACGCACCTGCGCGTGCTCCCCGGCGTAGGTCGCGCGCTCAGGGCCGAGCATCCGGGTGATGACCTCGAGGTGATCGGCGAGGATCGCGAGCCGGGTCTTCGTGTCGGGGAACCCGTAGCCGTAGGCCAGCCACTCGTCCTCCTTCCAGCCCGCCCCGATGCCGAGCTCGGTCCGGCCGCCGCTCGCCACGTCCAGGGTCCCGATCATCTTCGCGGTGAGCGCCGGGTTCCGGAACCCCGTGCACACGACGACCTGGCCCAGGCGGACCCGGGAGGTGATGGTCGCGATGGCCGACAGGGTCGTGAACGACTCGAATGTCAGCTCGTCGGTCGGCGCCGGCACGGTCTGGAAGTGGTCGAAGACCCAGACCGATTCGAAGCCGATCTCCTCCGCCTGGCGGGCGAGGGTCATCGTGCGCTCCCACGCGATGCGCGGATCCCAGCCGTCGTACTCCCCGGTCCAGCCCTGCGGCAGGACGACCCCGACGTCCACTTCGGTCAGGCGCCGCGCACGGCGGCCAGCGCGCGCTCCGCCTGGTCCAGGTGGAGCCGGTCGTGGCCGGCGATCAGGATGAAGGTCAGGCCGTAGCTCTCAGGACCACGCTCGCGGTGGATCCCGACGCGATCGCGGTCGGCCTCCGGCGTTCGGCGCCAGAGGGCGAGGTTCGCGGTCCGCATCGGCTCGAAGAAGGCCAGCAGCTCCCCGGGGTCCTCGACCGGGTCGTGGAGCCGGTTGTTCCACAGGTCCTGGTCGTAACCAACCAGGTCCGGCGTGTCGTGGGCGAGGATCCAGCGGTAGCGGCCCGACGCGACGAGCTCCGCGTCGAGGATGTGGGCGACGCAGTGGAGGACCGACCATTCGGCTGGTGCGGGTCGGGTCCGCAGGTCCGCGCCCGCCTCGGCGATCAGGGCCCGGATGCGGGCCGGCGTCCCGGCCTGGATCTCGGCCGGGTCGTCGTCGCCGACCAGGCCGACGAGGAGGTCCTGGTAGGCCTTGGCCTCGCGAACCGGATCCGGGCTGGCCGCGGGCATGACGGGCGTCAGGTCAGGCATCGGCCGATTGTAGAGAACCGATCTAGCCGCCCTCGGCCGGGCGACGGCCCTTCGCCCACCGCCAGCCCACGTCGAGGCCGATGCTGACGAGGATGATCCCGGCCAGCACGGCGATGGTCGCCGGCTCCTCGATGAGCGACGTGAAGATGAACGTGACCAGCGTTCCCAGCGTCGTCAGCAGGGCGAGTACCAGGATCGAGAGCCGCGCCCCGGTTTCGCGTCGAATGATCAGGTGGGACACGGTGGCCAGGGCGAAGATGCCGAGCGCCACCGCACTGCCGATGGACGCGATGGCGCTGAGGTCACGGCCGACGGCGAGGATCAGGGTGCCGGTCGCCAGGACCAGCAGACCGACCGATACGCGCCCGCCAAGCAGGCGAGCCATGAATGGCGGGAACTGGCCCGTCGAGACCAGGTGCTCGGACAGTCCCCGCGTGGGGTACAGGCCCGCGTTCGTGGCCCCGGCGGTGGCGAACAGCGCGGTGATCGTCATCAGCAGGTATCCCGCGTTGCCGAGCACCGGCTCCGCAGCGACGGCGAGCGCCGTGCCGCCCGAGTCGATGACTTCCTGCACGGTCAGCGTCCCGAACACGCCCAGCGAGACCGCGACGTAGATCGCCGTGGCGATGCCGAGGGCGAGATACATCGCCCGCGGAAGCTGGCGAGACGGTTCGGCGAGGTCCTTCGCGGTGAAGGTGATGATGCCGAAGCCGAGGAACGCGAAGAAGGTCAGGGCCATGCTCGCCGCGATGTCGCGTGCCGGCGGGTAGCTGGCCGGATCGAGCAGGGCCGGATCCACGTTGACCAGGGTCGTCACCGAGAAGACGACCAGGATGCCGATGACGACGATCACGACGCCGGTCTGGACCCGCGCCACCAGCTGCGAGCCGGCCACATTCAGCGCGGTCATGGCAACGATCAGCGCTGCGGCGAAGAGCTTCACCGCACCCGGATCGCCATCGGTGAAGGCGGCGCTGGCGTAGCTCCCGAACGAGACGGCGACCATGGCGGTCACGATCCCGTTAGCCATGAAGGTGAGCCAGGCCGTCACGACCGAGACGTGGCCGTCCCCGAAGCCGCGGTTCAGGTACTCGATGAGCCCGCCCGCGCTGGGGTACCTGGCCCCCATCTTCGCGAACGAGTACCCCTGGAGGCCGGCGACGACGCCGGCGAGGATGAACGAGATCCAGACCGCCGAGCCGGCCACCTCGCCCGCGGCGCCCAGCAGCGAGAAGATGCCGGCGCCGACCATGGACGCGACGCCGATGAAGGCCGCCTGCGGCGTCGAGATGAACCGGCGCGGAGCCCCGCTCACCGTCGCAGTCTACGAGGCCGCTCCACCCGCGGGCCAGATTTCATGGGTGGCAAACGCCCCGTCCTGCGATGCCCGACGCGGCGCCGCCCGGCCGCCGTATCGTTCCTGCGTGGGGTGGCAGTCTGAAGGGATGGTGCAGGCGTGACGCTCATCAACACCGACGAGTTGACGCTGATCGGGCCCGGCTCGGAGTGGTTCTGGATCGCGCTCCAATTCATCGCGCTCGGCATCACCTTCGTGGCCATTTATCGCCAGCTCCAGGCCACGCACGTCCAGATGGAGGAGAACACGAAGCTCCTCCGCAGCCAGGCCCACCACAACGCGTTGCTGCTCTCGCAACGCGCGCGCGAATTGCTGATCGAGAACGAGGACTTTGCACGGGTCGTGAACATCGGCCGTGACACGCCGGAGGCGTTGAGCGACGAGGACTGGTCGAGATGCAGCATGTACATGTTCCTGCAGACCAACCAGTGGGAGTACCTGTACTACCAGCATCGCGACGGTTCGATCCCCACCGAGTACTGGGCGGGCGCCGCGGACTACTACCACAACATGATCGTCGACCGGCCGGGGTACGCCCGGTTCTGGACGGAGAACAGGACGTCGTTCGACGAACCCTTCCGCTCCTACGCGGCACCCGCGTTCGACGCGACGCCTCGGGAACCACAGGACAGCTAGGAGGTCCGGCGGAGGTGGTGGGCGACACTGGACTCGAACCAGTGACCTCTTGCATGTCAAGCGCCTCGGCCGCTGCGTAGTAGCCTCAGCGTGGATATGCCCCAGATTCCAGGGTAGTCAATGACGGTCAGGCTGGTGCCCAGTTGGCGCGGCGCCGTGGCCCTCTTTATGGTCACTGCCGGCTGCGCAACCTCATCGGTCAGTCCTACAACGGAGCCGGCCGCGTCGACTCCACGGCTCCCGACAACTACGGCGCTGCTTGCCACTCCCTCGGCCACAGCGGGCATGTCTCCAGCACTCCACGGGCGGTGCATCAACCACGACGCCTCTTTCTCCGTCCCGTACCCGGCAGACTGGTGGGTCCATCCCGCCGATCCGGATCGTGACATCGCCGAGTGCGAGCGCTTCGGCCCGGAGCCATTCGAACTCATACTCAACAACGAACGAATCTGGGAAGGGCATTCGATCGGCATGGAAGTCGGCACGGGGTGTATCGGCAGTTTCTGGGAACCCGCGAGCGCAGAGACCCGGCTGGTGGGAGGCAGAACCGCTTCGCGTGTCGAGTACCTCCCCGGCGTGGGCAATGAATCCCCTACGTACCCGACGTTGACGTACTTCGTGCCCCTCGTGGCCAACGTCGAATGCGAACAGGGCGAGAACCATTGGTTCTGGGCGGCGACGGCCGGTGGGTTCTCCACGCCAGTAGGCGATTACGAGGAGAACAAGGCGATCCTCGACGCGATGATGGGTGGACTGGAGTTCAGCGCCACGCCGTAGGTGGGGTTCATTCAAGGCGCGGGTGGTGGGCGACACTGGACTCGAACCAGTGACCTCTTGCATGTCAAGCAAGTGCTCTAACCAGCTGAGCTAGCCGCCCCAGAAGGTGCGACGTGAGTTCCGTCACGCCGCCGCGGCATTCTAGCGCAGGGTCGCATCGACCTCGGCGAGCCATCCGAACTGCGTGCAGCGTCAAGGAATCGGACAACCCGGACGGGAGATCCCGCGTGCTAGTCCGCGGTGCCGACCAACCGCGTGCGCGGCCGCCCATCGGGTCCGAACGGCACCGTCGACGGGTCCGGTCCGCGCAC
>DATBLJ010000055.1:0-6652 GCA_036555375.1 Candidatus Limnocylindria bacterium
CGCGCCCGGGCGAGCAGCTCGGCGCGTGGATACGGAACCACCGCATCGACCGGCACCAAGCGGCCGCGGAGCGCGGTCCCGACCCGCTCCCGCAGGCCGTCCAGCCCATCGCCCGTCAGCGCGCTGATGTAGGCGACGTCATCGTCGGACGGCTGAGGGCCGGCCGAGGCAACCGCCCCATTCAGGCGGTCGAGCTTGTTGAACACGAGAATCCGGGGCGTCTCCCCCGCGCCGAGCTCGTCGAGTACGGCCCGCACCGTCTCCTGCTGCGCGATGAAGTCGGGATCGGAGGCATCCACGACCTCGAGCAGCAGGTCGGCCCGGAGGACCTCCTCGAGCGTGGCCCGGAACGCGTCGACCAGGTCGTGGGGCAGCTTGTTGATGAAGCCCACCGTATCGGTCAGCACGACCGCCCGGTGCGACTCGAGGGTGATCCGGCGCGAGGTCGGGTCCAGGGTCGCGAACGGCATGTCGGCCACGAACGCGTCGGCATCGGTCAGCGCATTCAGGAGGGTGGACTTGCCGGCGTTCGTGTAGCCGACCAGGGCGACGACGGGCACCTCCGACCGATCCCGGCGGCGGCCGGCCGTCTCGCGGTGGCGCTTGACCTGGTCGATCTCGTCGCGGAGCCGGTGGATCTTCGTCCGGATCCGGCGCCGGTCGGTCTCGAGCTGGCTCTCGCCCGGTCCCCGGGTACCGATCCCACCGCCGGTCCGCGACAGGTGGGTCCACATCCGGGTCAGCCGCGGCAGGTGGTACTCGAGCTGGGCGAGCTCGACCTGGAGGCGACCCTCGCGGGTCCGGGCATGGCGGGCGAAGATGTCGAGGATCAGCGCGCTCCGGTCGACGACCTTGCCGTCGATCAGCTTCTCGAGGTTCCGCTGCTGGGCCGGGCTGAGCTCGTCATCGACGACGAGGATGCTGAACCCGCTCATCGCCTTCTCGTCGGCCAGGTCGGCGGCGCGGCCCTTCCCGAGGTACCAGGCCGGGTCGGGGTGCGCCCGCTTCTGCGAGGCGCTGCCCACCACGTCGGCCCCGGCGGCCACGGCCAGCGCCCCGAGCTCCGCCAGGCGGCGCTCGACCGGCCAGCGCTCAACCGCCGGCGACTCGAGCGCGACCAGGAAGGCTCGCTCGGGCGGCGGCGTCACCTCGATCGTCTTCGTCGTGGAGCGGCTCATCCGGCGGCCATCCTAGCCCAGGGTCAGCCGGCGCAGGAGATCACTCCCCTGCCGGACGAGCGGCGCGGCGTCGGCGGGCTCGTCGCCGGCATCCAGCCACACGATGCGCCGATCCCGGCCGAACCAGCTCAGCTGGCGGCGGGCGTAGCGCCGCACACGCCGCGCGGTCGTGGCGATCGCCTCCTCGAGGCTCCACTCCCCCGCCAGGTGGCGAGCGGCCTCGGCGTAGCCGTGGCCGGTCAGGGCCGGCAACGCCGGGTCGAGCCCGCGCTCGAGCAGCGCCCGGGTCTCCTCGAGCAGGCCGTTCGCGAACATGTCGGTCGCCCGTTCCCCGATCCGCTGGTCGAGGACCGCCACCGGCCGGCGCAATCCGAGGAGGGCCAGGCGGCCAGGCCACGCCTCCGCCCTTACAGTGTAAGCTGCTCCCCCGCCGGCGATCTCGGCCCGTTCGAGGGCGCGCAGCACGCGCCGCGGGTTGTGGAGGTCGATCCGCGCCGCGCCCCCAGGGTCAAGCCGGCCGAGCCGTTCGGCGAGCACGGCCAGCCCCTCGGTCTCGAGCTCATCGGCCAGCCGTTGCCGGACCTCGGGGCTCCACGGCTGGGCGGCGAAGTCGAAGCCGTCGACCAGGGCGCTGACGTACAGCCCGGTCCCGCCCACGACGGTCGGCTGGGCGCCGCGACCCACGATCGCCGGCACCAGCTCACGGGCCTGGTCCGCCCAGTCGGCCACCGTGAATCGCTGGTCGGGCTCGACCAGGTCGAGCAGGTGGTGCGGGACCCGGCGCCGCTCGGCAGGGCCGACCTTCGCCGTCCCGACGTCGAGCCCACGGTAGACCTGCCGGGAGTCGGCGACGAGGATCTCGATCGGGAGCCCATCGGCGAGGGCCAGCGAGAGCGCGGTCTTGCCGGCGGCGGTCGGGCCGACCATGGCGGCCAGCGGCGGCGGCCGAGGGGGACGCCGGGACGGAGGCCTGGTGGTCAGATCGGTCAGACCTCGACGAGGCGCTGGATGAGCTGGATCGACTGTGCCCGGCCGGTCGAGCGGTCGGCCTCGATCAGGGCCGCGTTCAGGTTGACCGGGCCCTCGGCCACCTCGAAGCGGGTCGGCAGGTGGCGAAGGAAGCGAGGCAGCACGGTGTCCAGCCGGAAGCCGATCACCGAGTCGCGCGGCCCGGTCATCCCGACGTCGCTGATGTAGGCCGTCCCCTGCGGCAGGACCTTGGCGTCCGCGGTGGGGACGTGGGTATGCGTGCCCGTCACCGCCGTCACCCGGCCGTCCAGGTACCAGCCCATCGCGTTCTTCTCCGAGGTGATCTCGCAGTGGAAGTCGACGAAGCGGAGGGGCGGCAGCGGCTCCCCGACCCCGTCGAGCAGGCCGTCGGCCAGGGTGAACGGCGAGTCGAGCTGGTTCATGTACACCCGCCCCATCAGGTTGATGACCGCGACCGGGGTGCCATCGGCCAGGTGGGCGACCAGCCAGCCCCGACCGGGGGCATCGTCGGGGTAGTTCGCCGGCCGCAGGACGGGCGCATCGGTGTCGAGGTAGTCATACATCTCGCGCTTGTCCCAGATGTGGTTGCCGCTGGTGATGACGTCGACCCCGGTCTCGAGCAGCCCCTCGGCCAGGCTCGGGGTGAGGCCCATTCCGGCGGCCATGTTCTCGCCGTTGGCGATCACGAAGTCGACGGCGAGCTCCTGGCGGAGATCCCCCAGCGCGTGCTCGATGGCCAGCCGGCCGGGCTTGCCGATGATGTCGCCGATGACCAGGCACCGCATCGTCGCGGCGTCGCTCATCGGGCGTAGTCCACGGCGCGCGTCTCGCGGATGACGGTGACCTTGATCTGGCCGGGGTACTGGAGCTGCTCCTCGATCTTCCGGACGACGTCGCGGGCGAGGCGCGAGGAGGCGGTGTCGTCGATCTCCTCGGGCGCGACCAGGATCCGGACCTCGCGGCCGGCCTGGATCGCGTAGCAGCGCTGGACGCCAGGGAAGCTGAGCGCGATCTGCTGGAGGTCGTCCAGGCGCTTGATGTAGTTGTCGAGCGCCTCGCCCCGGGCGCCCGGCCGCGACGCACTGATCGCGTCCGCGATCTGCACGACGGTGGCCTCGGTCGTCTCCTGGTCGACCTCCTGGTGGTGGGCCGCGATCGCGTTGCACACGACCGGCGGGACGCCGAAGCGGGCGGCAATGTCGGCCCCGATCTGGGCGTGAGGCCCCTCGACCTCGTGGTCGACCGCCTTGCCGATGTCGTGGAGTAGGCCACCTTTCTTCGAGTCGGCGACGTTGGCCCCGATCTCGGCAGCCAGCATTCCGGCCAGTCGGGCGGTCTCGATGCAGTGGTCCAGCACGTTCTGCCCGTAGCTGGTCCGGTACTTCAACCTGCCGAGCAGGCGAATCAGCTCGGCATGGAGGCCGGGCACCCCGGCGTCGTAGGCGGCCTGCTCCCCCGCCTGGCGCATGACGACCTCGATCTCCTGGCGTGACTTGGCGACCGTCTCCTCGATCCGACCCGGATGGATCCGTCCGTCGGCGATGAGCTTGGTGAGCGCCATTCGGGCGACTTCGCGGCGGACCGGGTCGAAGCCGGACAGGACCACGGCCTCGGGAGTGTCGTCGATGATCAGGTCGACCCCGGTCGCCTGCTCGAGCGCCCGGATGTTCCGCCCTTCGCGACCGATGATCCGGCCCTTCATCTCGTCGGTCGGCAGGTGGACGACGGTGACCGTCGCCTCGGAGGTGTGGTCCGCCGCGATCCGCTGCATGACGGTGGTCAGGATCCGGCGCGCCCGCTCCTCCCCGTCCTCGACCGCGTGGCGCTCGATGTCGCGGACCCGGTGGGCCGCCTCGGCCTGGGCCTCCTCCTCGATCTCCCGGATCAACCGCTCGCGGGCCTCGCCGGCCGACAGGCCGCCGATCTGCTCGAGCGAGGTCAGCTGCTGATCGCGGAGCGCCGCCAGCCGGGCCCTCTCGGCCTCGGCCTCGGCCACCTTCTCCTCGGCGGCGGCCTCGCGCCGGTCGAGCGCCTCGGACTTGCGATCGAGGCTCTCGGATCGGTCGAGCAGGAGTCGCTCCTGGCGCTGGAGATCGGCCCGGCGCTCGCGGGCCTCTTCCTCGGAGGCGCGCTGTGCCTGGAGCACCTCGTCCTTGCCCTCGAGGACGATCTCCTTCTGCTTGGTCCGGGCATCGGCGACCAGCCGTTCGGAATACGACTCGGCGTGACGCACCGCGGTGGCGGTCATCACTCGACGCGTGACGTACCCGAGGATGGCGCCCAGGATTCCGGCGATCACCAGCATGGCGATCACGGCTGTCTCGGGCATGGCTCCTCCCTCTCAGGAGCTGGGACTCGTGTTGCGAGCGGGCCCCGCCGGGCCTGCATTTGGGATCGTTCGAACCGAGGGCGATCCGTTCCGCCGATCGGTGGCCGGTACTCTACTCCAACTGCTAGCCGGCGGCGATTCGGCCCAGGAGCGCGATCATGTCGAGGTCACGGGGCAGAAAGTCCTGGAGCATGATCCGCTGGGCGCCGGCCGCCTCCAGGCGCCGAATGTGCTCCCATGCCTGGCCGGGGGTCCCGAGGATCCATCGCTCGCGACGGTCGGCGAGCCAACCCTCGGCCCGTTCGTCGCTGCCGAGGATGGTGAGCTGGTCCTGGACCCGCTCCGCGAGCTCGGCCTCGGTGTCGGCGACCAGGACGCCGATCATCGCCGACCGGACGACTGCATCGGGATCGCGGCCGATCGCGACGCACGCCTCGTCTACGCGGGCGTAGCTCGCGCGCAGCCGGTCCGGGGTCGCCGAGCTGCGGTTGAACTCGTCGGCGAAGCGGGCGACGAGGGCCGCCTGGCGCGGCAGTCCGTCCCCGCCGAGGATGAGATGCGGGTGGCGGCGGCCGGAGAAGGTTGGCCGGGGGCGGAGCAGGGCGTCGGTCACCTGCCAGTCGGTGCCAGAGAACGACCAGCCGTCGGGCTCGGTCCACAGGCCGTGGATGACGGTGAGCGCCTCCTCGAACTGGTCGTAGCGGGCCTGGATCGGTTCGCGGAACGGGATCCCGTAGCGGGCGTGCTCGTCGGCGAACCAGCCGGCGCCGATCCCGACCTCGACCCGGCCGCCGCTCATCTCGTCGACCGTGGCGACGACCTTGGCGAAGCTGCCGGGGACGCGGTAGGTGAAGGGCGAGACGAGGGTCCCGAGGCGGATCGTCGTCGTCTCGCGGGCGAGGCCCGCCAGGGTGGCCCACGCGTCGGTTGTCGGGTTGTCGGCCGGCCCGGGGAAGCTGCGGTAGTGGTCGGATCGGAAGAATGCCTCGAGCCCTGCCGTCTCGGCGGCGCGGGCCGCGGCCAGGATCTCGTCGTACGAGAGCCCCTGCTGGGGCTCGGTCATCAGCGCGAAGCGCATGGGCCGAGGTTACCCGCTCGCCCCGCGGCGACGCAGCGCGGCCCGGGCGGAGTTCGGGTCGAAGCCGCGCCGGACGAGGTACATCCCGAGCCGCTGGAGCGCCTTCGGGTCCTCGGGGAGCGGCCGCCCCTTGAGGTGCCGCTCCAGGGCGGCGTCGGCGCGTTGGTCCTCGGTCATCGGCGCCTCGTCCTCGGGTGCGTCCCGCAGGGCGCCGATGATCGCCGGCGGCACGCGCTTCGCGCGGAGCTCGGTCTCGAGCGCGACCCGACCGCGCGGGGAATGGCGATCGCGCTGCTCGATCCACCAGCGGGCGAACGCGAGGTCATCGACGAAGCCAATCCGCTCCAGCCGGGTGAGCGTGGCCCGGATCACGGGGTCGGTGGTCCCCGACCGTTTCAGGCGCTGCTCGACCTCCCACCGCGAGCGGGGCCGCGTCCCGAGAAAGCGGCCGGCGATCTCGAACGCCTGCTCGGCGTCGGGCGGCGCCTTGGGCGCCGCCGGTTCCCGTTTGGTCCGAGGGGCGGTCACCCGGTCAGGCCGGGACGGACTCCGTCGTCGTCTCCGCTGCGGGTGCCGTCCCGTCGTCGCCGACGACGATCGAGGCCACGCGGCCACGGATCTCGTCCTCGATCGCGTCCGCCATCCCGGGGTTCGCCTTGAGGAACTCGCGCGATGCCTCGCGCCCGTTGCCGAGCCGGGTGTCGCCGTAGTTGAACCAGGCGCCGGTCTTCGAGAGGACCCCGGACGCGATGCCGACGTCGAGCAGGCCGCCTTCGCGGCTGATGCCCTCGTTGTAGAGGATGTCGAACTCGGCGACCCGGAACGGCGAGGCGACCTTGTTCTTCACGACCTTGACCCGGGTCCGGCTGCCGAACGCATCGGTCCCGTTCTTGAGGGTCTCGATCCGACGGATGTCCATCCGGATCGAGGCGTAGAACTTCAAGGCGCGGCCGCCGGGCGTCGTCTCGGGATTGCCGAACATCACGCCGATCTTCTCGCGCAGCTGGTTCGTGAACACGAGGGCGGTGTTGGAGCGGCTCACGGCGCCGGTCAGCTTGCGCAGGGCCTGGCTCATCA
>DATBLJ010000085.1:0-1783 GCA_036555375.1 Candidatus Limnocylindria bacterium
GGCTCGCGTAGAACTCGCCGAGCTTGTCCTCGGTCACGCCGTAGACACGCGCGCGATCCGCACCCCAGCCCTTTGCGAATATCCCCGAGTTGCGGACGACCCCGTCCGGGTTTACCCCGTTGACCCGGATGCCGTACTGACCGAGTTCCGCAGCGAGCAGCCGAACCTGGTGCGCCTGGTCGGCCTTCGCCGCCCCGTAGGCGACGTTGTTGGGTCCCGCGAACAGGGCGTTCTTGCTCGCGATATAGACAAGGTCGCCGCCGAGGTCCTGGGCGGCCATCACCCGTACCGCCTCCCGGCTGACGAGGAAGGAACCGCGTGCCATCACATCATGCTGGACGTCCCAGTCCTCGATGGTCGTCTCGACCAGCGGCCTCGAGATCGATAGCCCGGCGTTGTTGACCACGAGATCGATGCCGCCGAAGGCAAGCACGGTCGTCCTGATTGCGTCCGTGACCTCCGCCTCATCGCTCACGTCGGCGCGGATCGCGATGGCAACGTCAGGGCCCCCGAGCTCCGCCGCGATGTCCTGGGCGCTCGCAGCATCGATGTCAGCCACGGCCACGCATGCGCCTTCCGCGGCCAGCCGTTGAGCAATCGCGCGGCCGATGCCCGAGCCGCCCCCGGTCACGAACGCGATCCGCGTCGCGAGCGGCTTGGGCTTCGGCATCCGCTGGAGCTTGGCCTCCTCCAGCGCCCAGTACTCGATCCGGAACTTCTCGGCCTCGTCGATCGGGGCGTACGTCGAGAGCCCCTCGGCGCCCCGCATCACGTTGATCGCGTTGACGTAGAACTCGCCGGCCACGCGGGCGGTCTGCTTGTCCTTGCCGTAGGAGAACATGCCGACGCCCGGCACGAGGACGATGGCCGGGTCGGCGCCGCGGATCGCGGGGGAGCCGGGCGTGGCGTTGCGGTCGTAGTAGGCCTGGTAGTCCTCGCGATAGGCCGCGTGCAGCTCGCCGAGGCGGGCGACCGTCTCCTCGACGGTCGCCCCTGCGGGGAGGTCGACGACGAGGGGCTTGACCTTGGTGCGCAGGAAGTGGTCGGGGCAGGAGGTGCCGAGCTCGGCGAGCGGGGCCAGCCTCTCGCTGGCCAGGAACTCGAGCACCACGTCGGCGTCGGTGAAGTGGCCGACCATCGGCCTGTCCCGGGAGGCGACAGCGCGGACGTGAGGGGCGAGCGCGGCGGCCTTGGCGCGGCGCTCGGACTCCGGCAGGGCGGCATACCCGCGAGCCTCCGCGCCGAAGGGCTGGGCCCTGCCGTGCTCGTCGAGGTAGGCCTGCGCGGTCTGGATGATCCACAGCGAGTTGGCCTCCGCCTCGTCACTGGAGTCGCCCCACGCGGTGACGCCGTGGCCGCCGAGGATCGTGCCGACGGCCTGGGGGTTGGACTTCTTGATGGCGGCGAGGTCGAGCCCGAGCTGGAAGCCCGGGCGCCGCCACGGCACCCACACGACCCGGTCGCCGAAGATCTCCTTGGTCAGCTGTTCGCCGTCCTTCGCCGTGGCGATGGCGATGCCGCTGTCGGGGTGGAGGTGGTCCACGTGGGCGGCGTCGACCAGGGCGTGCATGGCGGTGTCGATGGAGGGGGCCGCCCCGCCCTTGCCGTGCAGGCAGTAGTCGAAGGCTGCAACCATCTCGTCCTCGCGCTCGACGCCCGGGTACACGTCCACCAGGGAGCGCACCCGGTCCAGGCGCAGGACCGCCAGGCCGGACTCCTTCAGGGTGCCGAGGTCACCCCCGGAGCCCTTGACCCACACCAGCTCGACCTGCTCGCCGGTCAC
>DATBLJ010000102.1:0-14188 GCA_036555375.1 Candidatus Limnocylindria bacterium
GCGACCAGGGGCTGGACCCGGTCGTAGTCGACGTCGCCGACCACCCCGACATCGGTCACGTTGATGCCGCAGTCGATGACGACCGCCTCGGGATGGACGTGCGCCGGACCGATCAGTCCCGGTACGCCGACCGCGACGACCAGGATCTCGGCCTGGACCGTCTCGCCGGCGACGTCGGTGGTTTCGCTGTGGGCGACGGTGACCCGGGCGCCGTGGTTGGCGAGCAGGGCCGCGGTCGGCTGGCCGACGACCTTCGAGCGGCCGACGACGACCGTCCGACGGCCGGCGATCGGGATGTCGTAGGCGCGGAGGATCTCGTGGACCGCGACCGCGGTGGCCGGCACGAACGCCTCTTCGGCGCGGGCCAATCGGTCGGCGTTGACCGGGCTTGCGCCGTCGACGTCCTTGGCCGGGTCGACCAGCGCACCGACGACGTCCGCGTCGAGGTGGGCGGGCACCGGGTAGATGACGACGATGCCGGCCACGGCCGGATCCGCGTTCAGGGCGGCGATGGTCGCGGCGGCATCGGTCAGGTGGACGTCGTCCGCCAGACGGACGTCACGGGGAACAGCGCCGATCGCGCTCGCGGCGCGGCCCAGGCTCTGCGCGTAGGCGACCTCCGGGCCGGTGTCGGCGAACCGGACGATGGCCAGACCCGGCGGTCGACCGGCCTCGGCGAGTGCCGCCGCCCGCCGGCCGAGGTCCTCGCGGATGCGGGCCGCGATCGAGCGGCCCTCGAGGACCTGGCCGCTCATCCGGCGATCCGGGCCTCGACCGCGGCGAGCGCCTCGTGCTCGCGAAGCGGGACGGTCGCCTCGAGCTCCGCCAGGCGGCGGGTGGCCTCGGGCCGCAGGACGTGGCCTTCGGGCAGGGCCGGCAGGTTGATCGCGACGTTGAAGGCGGCGCCCCGCGCGGCCGCGGCGGCGAACAGGGCGGCGACCCCGGCGTCACTCACCGCGTTCCGGTTGCCGATCGGGGCGAGTCGCGCCGCCAGGTCCAGCACCTCCCCGGCCAGGCGCATGACCAGCAACGGCACCTCGGTCGCGGTGACCGACGCCTCGGCAATCGCCGCGCGGCGATCGGCCTTCTCCTCGTCCGTCCCGCGCGGCAGGCGGCGCGCCTCCGCGACCAGCTCGTAGGCGATGGCGTCCTCGTCGGCCGCGGCCAGCAGGGCGATGCGCAGCTCGCCGGCGGCGTCGCCCATCTGGCGGGCCAGCGGGTCGACGTCCTCGTACTCGGGCCGTCCGACGGTCAGCTCGCAGACCATCTGGACCAGGGCCGCGGCCAGCGCTCCACCCAGCGCGCTCGCGCTGCCGCCGCCCGGGGTCGGTGCCCGCGAGGCGAGGCGCTCGGTCAGGTCACGGACGGCGAGCTCGGCGAGGGAGTTGGGGGAAGGGCTGCTCATCGGCAGCCGATTGTACGGGCCGGGATGTGGATGCCCGGTGGGACCGCGGGAGAGGGAACGCGGCGCCCACCGGGCGGCGGGATCAGGACCGGGGCCAGTCCTAGGCCGCGATGTCGAGTGGAGGCGGCTCCAGGGCGTCGACGAACCAGCGTCTCGCCCGCGTGTCGTAGACGAGCTCGAGCGACTCGCCCGAATCGACCTCCACGACCACCGTCAGGCGGGGGGTGCTGCCCGCCGGGTAGGCCGCCCGCTCGTCGCGGACGGCGCCGACCCGCACGACCCGTACGTCCCGATCCGCGAACCGGATCCGGGCGGGGAGTGCCTGGCGCGAGTCAAACGCGACGGAGGCGGCGACGGGAGTGATGGAGGTGAGTGCCACGTCCGCACCATACGAACACCTGTTCTATTTGTCAAGGGGTTCGGGGCGGCGATCCGAAAATCGGCGGTCCGGCGCCTCGCGGAGGAGCCGGGCGCGGGTGATCGCCGTGTCGCCGAACCGGTCCCGGACGGCATCGGTCGCCTCCGCCAGGCGCTGCACGCGCTGCCCGTCCTCGAACAGGGTCAGCTGCTGGGCATCGGCCAGCGAGATGGCCGTGATGCCGATCAGCCGCACCGCCCGGCCGGGCTCGAGCGCCCGATCGAGGAGCCGCCGCGCGGCGTCGAGGATGAGCTGGCTGTCGGTGGTCGGGTGCGGCAGCTGCATCTGGCGGGTCAGCGTCTCGAAGCCCTCGTAGCGCAGCTTCAGCTGGACCCCGCCGGCGGCGACGTGGTGGCGCCGGCAGCGGCTCGCCACCGACTCGGCGATCCACAGCAGCGTGCCGTCCAGCCCGGCGCGGTCGACGACGTCGTTGGTGAACGTGTGCTCGTGACCGATCGATTTCGGCGCCTGGCCGGGGACCACGCGGGACGGGTCGATCCCCAGCGCCCGCTGGCTCAGCTCGGTCCCCATTCGGCCGAACCGGCGGCGGAGCGTCTCGGGCGGGACGGCGGCCAGCTGCCCGATGGTCGTCACCCCGTAGTCGGCCAGCGCCTGGCGGACCCGCGGGCCGACGCCCCACAGCCTGGTGACCGGCAGCGGGGCGAGGAAGGCGGCCTCGTCGCCGGGCTCGACGATGACGAGTGCATCCGGCTTGCGCAGGTCGGAGGCGACCTTGGCGACGAGCTTGTTGGTCGCGACTCCGACGCTCACGACGAGGCCGATCTCCCCGCGGACGCGGGTCTTCAACGCCCGGCCGATGGTCGGGCCGTCTCCGGCTGGCGCGCCGCTGACGTCGAGGAAGGCCTCGTCCATGCTGATCGGCTCGACGAGCGGGGTGTAGTCGTCGAACACCGCCATCACCTGGCGGCTGATCTCGATGTAGCGCTCGAACCGTCCGGGAAGGAACACGCCGTCGGGGCACAGCCGAGCCGCCGTGCGGAGCGGCATGGCCGAGTGGACACCAAACGCGCGGGCCTCGTAGGACGCGGCGCTCACCACGCCCCGGTCGTCGCGCCGGCCCCCGACGATGACCGGCCTGCCGACCAGGGACGGGTCGTCGAGGACCTCGACCGACGCGTAGAACGCGTCCATGTCGGCGTGGATGATCGTCCGCATCGGTCCGGCTCAGTCGGTGCCCGGGTACCGAACGTACGTGCCTGGCCGCAGCCGCGGATGGAGCCGATCGGCCTCCGCCTGGAGCGCGGTGCGGTCCGCGGCGCGGAGCCGGCCGAAGGGCCGGAGCTCGATCCGGGACTGCTCGCCGTCCTGCCTGGGGAGCCACGTCCCGGCCACCATCCCGTCCACGAGGAAGGTGGGCAGGACGTCGGCGTTCTTCGTGATGACGGTCGCCTGGTGGGCTGGCGGCAGGACCCGCGCCCGGTCCCGGGTGCCGTAGGCGAGGAGCAGGCTGTCCCAGCGGGCGAGGAGCCGGGGCGGGGCGGGCGTGTCGGGGTCCGGGCGCGGCGCGTCGGGCAGGTCGACGAGGGTCCGTCCCGCGTCGTCGTGGAAGGTGACGAGCTCGTCCTGCATGGCCCGCACCGCGGCACGCCAGCGACCGACGTTGCGGCCACGCCCGACGTAGGCCACCAGGTCCGCGACGCTCGCCGGACCGAACGCGGCGAGGTAGCGACGCGTGACGTGGCGCGCCGCGAGGTCGGGGTCGGCCTCTTCCGGGCGCGGCGGTCCGAGCCACGACTCGGCGGGCAGGTAGCGGGCCCGGCCGTACGTCTCCTCGGCCGACGGGGCGTGGATGAGCGGCACCGTCCCGCTGAAATGGCGCCACAACGCGCGGTTGGCCGGGACCGCGACCCGGCCCATCTGGTCGCCGAGGATGGCCTCGATCTCCCGGATCGCGAGTGGCCGCTCGGCCATCGCGGCCAGGACGGCGGCGTGGCCGCGGGTGATCCGCTTCCCGAGCGGCGAGGTCACGGGGTCGACCTTGAACAGCGCCCGCCACTGGTCCATCCGGAACGGGTGGGTGAGGGTCGACATCGGCCAGTAGTCGACCGCGCTGACGACGTGGACGGTCATCCGCATCAGGGCGCCGCGGACGACCGACCGATCCGTCCGGGCGGCCAGCAGGTCGACGGGCGGCACCTGGGGCGCGAGCCGCGCCTGGAGGGCGAAGGGCGGCCAGTCGGGATGCTGCGCCTGGAGCGACCCGACCTGCTCGATGAGCCGATCCGGTGGGCCCTCGGGCAGCGGCTCGAGAAGGCCCTGCCGGGCCAGGGTGGCGCGGTTCAGCGCTCGGAGGGTCAGGATCGGCGGAGGCATCGGTGCTCCAGCCTACGCGGCGGTCGGGCCGCCGCCATCGGTCAGGTGGTCAGAGCTTGCGGATGACGCCGACGACCTTGCCCTGGATCTGGAGATCGGTGGCGTAGATGGGCTCGAGCTCGGCATTCGCCGGCTGGAGCCGGATCCGGCCGTCCTCGCGGTAGAACCGCTTCAGGGTCACCCCGTTGTCCTCGAGCAGGGCAACAACAATGTCGCCGTCGCGGGCGGTGGCCTGGGGCTGGACGATGACGAAGTCGCCGTCGTCGATCAGGTCCTCGATCATGCTCTTGCCGCGGACCCGCAGGACGTAGGAGTCCTCGCGCGCCTGGAGGGAGACCGGGACGTCCATTGGCTCGGGGTCCTGGTAGGCCTCGATGGGCTGGCCGGCGGCGATCTCGCCGATGAGCTGGAGGCGGATCACGTCCCGCTCGACCGGCATGCGGAAGGGCGTCACCCGACCGCGCGCCGGAGCCGTCGACGACAGCGACGCCTCGCCCTTGGCCGTCAGCCGCAGCGCCCGGGACGAGCGCCCGCCGCGCTCGAGCTGGCCCTCGCGTTCGAGGGCGACGAGGTGGTGGTGGACCGCGGAGGTGGAGGCGAGGCCGACGGCATCCGCGATCTCCCGGACCGACGGCGGATAGCCCCGCTCCGTCACGGTACGGGCAATGCACTCGAGGATGCGCTGCCTTCGCTCGGCGTCATGCCGTGTCACGGAATCGAGCCTAGCAGAACACCTGTTCTATTGTCAATGTCGGTGCTATCATCCGCGCCCATGTTTCGTGCCGGCCGGTGGCGCTATCTGCGCACCGCGAAGGTCCTGCTCCAGCTCCCCGCCTACGCCCGTCTGGTGTGGGGCCTCGCCCGCGATGCCCGGACCCCGATCGGCCTGAAGCTGCTGCTCGGCGCGGCGCTGACCTATGTCGTCACCCCGGTGGATCTCATCCCCGACGTCGTCCCGATCGTGGGCGCCGCGGACGACCTGACGGTCCTGCTCCTCGTCCTCGACCTGTTCATCAGCAACGCCCCGGAGGCGGTGCGCGACGAGCACCTGGCCCGGGCGCGCAAGGGGGAGGCCCAGCTCGACGAGGACCTCGCCCAGCTGCGGGCGATGATGGGGGTCAACTTCGACCGGATCCGGGACGCGCTGCCCCAGGTCCTCGAGCGGTTCGGCGGCCTGGCCGATGCCGACGCGGTCAAGCGCCAGATCGGGGAGTGGCGATTCGCCCGTGCCCGACGCGTTCAGCCGGCCAAGCCAATGGAGGCGGAATGAAGGTCATCCTCAAGCGCGACGTGAAGGGTCTCGGCCGGGAAGGCGACCTCAAGGAGGTCAAGGACGGGTACGCCCGCAACCACCTGCTCCCGACCGGCGCCGCGGTCCTGGCCGATCTCGGAGCGGTCCGCAACTGGGAGCGCCACCGCGACCAGCGCGAGGAGCGCGACCGGGCGACCCGCGCCGACGCGGAGGCGACCGCCGCGCAGCTCGGCGAGCTGACCCTCCAGATCGGGGTCAAGGCCGGCGAGAAGGACCGCCTGTTCGGGTCGGTCACCACCCGCGACATCGCCGACAAGCTGCGCGAGTCGGGGATCGAGGTCGACCGCCACGACATCCACCTCCGCGAGCCGATCAAGACCGTCGGCGAGCACCAGGTGCGGGTCCACGTCCTGGCCGGGGTCGAGGCCCAGCTCCGGGTCGAGGTCGTCCCCGAGCACTGACCGCCATCGCGACAGCGGAGCTGTCGCGGCCCCCCGCGACAACACGGGTGTGTTCTCCACATCCCGCCGACAGGAATCCGGGCTTATCCCCCGGGCGGTTTGGCATCGGTTCATAAGTCCGTTCACAAACCCATTCCCGCGAGACGCGCCGGTCCGTACGGTCAGCCGAACCGATGAGCATTGACCGCGTCGCCCCCCAGTCGGTCGAAGCCGAGCAGAGCGTGCTCGGGTCGATCCTCATCGATCCCGAGGCCGTCCTCAAGGTCGCCGACTTCCTGCACGGGCCCGATTTCTACCGGCCCCAGCACGCCGACATCTACGACGCGATGCTGGCCCTCCACAACCAGCGCGAGCCCATCGACCTCGTCACCCTCGGCGACGAGCTGACCCGCCGCGACCGGCTCGAATCGGTCGGCGGCCCGGCGTACCTGGCGACCCTGATGAACGCGGTGCCCACCGCGGTCCACGTCGAGCACTACGGCCGGATCGTCGAGCAGAAGGCGGTCCTCCGGAACCTCATCGCGGCGGCGGGCCGGATTGCGGCGGTCGGCTACGAGGAGGCCCATGACACCGCGGCCGCCATCGACCAGGCCGAGTCCATCCTGTTCGAGATCAGCCAGCGCCGAACGGTGGCCGGCTTCCAGACCCTGGCCACCCTGCTCGGCCAGGCCTACGACCGGCTCGAGTACCTCCACGACCACCGCGGCCAGCTCCTCGGCATCCCGACCGGCCTGGGTGGCCTCGACACCCTGCTCGGTGGGCTCCAGCCGTCGGACCTGATCATCCTTGCCGCCCGTCCGAGCGTCGGCAAGACGAGCCTGGCCCTGAACGTCGCCCTGCACGCCGCGGTCCACGAGCAGAAGCGGGTCGCGATCTTCTCGCTCGAGATGAGCCGCGAGCAGCTCGCGCTGCGCCTCCTGTCGTCGGAGACCGGGATCAACCCGCGTCCCCTGCAGACCGGGTTCATGGAGGAGACCGACTGGTCGAAGATCGCGAAGGTCATGAACGACATGGCCAGCGCGAAGATGTGGATCGACGACTCGCCGACCCTGTCGGTCCTCGAGCTGAGGACGAAGGCCCGCCGGCTGGAGGTCGAGCAGCAGGGCATCGACCTGGTGATCGTCGACTACCTCCAGCTCATGCAGGCGTCGACCCCGACCCGGGAGCCGAACCGGGTCCAGGAGGTCAGCGAGATCAGCCGTGGCCTGAAGAACCTCGCTCGCGAGCTCAAGGTCCCGGTCCTGGCCCTGTCCCAGCTGTCGCGGAACGTCGAGCAGCGCGGCGGCCAGGGCGAGCCACGCCTGTCGGACCTCCGGGAGTCGGGGTCGCTCGAGCAGGACGCCGACGTCGTGATCTTCCTGTACCGATCCGAGGGCGAGGCCAACCCCGACGCCGAGGTCGAGCTGGTCCGGGCCAAGGTCGCCAAGCACCGCAACGGCCCGATCGGGGAGATCCCACTCCAGTTCCGGCGCAAGACGACCCGCTTCCACTCCGTCGAGACCCACGAAGAGGTCGAAGTCACCCCGTATTAAGGGTCTTCCCGGCGCCCGATTCGCATGGCATCATCCCCGGCTGGTACGCCCAGAACGCGGAGGAGAGGGCCTGTGTTCACCGACAAGACCATCCAGTGCCGAGATTGCGGGATGGACTTCGTCTTTTCTGCCGGCGAGCAGCAGTTCTACCAGGAGAAGGGGCTGGCCCATGAGCCCCAGCGCTGCCCGAGCTGCCGCGCCGTCGCGAAGCAGAACCGGGCCCTGGGCATCGGCACCGGCGGGGGTGCGCGGGAGATGCATGCCGCGGTCTGCGCCGAGTGCGGAGGCCAGGCGCTCGTCCCCTTCCTGCCGCGCAACGACCGACCCGTCTACTGCAGCAGCTGCTTCGATAAGGTCCGCGCCCGAACCTGATCGGCTGACCCGCCGGCGACCGCCCTATACTGCGGACCCGCCCGGAGACCCGCCGTGGACCTCGCCACCCGAAGCCGGCCCCAGACCGATGTCGGTGGGCGCCTGCGCCGGACGTATGGCTTCGAAGAGGTCTCCCTGGTGCCCGGGTCGATCACCGTGGACCCGACCGAGGTCGACACGTCGGTCGAGCTCGGCGGCCAGCACCTCGAGATTCCCTTCATCGCGGCCGCGATGGACGCGGTCAGCGACGCGGAGATGGCCATCCGGATGCACCGCCTCGGCGGCCTCGCCGTGGTCAACCTCGAGGGCATCTGGACCCGCTACGAGGACGCCGGCCCGATCATCGAACGGGTGGCGGCCGCGGCCGACGGCGAAGCGGCGGCAGCCGTCTTGGCCGACGCCTACGCCCAGCCAGTCCGCGAGGACCTGATCACCGCGCTCATCACCCGGATCAAGGCCGGCGGGGCGACTGCCGCGGTCGCCACGACTCCGGCGTCGGCGTGGCACCACGCCGAGCTGGCGGCCGCCGCCGGGGCCGACCTGTTCGTCGTCCAGTCCCAGGTCTCGAGCGCGCGGCACATCTCGGTGTCCGGCCGCGCCCTGTCGCTGGCCGACCTGACGGGTGGCCTGAGCCTGCCGGTCCTCGTCGGGAACACGGTGAGCGGCGACGCGGCCTACCAGCTCATGGAGCAGGGAGCGGCCGGCATCCTGGTCGGTGTCGGTCCGGGCGCGGCCTGCACGACCCGCGAGGTGCTGGGTATCGGCGTGCCGCAGGTGTCCGCCACGCTCGAGGTCGCGGACGCGCGCGACCGCTTCCGCGAAGAGACGGGGCGCTACGTCCCGGTCATCACCGACGGCGGGATGAAGACCGGTGGGGACATTGCCAAGGCGATCGCCGCCGGCGCGGACGCGGTGATGCTCGGGTCGCCGCTGGCGGCTGCGTCCGAGGCCCCCGGCCTCGGGTTCAACTGGGGGATGGCCGCGCCGTCGGCGACACTGCCCCGCGGGACGCGGATCCAGATCGGGGAGCGGCTCCCCCTCGAGCAGATCCTGTTCGGCCCGTCCCACACGACGCACGGCACCCAGAACCTCGTCGGCGCCCTGCGCCAGAGCATGGGCGCCCTCGGCGCGTCGACGATTGCCGACATGCACCAGGTCGAGATGATCGTCGCCCCGACGATCGCCACCGAGGGGAAGTCGTGGCAGCGCGCCGGCGCCTGACGGCCCGCGAATCAGGCCTCGAGCGGCCAGCTGACCTCGGTGCGCACGTTCGTCATGTCGCTCATGTCCCCCGGATCGTCGACGTAGGCCTCCCACGGCGCCGCGCCCTCCGACAGCCCGGCCGCGTGGATCCATTCGTGGAGGCGGTCATACGTCGCCGACAGGCCGTCATAGGATCCGCGGTGGACGGTAAACGCGATCTGGCCCGCCGGCAGCTCGCCGGCACCGACCTCGCCGGCCGCCACGTCGCCGATCGCGGGCAGCCCCGCGATCGGCGCACCGACCGGGATGCCGACCTCGACGTCGACGGTCTCGGGCGAGAAGGCGTGGTACCTGGCGTAGAGGCTGCCGGCCACCTCCGCGCCGCCCTCCTGGATGCGCGCGACCACCGCCCCGGGGAAGCGGCTGAAGATGTCCGACAGGCTGCTGGTGGGGGCCTGAGTGCGGACGCAGACCGTGGGCTGCGCAGCCAGCTCGCGGATCTCGGCGGTGAACTCCTGGGACGCATCCATGGGCCCAGCCTAGCACCGCCCTGCTGCGCGACGGCCTCTCGGCCCACCGCTTTCTGGCCGGAGCCGTCATGACCGGGATCGAGCAGGAGGTCGGCCAGCCGGCCGGCCCGACGCGCACCGGGGGCGACCCGGAGACGATCGTCGTCCTCGACTTCGGCGGGCAGTACGCCCAGCTCATCGCGCGCCGCATTCGCGAGCTGAACGTGTACTCCGTCCTGCTGCCCCATGACACCCCCTGGCAGGAGATCACCGCGCGCGAGCCGCTGGGCATCGTGCTGTCGGGCGGCCCGGCATCGGTCTACGACGCGGATGCCCCGCAGGCCGACCCGCGCCTCTGGGATGGGACGATCCCGGTGCTGGGCATCTGCTACGGCGTCCAGCTGATGGCCCACCAGCTCGGCGGGCGGGTCGCCCCGGCCGAGCGACGGGAGTACGGGCCCGCGACTGTCCACCCGTCGGGGGATGACCCGCTGCTGGCCGGGCTGGCGGACGAGGCCCCCGTCTGGATGAGCCACGGTGACTCGATCCTCGAGCCGCCGCCCGGGTTCCGGGCCATCGCCGCCACCGAATCGACACCGTACGCGGCACTGACCAACGATCGGGGGCTGATGGGCCTCCAGTTCCACCCGGAGGTCGTCCACACCCCGCAGGGGCGCGAGATCCTCGCCAACTTCGCGCTCCGGATCGCCGGCGCCCGCGGGGACTGGACCGCCGGCTCGTTCATCGAGACCACGGTCGCCGCCATCCGCGACCAGGTGGGGGGTGGGCGGGTCATCTGTGCGCTGTCGGGCGGGGTGGACAGCGCGGTCGCCGCCACGCTCGTGCACCGGGCGGTGGGCGACCAGCTGACCTGCATCTACGTCGACACCGGCCTCATGCGGAAGCGCGAGTCCGAGCTGCTCCGCCAGGCCTTCCAGCAGCACCTGGGCGTCCAGCTCCGGATGGTGGACGCCCAGGACCGCTTCCTCGCGACCCTGCGCGGCGTCACCGATCCCGAGGAGAAGCGCCGCCGCATCGGCGAGGCGTTCATCCGCGTCTTCGAGGAGGAGGCGGCCAGCCTGGGTTCGATCGCGTACCTCGTCCAGGGCACGCTGTACCCGGACGTCATCGAGTCGAAGACGGCCGAGTCGAAGGCCGCCGCCAAGATCAAGACCCACCACAACGTCGGCGGCCTGCCCCCCGACCTGCCGTTCGCCCTGATCGAGCCGCTCCGCTACCTGTTCAAGGACGAGGTCCGGCGGATCGGCCTCGAGCTCGGCCTGCCGGAGGCCATCGTCCAGCGCCAGCCGTTCCCGGGCCCCGGCCTCGCGATCCGGGTCATCGGTGAGGTCACCGCCTCGCGCCTGGCGACCGTCCGCGAGGCGGACTGGATCGTGATCGACGAGATCAAGGCGGCCGGGGTCTACGACCAGCTGTGGCAGTCGTTTGCCGTCCTGACGCCGATCGACACCGTCGGGGTCATGGGCGACGGCCGGACGTACGCCAACGTCGTCGCGGTGCGCGCCGTCCGGTCGGACGACGGAATGACGGCAGACTGGGCCCGTCTGCCGGACGACCTGCTGGCCAGGATCAGCTCACGGATCGTCAACGAGGTGCCCGGCGTGAACCGGGTCGTCTACGACATCAGCTCCAAGCCGCCGGCAACCATCGAGTGGGAGTGACCGATCCGCCGTAGGATGCGGGCCGATGTCCTCGTGGTTCGACAGGCTGCTCGAAGAGATGCAGCGGCGCCAGATGGAGCAGGACTACGCCCGCGAGGGCCGTCCCCTTCCGCGCCGCCCGGTCGGGCCGCCCGAGGAGCAGATCCCCGACGACGATGACGGCGATGGGCCGCCGCCCCCGCGTCGCCTCCGCCCCCGCGGGTCGCGGCCGAACCAGCCGGCCGGCGCCTGGCTGCGCTGGGTCCTCATCCTGTTCGGGATCTTCATCGCGATCCAGCTCCTGTCGGGGCTGATCAGCCTCGTCACCGACCTGGCCTGGTATGACGCGCTCGGTCGGCGCGACGTCCTCGTCACCCGGTTCACCGCCGGCATCGCGTGGTTCCTCGTCGGGTTTACCGCGTTCACCGTTCCGGCGTTGCTGAGCCTGTGGGTCGCCCGGCGGCTGGGCCCCCAGGTCCCGATCCGTCGGGTCGGCGCGATCGAGGTGCCCGACCTGTCGCGACCCGCGACGGTGATCCTGGTCGGCCTCGTCCTGGTCGGCGCGCTGATCAGTGGGCTCAGCTGGGGCGGCAACTGGCAGACCATCCTCCTCTTCCTGAACGGCGGGGACTTCGGCTCGACCGATGCGGCCTTCGGCCGCGACGTCGGGTTCTACGTCTTCGACCTGCCGTTCTGGCGCTTCGTCCAGGGCTGGGCGGTGATCTCGCTGGTGGTCATCATCGGCCTGACGATCGCGGCGTACGCGGTGGCCGCCACCCGCTGGTCGTTCCACCTGACGGCCCCGGTCCGGGCCCATGTCAGCCTGCTCGGCGCAACGCTTCTGCTCGTCATCGCCGCCGGCTACCAGCTCGACACCGCGGAGCTCGTCTACGCCACGCGGGGTATCGGCGGCACCGTCCAGGCGGCGATGTACACCGACCTGAACGCCCAGGCGCCGGCGTACCTGATCCTGACCGTCGTCGCGGTCATCTCGGCGGCGCTCCTGCTGGCCAACATCTGGTTCCGGACCCTGTGGCTCATCGGCCTGGCCGCTGGCGCGTGGCTCGTGCTTTCCATCGTCGTCGGCGGCTTCTACCCCGGCGCCGTGCAGCGCTTCAGCGTCGAGCCGAACGAGCTCGAGCGGGAGCGGGTCTACATCCAGCGCCACCTGGCCGCCACCCGGGAGGCCTTCGACCTCGACGCCATCCAGGAGCGCGACTTCACCGGCGAGGAGCCGCCGAGCCGGGAGCTCTTCGACGAGAACGCCGACACCCTCGACAACCTGCGGCTGTGGGACTACCGCCCGCTGCTCGTGACGTTCGGGCAGCAGCAGATCCTGCGCCAGTACTACAACTTCCTCGACGTCGACATCGACCGCTACGAGATCGACGCGGCGCAGCGCCAGATCATGCTCTCCGGCCGCGAGATCGAGATCGACCGGCTGGCCGATGCCGCCCGGACCTGGACCAACGAACGCCTCGTCTTCACCCATGGCTACGGCGTGACCGCGGTGCCATCCAACGCGGTGACCCCCGAGGGCCAGCCTGATTACCTGATCAGTGGGATCAACCGCCAGCCCGATCTGCCGGTCGGCGAGCCCCGGATCTACTTCGGCGAGGCGACGACCGACTACGTCGTCGTCCGGACCCGGACCCCGGAGTTCGACTACCCGCTCGGCGAGCAGGCCGGCGCCACGACCTCGTGGACCGCGGACACCGGCGTCCGGGTCGACAACTTCTTCTCGCGCCTCCTGTTCGCGATCCGGTTCGGTGACCTCAACCTCCTGATCAGCGACCAGCTCACCGGCGACTCGGAAATCCTGTATCGCCGGGACATCCAGACCCGCGTACCCGAGCTCGCGCCGTTCCTCGCCTACGACCGGGATCCGTACCTCGTCAGCGCCGACGGCCGGCTGGTCTGGATCTGGGACGCCTACACGACGAGCGACCGCTACCCGAATGCCCAGCCGCTGCCGTTCGAGAGCACGTTCCCGGGTGCCAACTACGTCCGGAACTCGGTCAAGGTCGTGGTCGACGCCTACACCGGCGACGTGCAGTTTTTCATCGCCGACCCCGACGACCCGATCATCGCGGCCTGGTCACGGATCTTCGACGGCCTGTTCGAGCCCCTGTCCGAGATGCCCGATTCGCTGGTCGCGCACCTGCGCTATCCCGAAGACCTGTTCGCCGCCCAGAACACCGCGTACCTGCTGTACCACATCGCTCCGACCGATTCGGGAGCGGGCACCTTCTACAACCAGGATGACCGCTGGGCGTTCCCGACCCAGGCCGCGGACGTCTCGGGCGAGGGCACCTACCTCGAGCCCTATTACGTGATCATGAAGGTGCCCGGCGAGGACCACAGCGAGTTCGTCCTCATCCAGCCGCTGGTCGCCGCCCAGCGCCAGAACATGATCGCGTGGGTCGCGGCCCGGATGGATCCCGGCGACTACGGCGATCGGATCGAATTCCGCTTCCCGGTCGACACGACGACGCTCGGCCCGCAGCAGATCCAGGCCAGGATCAACCAGGACTCGCGGATCAGCGCCCAGTTCACGCTGTGGAGCCAGGCCGGCTCCGACGTCGTCCGCGGCAACCTGCTGGTCCTGCCGATGGGTGACTCGATCATCTACGTCGAGCCGATCTACCTCCGCTCGACCCAGTCCAGCTTCCCCGAGTTCAAGCGGGTCATCCTCGCCGACCAGACGCGGATCGCCTTCGCCGAGACGATCGACGAGGGCCTCCGTCAGCTCCTCGGCGAGACCCAGGTGCCCGACCCGGGCGGCGGAGGCGGCGGCGGAGGTGGTGGCGGCGAGCTGCCGGATGACGTCTCCCAGCTCATCACCCTCGCCCAGGAGCAGTACGACGCCGCCCAGGCGGCCCTCAACGCGGGTGACCTTGGCGCGTACCAGGACGCGGTGGATGAGCTGGGCCGGATCCTCGACGCGATCGCGGAGCTGACCGGCAACCCGGAGCCGTCGGTCGCGCCGTCCGCGTCCCCGGCGACCTGAGGATCCGGTGCGTGGCTGGCTGAGCCGGGGC
>DATBLJ010000022.1:0-36510 GCA_036555375.1 Candidatus Limnocylindria bacterium
CTCGGCCGTGCGATGGGCCGGCTGGTTGCCGAAGATCCCGAGCCGAAAGCCCGCCGCGCGCAGCGCCGCCATGGCCGGCCGGACGTCGGGGTACAGGTCCTCCTCGCGGAAGCCGCCGTAGGCCGCCTCGAGGTCGTCGCGATGCCGCTCCCAGTGGTCGAGGCCCAGCGCCGCGAAAACCTCCTGGTGCGCGCCCCCGCGGGCGATGACCGCCCCGAGGACGGCCATGAAGGTCAGCCGCGGGACGCCGACGACATCAGCCCAGGCCGACCACACCCGCGTCTCGTCGACGAGGGTCTCGCCGACGTCAAAGACCACCCATCGGTCGTGACCGGTCATGGGCGGACTCTACCGGTCCTCGGGTAGCATCGGTCGTCCATGAGCCTCGTCGTCGACACGGTCACCAAGCGGTTCGGCGAGATCGTCGCGCTGGACGGGGTGAGCTTCACCGCGGAGCCCGGCCGGATCTTCGGCCTGCTGGGGGCCAACGGCGCCGGCAAGACGACGTCGATGCGGATCGTGCTCGACATCCTGCGCGCCGACAGCGGCACGGTGACCTGGCAGGGCAAGTCGAACACGGAGGTCCCGCGCCGGACCTGGGGCTACCTCCCCGAGGAACGCGGCCTCTACCTGCAGATGACGGTGATGGACGTCCTCCAGTTCTTCGCCCGCCTGTACGGGGTTCCTGGCAAGGAGGCGGCGGCCGACGTCGAGGACTGGCTGGAGCGGTTCCGGGTCCCCGACTACCGCGACCGGAAGGTCCAGGAGCTGTCGAAGGGCAACCAGCAGAAGATCCAGTTCATTGCCGCGATTCTCCACGACCCCGACGTCCTGATCATGGACGAGCCGTTCAGCGGCCTCGACCCGGTGAATGTCCAGCTCCTCAAGGAGGCCTTCCTCGAGATGCGTCGGCGGGGCAAGGCGCTGATCTTCTCGACCCACCAGATGGAGACCGTCGAGGAGCTGTGCGAGTCGATCGTCATCGTCGACCGCGGCAAGGTCGTGGTCGGCGGCCTCGTCCGCGACGTGAAGCGGGCGATGGGCCGCCAGGTCGTCCGGCTCGCGACCGAACATGCGGACGGTACCGATGGCCTGGGGTGGGTCGAACAGGTGCCGGGCGTGACCCTCACCCGGCGCGGCGAGGACTACCTCGAGCTCCACGTTGCCTCGGGCACCGATCCGCGGACGCTGCTCGAGAGCGCCCTGCAGCGCGGCGAAAAGGTCACCCGCTTCGAGATCTCTGATCCCTCGCTCGAGGAGGTCTTCATCGAGCACGTCGGGCGGCCGGCGGCCGAGGACGAGAGCCACCTCGCACCGGCCCAGGAGCGCGGCTGATGGGCCTGTTTCCCAATGCCTGGACGGTGACGGTGCGGGAGTTCACGCTCCGGGTTCGAAGCCGAGCCTTCCAGGTCGTGACCCTCATCCTTGCCTTGGTTGGCGTTGGGCTGGCAATGCTCCCGATCGGGCTCAGCGCACTCGGACTCGACCAGCCCTCGTCGATATCGGTCTACGCCGAATCGCCGGGGACAGAGGAGGCTGCTGCGGCGCTGGTCGCAACCCTGAACGGGATGGAGCAGATCACCCTCGACGCCGACCTCGCCACGGACCAGGAGGCCGAGCAAGCGGCCGTCGAGGCGGGCGAGCGCGACGGGCTGGTGACCGTCGCGCGCGACGAGGCGGACGAGCTGACGTTCGACCTCTACACGGCGGAGACTGGGACGAGCTCGACGGTGATCGGGGTGACGGCGGCCACCAGCCAGGTGACGATCGCCGATCGCCTGGTCCGGGCGGGGGTTCAGCCGGACCAGATCGGCGAGATCTTCGCGCCCACTGCCTTCGAGGTGACGCCGGTCGATCCGGATGCCGTCAACCCCGAGGAGAACTTCGGACCGCGATACCTGCTGGCCACCGTCCTGCTGGTGCTGATGTTCATGGCGATCATCACCTACGGCCAGTGGGTGGCCACATCCGTGGCCGAGGAAAAGTCGAGCAGGGTCATGGAGCTGCTGATCACCGCCGCCACGCCTCGCCAGCTCTTGCTGGGCAAGGTGATGGGTGCAGGTGGGGCGGGCCTGCTCCAGTACGTGGTTATCGTCGCGGCGGCCATTGGCGGCCTGCTGCTCCAGGGAACGATCAGCCGGCTCGTGCTCGGAGAGGCGAACGCCGGGGAGCCTATCGAGCTCCAGGGCCTGAACATCGGCGTGCTTCTGGTGGTAGGCCTGTTCTTTGTCGGCGGGTTCGGGCTGTACGCGACGCTCTATGCGGCCCTCGGGTCGACCGCGAACCGGGTGGAAGACGTCCAGACCATCACGGGACCGATGATCATCGTCGGGGTCGCGGGATACCTCATCGCGTTCACGGCCTTGAACGCGCCGGACGCGGACTGGGTCAAGGTCCTGTCATTCGTCCCGTTCTTCAGTCCGTACCTCATCCCCCTCCGCCTCGTCTTCGGGCTCATCGAGCCGTGGGAGATCGCGCTGTCGTTCGGTCTCCTGATCCTGGGCGCGTTCATTGCCCTCTGGGTGGCGGGGCGGATCTACTCGGCCGGCGTCCTGCTCTACGGCCAGAAGGCCGGCCTGCGATCGGTCTGGAAGGCGGTTCGCGCGAACCGCTGACGCGACCGGGTCAGGCGGACTTCACCCCGGCGACCAGGGCCTGGACTGTCGACTTGGCGTCCCCGAACAGCATCGCCGTCTTCGGGTCGCCGTACAGCGGGTTGTCGATGCCGGCGAAGCCGGCGGCCATCGAGCGCTTCAGGACGATGACGTTCTGGGCGTGGTCGACGTTGAGGATCGGCATACCGTAGATCGGCGAGGTCGTGTCCGTCCGGGCGGCCGGATTGGTCACGTCGTTGGCGCCGATCACGAGCGCGACATCGGCATTCGCGAAGTCATCGTTGATCTCGTCCATCTCCTTGAGCCGCTCGTACGGGACGTTCGCCTCGGCAAGGAGGACGTTCATGTGGCCCGGCATCCGGCCGGCGACCGGATGGATCGCGAACTGGACGTCGACGCCCTTCGCGAGGAGGAGGTCCATCAGCTCGCGGACCGGGGTCTGGGCCTGGGCCACCGCCATCCCGTAGCCCGGGACGATGATCACGCTCTTCCCGTAGGCCATGAGCACGGCCGCGTCCTCGGCGTTGATCGTCCGGACGTTCTGCTCGGCCGCGCCACCGGCCACCGCCGCGCCCCCGCCCGTCCCGAAGGCGCCGAACAGGACGTTCAGCAGCGAGCGGTTCATGGCCCGACACATGAGCTGGGTGAGGATCGCGCCCGACGCCCCGACCAGGGTCCCGGCGATGAGCAGGGCGTAGTTGCCGAGCACGAAGCCGGTGGCCGCCACCGCGATGCCGGTGTACGAGTTCAGGAGGCTGATAACGACCGGCATGTCCGCCCCGCCGATGGGCATCACGATCAGGACGCCGGCGAGCAGGGCGAGCGCGACGAAGACGAGGAACAGGGTGACGTCGTTGGTCACGAACGCGAGCGCAACGGCGATCACCAACAGGCCGATGAGCAGCGCCGCGGCGACGAAGCGCGAGCCCGGATAGGTCACCGGCCGGGCGGCGATGAAGCCCTGGAGCTTCCCGAAGGCGATGACCGATCCGGTCAGCGAGACCGAGCCGATCACGGCGCCCAGCAGGGTGGCGATCATCGGGATCACCGGCAGCAGCTCGCTGCCGCTTTCGCCGGTCGCGGTCAGGAACTCGGAGACGGCGACGACCGCCGCCGCGCCGCCGCCGGCGCCGTTGAAGATCGCGACCATCTGGGGCATGGCGGTCATCGGTACCCGCCTGGCGCCGATCACGCCGATGACCGAGCCGATCAGCCCGCCCACGACGATCACCCACCAGTTGTCGAGCAGGCCCTCGGTCGTGGCGATCGTCCAGCCGACGACGAGGATCATCCCGCCGGCCCCGAGCAGGTTGCCGGTGCGGGCCGTCCTCGGCGAGGCGAGGAACTTGAGCGCGAGGATGAAGGAGATGGAGCCGACCAGGTAGACCCCGTAGGTCGCCAGCTGGATCGGGGTCACGGCTTGTCCCCCGAGGAGCGATCGTCCCGCCGGCCGCGGAACATCTCGAGCATCCGGTCGGTGACCACGAAGCCGCCGACGACGTTGATCGTGCCCAGGATCACGCCGACCAGGCCCAGGCCCAGCTGGAGCGGGGTGTCCGCCGTGGCGGTGACGATGATCGCGCCGACCACGATCACGCCGTGGACCGCGTTCGCACCCGACATGAGCGGCGTGTGGAGCATGGTCGGCACCTTGCTCACGATCTCGTAGCCGACGAACGCGGCCAGGACGAGGACAAATACGGCGTCGACGAGCGCGCGCGGGTCGAGGGCCTCGGTCACGGCTTGGCCTCCCCGGACGGCGCGGCGAGGGCCGCCGCGGTCGCCTCGTGGACGACCTTGCCGCCGTGGGTGATCGTCGCGCCCTTCGTGATCTCGTCCTCGAGGTCGAGGGTCAGCGTGCCTTCCTTGACGAGGTGATCGACCAAGGTCTGGACGTTCTTCGCGTACATCTGGGTGGCGTGGGTCGGCAGGGTGGCCGGCAGGTTGGTGAAGCCGATGATCGTGACGTCGTTGACCACGACCTCCCGTCCCGGCTCGGTCAGCTCGCAGTTGCCGCCCGCCTCCGCCGCCATGTCGACGATGACGCTGCCCGGCTGCATGGTCTTCACCATCTCGGCGGTGATGAGCTTCGGCGCGGGACGGCCCGGGATGAGGGCGGTGGTGATGACGAAGTCGGCGGCCTGGACCCGCTCGGCGATGAGCTCCCGCTGGCGACGCTGGTAGTCCTCGTTCATCTCCCGGGCGTAGCCACCGGCGGTCTGGGCCGCGGCCTTCTCCTCGTCGGACATGGGCACCTCGATGAACGTCGCGCCGAGGCTCTCGACCTGCTCCTTGACGACCGGTCGAACGTCGAACGCCTCGACCACTGCGCCGAGCCGCCGCGCGGTGCCGATCGCCATCAGCCCAGCCACGCCGGCGCCCATGATCAGGCCCCGGGCGGGACGGACCGTTCCGGCGGCGGTGGTCAGCAGCGGGAAGAACTTCGGCAGCCGGGTCGCGGCCAGCAGGACGGCCTTGTAACCGCCGACCGTGCTCTGGCTCGACAGCGAGTCCATCGACTGGGCGCGGGTGATCCGCGGGATGGCGTCCATGCTGATCGCGGTGATCCCGCGCTCGGCGAGACGGGCGGCGAGCTTCGGGTTCGAAAGCGTGCCCAGCGTCCCGATCAGGACGGCCTCGGGGCGGAGCATATCGATCTCCTCGTCCGTGGGGCGCCCGACGCGGAGGACGAGGTCCGCCTGTCCGTAGAGGGCGGCGACGTCGGGCACGATCGTGGCTCCCGCCTCGGCGTAGGCGGCGTCCGGGAAATGAGCGCCGTCACCGGCCCCGGCCTGCACGAGCACCTCGTTGCCGGACGCGACGAGCTGACCGGCAATCTGGGGCGTGAGGGCGGCGCGGGCTTCGCCTTCGGCGGTCTCGCGCGGGACGGCGATCTTCATGGCGGGGCGGGACCCTGGAGATGGTGGAGGCAGAAGGACGACCGCGCCCACCTGGGGCCACGGCCGGGGCGTGAGTCTACTCCAGCGACCCCGCCACGCGCATCGCAGTCTTCAGGTCTGGAGCCCCCTCGACGCGGATCGCCAACCGGCCCGAATCCCAGATCAGGGCGCTGCCCACCAGGCGGAGCGAGGTGTCGACCATGTCGCCGTTCTGGTCTCGGTAGAAGAATGCATGCGTCCCGCCCTCGATCCACCAGCCGGGAAGGCCGTTGACGTACACCTTCTCGACCGTCGTCCCCTCGTCGATCATCTTCTCGAAGGCTTCGGGGGCGATGTCGGCCCGGAACTCGGTGACAACCAGGCTGATGCCGTCCGCCGCCGCCGGAATGCCCTCCCGCGGGCCCCAGACGAAGCTGACCGTGCCGCCTGAAGGGATGGCGTTCAGGTAGATCGCGTCCGGTTCGCCGAGCACCGGGTCGTGCGGCACGATGATCGGCCAGGCCACGGCCGCGTCGGCCTGCTCCAGGCTGACCTCGCGCCCGAGCGTGCGCAGTCGAATCGAGGTGACCGGCGTCGGCAAGGGCGTGCCATCGGCGAACTTGATCTGGATCGCTCCGATCCCGATCCCGACCGCGCCGGCCGCGCTCGCGACCAGGATCGTGGCCAGCACCCCGAGCGCGATCCCGCGCCGGAGGAGGCCGGGCTGTGACCAGGTGATCCTCCGCGATCCGGAGGCGATTGCGTCGATCACCGCTGGCGTGATCTCTGGCGTCTCCGGAAATTGGACCAGGCGCGCCAGCTCGGCCATCTGGATCTCGAGCATGGCGTCGGGCTCGGAGTCGGGCACGCGGCCGGATCGGTCAGACATCGCTGCCGACCTCGTCGCGCAGGCGCCGCATGGCGCGCGACAGGCGCGACTTCACCGTCCCGCGGGGGACCTTGAGGACCGCGGCCATGGCGGCCTCGTCGAGCTCGACGAACCAGCGCAGGCCGATCACCAGCCGGTCCTCGGGCTTGAGCCGCTCCACCGCCTGGAGGAGCGCGGTCCGTCGTTCGCCGGCGAGGACCGACCCCTCGGGCGATGGGGCTGCACCGCCCGAGAGGGGGTCCGCCGCCAGGCGAAGCCCGAGCGCGGCACGCCGCGTCGACCCACGCCGGCGGTTGCGAGCGGCATTGGCGACGATGGCGAGCAGCCAGGGGCGTGGCTCCGCCCCGGCCTTGAAGCTGGGCAGCGCCCGCCAGGCACGGATGAACCCTTCCTGGGCCGCGTCGCGCGCTTCATCAGCGTCGCCGCAGACCAGGAAGGCGGTCCGGTAGGCCACTTCCTCGTATCGGCGCACGAGCTCCTCGTAGGCAACGACGTCCCCACGCCGCGCCCGTTCCATGAGTTCACGGTCGGACAGTGGACAGCCCTCCACCTGGCACGACCGATACACCGCGTTCGTCGCCGCGGTTCCGTCCTCGCCTCACGGCGCGGAAGTATGGCGGGCGGATGGAACCCCTCCCGTCAGCCGGGTGTACGAGTTCCATCACCACCATTCCGAGGAGGTTCGCCGTGCATCGTTCCACTCCCGCCCGCCTGGCCCTCGCCCTGGCGACCGCCTCGGCCCTCGTCCTGGTCACCGCCGGCGCCACCCTCGCCAAGTGCGAGCACGACCCATCGCAGTGCGCCGGCATGATCGTGACCCTCGATCCCGGCGGCCCGATGAGCGCCGGCACGACCGAGACGGTCGGCATCTTCGTCCTCGAGGACGAGCAGCCCTACGCGGCCAGTGGCGTCCACCTGACCTTCACCCGTGCCTCCGACGGGGCCACCGTGGAAGCCGAAGCAACCGAGACCACCATGGCCGGCCGCTGGGAGGCGACCGTCGACCTGCCGCAGGGCGGCAACTGGGCCGTCTCCGCTCAGGTCGTCGGCGCCGGCTTCGCCGGGACGTTCGCCCTGGACACGGTCGCGGTCGGCACCGCGATCACCCCGCCCGCGGCCCCGGCAACCGGCATTTCGGTCCCGCCGCTGGCACCAGCAGTCGCGCTGGTCACTCTCGTCGCCCTGGTGGCAGGGCTGGCGGGCCTGGTGGCCGTCAACCGGCGAAGGCAGGCCGCCGCCGAGGGTTGACGCTCGTCATCGCCCCGTCGAAAGGCGGTCCGGGGGACTGATCTCCCCCGGACCGCCGTTTATTGACCGCCTAACAGGGCGTGCGTACGCTTAGACCCCCATGGCCACCATAGCCCGGCGCCGCGCGCTCTCGGCGGTTGAGCCGCGGCCGACCTCCGTCGTCGGACCGGATCGGTACCTCAACCGCGAGTTCTCCACGCTCCAGTTCAACGAGCGGGTGCTCGCCCTGGCCGAAGACCAGGAGGCGCCGCTCCTCGAGCGGGCGAAGTTCGCCGCCATCTTTGCCGCGAACCTCGACGAGTTCTTCCAGGTCCGGGTCGCCGGCCTGAAGCGGCAGGTGGCGGCGGGCACGCTGACCACCTCGCCGGACGGGCTGACCGCCGCCCAGCAGTTGGCTCGCATCGACCGCCGCGTCCGGAAGCTGGCCACCCGCCACGCGCGGATGTTCGCGGACGACATCCGGCCCGGGCTTGCCGCCGCCGACGTGCGGATCGCCACCTGGGAGGAGCTCGACGAGGCTGCCCAGGATGCCCTGCGCGAGACGTTCAACGACCAGATCTTCCCGGTCCTGACCCCGCTCGCCGTCGATCCGGGTCACCCGTTCCCCTACATCTCGAACCTGTCACTGAACCTGGCAGTGCTCGTCCGCGACCAGGCCAGCCGGCGGCGGCTCTTCGCCCGGATCAAGGTTCCGCCGCTGCTCCCGCGCTTCATGTACGTCGAGGGCAATGGCCATGGGCCGGCCTGGGTTCCGCTGGAGTCGGTGATCGCGGCCAACCTCGAGGAGCTCTTCCCGGGCATGGTCGTCGTCGAGTCGTGGACGTTCCGGGTGACGCGCCACTCCGACCTCGAGATCGACGACGACGAAGGCGAGGACCTGCTGGAGACGATCGAGGAGGAGCTGCGTCGGCAGCGCTTCTCGCGCGCGGTCCGGCTCGAGGTCGAGGAGGGCATGCCCGACCACGTCATCGCGCTCCTTGGCCGTGAGCTCCAGATCGGCGCGCCGGACACCCACGAGCTGCCGGCGCCGCTCGGCCTCGCCGACCTGTGGGGGCTCGTCAACCTCGACCGCCCGGACCTCAAGCCGCCGCCCTTCCACCCGGTCACCCCGCGGGCCCTCGCCCCGACCGCGGAGGGTCCGGCCGATGTCTTCAGCGCGCTGCGCGCCGGCGACGTCCTCGTTCACCACCCGTACGACTCGTTCGCCGGCACGGTCCAGGCCTTCATCGAGCAGGCCGCGGTCGACCCGTCGGTCCTCGCCATCAAGCAGACGCTGTACCGGACCTCCGGCCAGAGCCCGATCGTCGACGCCCTGATCCGGGCTGCCGCCGCCGGCAAGCAGGTCGTGGCCCTGGTCGAGCTCAAGGCCCGCCTCGACGAAGAGGCGAACATCGCGTGGGCCCGCAAGCTGGAGCAGGCCGGCTGCCACGTCGTGTATGGCCTGATTGGCCTGAAGACCCACTGCAAGGTCTGCCTCGTCGTCCGCCAGGAGGGAGCGCTGGTCCGCCGCTACGTCCATATCGGGACCGGGAACTACCACCCGGCCACGGCCCGGATCTACGAGGACCTCGGCTTGCTGACCGCCGATGAGCGGCTGACCGATGACGTGACCCACCTGTTCAACGTGCTGACCGGCTACTCGCGCCGCAGCGAGTACGACGCCCTGATCGTGGCGCCGATCAACCTCCGCCGCCGGATGCTCGAGATGATCGAGCGCGAGATGGACCGATCCACCGCCAAGGCGCCGGGCCGGATCGCGATGAAGATGAACGCGCTCGTCGACACCGGTATTGCCGATGCCCTGTACGCCGCCTCGCAGCAAGGCGTCGAGGTCGACCTCCTTGTCCGGGGGCCGTGCGTCATCCGTCCCGGCGTGGCCGGGCTGTCCGAGACGATCCGGGTCCGCTCGATCGTGGGTCGCTTCCTCGAGCACTCCCGGATCTACCGGTTCGGGACGGGAGAGGACTCGGAATTCTGGATCGGCAGCGCCGACATGATGGATCGCAACCTCGACCGCCGGGTCGAGGCCCTCGTCCGGGTCGACGACCCGGCCATCCAGGATCGGCTGGACGGGATCCTCGACCTGGCATGGGCGGACACGACCCACGCGTGGACCCTCAAGTCCGACGGCAAGTGGTCGCGGGTCAACCCGCCCCGCGGTTCCGAGCCCATCAGCCTCCAGGACGAGCTGATGCGACAGACAATGCAGGCGTGACCACTGAGCTTGAGCTGAAGTTTGCGGTCGGGCGGGCGTTTGCGATTCCCGACCTCGTCGGAGCCGGATCGGTATCCGAGGTCGAGCCGATCCCGATCCAGGAGCTGCGGGCCACCTACTACGACACGGTCGACCGTCGCCTCGCCCGCTGGGGCATCACCCTTCGTCACCGGACCGGTGAGGGGGACCATCCGGCCTGGACCCTGAAGCTGCCGACGACCGCGACCGCGGTGAGCGGGGTCATGCCCACGGCTCGCCACGAGATGGAGGTCGAGGGAGAGCCGGGGGACATCCCCGAGGTCCTGATCGACCTCGTCACCGCCCATGTCCGGTCCCATCCGCTGGCGCCGGCCGCCGTGCTGGCGACGCGCCGCGCTGGTTGGCGGCTGCTGTCCGGCGATGGGCATGCGGTGGCCGATCTCACCAGCGACGAGGTCACCGTCCTCGACGGCGGCGATATCCGGTCTCGCTTCAGCGAGCTCGAGCTCGAGGCGCACGAGGCATCCCTCGACGACCTCACGGCCGTCACCGACCGGCTGCTGGCCGCGGGAGCGGTGGGGGCCGAGCCGATCCCGAAGGCCGTTCGGGCCCTGGGTCCGACCGCCACCGGTCCGCCGGACGTGGTCGTCCCGACCTTCGGTCCCGAGGACCCGGCGGGCTGGGCGGTCCGAGCCGCGTTGGCCGACGGCCTGATCCGGATCCTGCGCCACGACCCGGGAACGCGGATGGGATCCGCCGAGGATCTGCACCAGCTCCGGGTCGGCGTTCGCCGGCTGCGCAGCGACCTGCGGACCCTGGCCCCCCTGTTCGCCCTCGACTGGGCACGCGGCCTCGACGCGGACCTCCGCGAGCTCGCCGCACGGCTGGGCACCGTGCGGGATCTCGACGTCCTCGTCGGACGCATGGCCTCCGCGCATGCCGACCTTGCCGAACCCCTGGGACCCATGCTCGCCGACCTGCACGACCGCCATGAGCGGGCCCGCACCGCGCTGCTGGAGGAGCTCCGCTCGGACCGCTACGCCCAACTCCTCGAACGCCTCGTGGTGCTCGCCCGGGACCCGGACCTCGGTCCGGAGAGCCGGCGGCCATCCGGGATCGTGCTGCCGGAGCTGGCGCGCCAGCCGTGGACGCGACTCAAGAAGCGCGCCGACGCGCTCGTCACCGCCGAGCGCCCGGCGGACACGGATCTCCACCGGACGAGAATCGCCGCGAAGCGGGCCCGGTACGCGGCCGAGACGGCCGCTCGGGGTCTCGACCCTGAGCGCGCGGCGGCCGCGCGTGCGTTCGGTGACGAGCTCGGCCTGTTCCAGGACCTGCTGGGACGGCACCAGGACGCGGTCGTCGCCTCCGATCAGGCGCACAAGGCGGCGGAGGCGCACGAGGGCGACCTCGCCCTGATCGTGGCTGCGGGTCGCGTCATGGAGCGTGAGGCCCAGGCAGCCGAGGACGAGCGGCGGCGGGTGGCTCGAACGTGGGCGAGGCTCCGGCGCCGACGCAACCGGCGCTGGATGACCAGCCCGTGACCGAGCCCCTCATCCGAGCCGCCGGCGGTGTCCTGTGGCGACCAGCGGATGCCGCGGCGGACGCGACGGAAGCCGAGCCAGGTGTCGAGGTTGCGGTCGTCCATCGGCCCCGGTACGACGACTGGAGCCTCCCCAAGGGGAAGCTGGCGCCCGGCGAGCCCGAGGTCGAGGGTGCCGTGCGCGAGGTCTTGGAGGAGACCGGCTACCGGGTTCGCATCGGACGCGCGCTGGGCGAAACCCGGTACATGAAGGCGGTGGCCGGCGTCGAGCGCCTGAAGGTCGTCCACTGGTGGGCGATGCGCGCCGAGACCGGCGCATTCGCCCCGAACGACGAGATCGACGACATGCGCTGGCTCAGCCTGGACGCCGCGTCGGCGATCCTCACCCGCGAGAGCGACCGCGTGGTCCTCGAGCGTTTCGCCCACGGCCCCGGCGCGACCCGGACGGTGCTCCTGGTCCGTCACGGGAGCGCCGGATCGGCCTCCTCGTGGACGGGCGATGACGCCCGGCGACCACTGGACGACGCGGGCTGGGGACAGGCCGACGGCCTGGCCCGGCTGTTGGCTCGATTCGACATCGCGGAGATCGTGTCGGCCGACGTCGACCGATGCGTCCAGTCGGTGAGCCCGCTGGCCGACGCGGTCGGGGTCGAGATCCGGCAGGACTCGGTCCTGTCCGAGGAGGGATACCCGGGCCGGGAACTCGAGGCGGTGGCCCTCATCCGGGCCGTTGGTTCGCCGACCCGCGACGCGGTGGCCTGCAGCCAGGGCACGGTCATCCCGGACCTGCTGAGCCGCATCGCGGAACACGACGCGCGGGTCGTCCCCGACTCGCTGCCCTGTCAGAAGGGGAGCGTCTGGGCGCTGACCTTCAGCGACGGGCGAGTCCTCGAGATGGCCTACATCCCCCCACCCGACGAAGCCGCCGAGCTGGCCATCAGCGCCATCTGATCCCGCGGGTTTGCGCTAGGCTCGGGCCATGTCCGAATGGGCCGCAGCCGTCAACCAGCCGGCGATCCATTCGGAGCACCTGACCAAGCACTACGGCGGCGGGCTCCACCGTCCCGGCCATCGGGGCGGGCCGATCCGCGCCTTGACCGATGTCAGCCTGGACGTCGAGGCCGGCGAGATCTTCGGGTTTCTCGGCCCGAACGGGGCCGGGAAGTCGACGATGATCCGGACCCTCCTGGGCTTCCTCCACCCGACGAGCGGTTCGGCCACCGTGCTCGGCCTGGACATCGAGGCCGATTCGGTCGCGCTGCGTCGACGAGTGGGCTATCTGCCGGGCGGGATGGCCGTCTACGGCTCGCTCACCGGTCACCAGTCGCTCGAGTACTACGCCGACCTCCAGCAGCGGGAACCGGTCCGCCGCGCCGAGCTGACCGAGCGCCTCCAGCTGCCGGACGCCGACCTCAGGCGAAAGGTCCGCGACTACAGCCGCGGCATGCGCCAGAAGCTCGGCGTCATCCAGGCCCTTCAGCACGATCCCGAGCTGGCGATCCTCGACGAACCGACCGAGGGCCTCGATCCCCTCATGCAACAGGCGTTCTACGAGATCCTCGACGACCTGCGTGAGGCAGGCCGGACGATCTTCATGAGCTCGCACTACCTGTCCGAGGTCGAGCGGGTATGCAACAGGGTCGCGATCATCCGCGCCGGTCACCTCATGGCCCTCCAGCACGTGGACGAGCTGCTCGCCCGGCGGAAGCGACGGGTCACGCTGCGCTGGCGAGGGGCGGCACCCGACCTCGACGGCGTGCCCGGAATCGGCGACCTGGTCGCCTCGCGCGATCGGATCACGGCCACCCTGTCGGGAGACGTCGCGCCGTTCGTTCGAGCCGTCGCCTCGCCGTCACTGGTCGACCTGCTCATCGAGCCCGCGCGCCTGGAGGAGGTCTTCTTCGAGTACTACGCCGGCGAGGACGGTGACCTCCGGGAGGAAACGGCGTGAGCCTGCGGATCCTTCGGCAGACGCTGTACTGGCAGCGGGTCCGGCTTATCGTCGTCTGCCTGGTGGCCACCGGCTGGGGGGCGTTGATCCCGACCTTCTACACCACGTTCCAGGACCTCTTCGCGAACCTCATCGAGGGCGGGTTCCCGGAGAACTTCCTGAATTTCGGATCCGGCAGCCTGTTCACCCTGCCCGGCTCGATCACGCTCGGCTTCGAGCATCCGATCGGCATCGGCCTGGTCGCCATCTTCGCCATCGGCGCCGCCGCCAACGCCGTCGCCGGAGAGCGCGAACAGGGCACCCTCGAGGTGTTGCTCGCTCGCCCGCTGAGCCGGCGTCGGTTCTACGCCTCGGTCGGGGCCGGGGTGAAGATCGCGGTCGCGTTCGTCCTCGCGTTCCTCCTGCTCGGCCAGCTGATCAGCATCCTGCTGCTGGGGGTCGACGACGAGGTCAACATCGCGTACTTCCCGCTGGTGTGGGTCGTCGGCCTCCTGATGTGGGGGGCATTTGCCGCGTTCGCCCTGGCCGCCAGCGTGAGCTTCGACCGCCGCGCGCCGGCCCTGGCCCTGAGCCTGGCGTACCTGGGAGTCAACTACTTCTTCGAGATCCTCGGCACCTTCCTGCCCGACCTCGAATGGACCCAGGAGTACTCGCTCTTCCACCACTTCAACCCCGGCGAGATCCTGACCGGCAACCTCGACCCGGTCGACATCGTGATCTTCGCGGTCGCCCTGGTGCTGCCCATCATCTGGGCGCTCGTCGTCTTCCCCCGCCGCGACCTCGCCGCTCCGGCCTAGGCTTCGCCCCCGGTCACCATCGCCAGGCGCTCCGCGTCGGCGAGGCTCATCCGCTGGCCGATCCCGAACTCTCGCGCAAAGTCGGGATTGGTGGCCGCCAGCTCGTTCGGATGAAAATCGGCCAGCTCACGGTTGGCGGCGCCCAGTCCGGACCCGGCGAGATGTTCGGTCGCGGACGCAAACCCGCTGAGCCTCGCGGCCGTCACGTCATCGCCGGCCTGGTGCGCGGCGGCGGCGAACGCGTCGAAGACGAGGACGTAGCCGGTGACGTCATCGGTCTCGCGGAAGATCCGGTACGCCTCTTCGAGGTCGCGCCCGACTACGTCCGGCGCCAGCTTCATGTTCACCAGCGACCGCATGTACAGCGTCCACCCGGTCATGAACCGATTGTCGAGCGTGCGAAAGATGGCCAGGGCCTCTTCAATCAGCTCCGCTGACCTGGTCCAGTCGCTGGCGAAGTAGTAGGTGCTGGCGATCGCCCACAGCGACCGCCCGATCCCGAGCTGATCGCCGATGCGCTGGTTGACGGCGAGGGCCTCCTCGGCGACCCGCCGGGCGGCATCCTGGGACTCCGGCTGCCAGGCAAACGTGAACGTCATGTTGTAGAGGGCATTGGCCTCCGCCTGATCGTCCTTGCGCGCCCGGGCCAGGTCGAGCGTCTCCTGGTACCAGACCCGCGCGGCATCCGGGTCGCCCTGCCAGTAGGCGATGCCGCCCGCCGCCTCGAGCGCCAGCTCCCGCTCGGCCGGGAACTGGTGCGTATCGGGGAGCGTCAGCGCCCGCTCGGCGAAGGCGCGCGCCTCCGTCAGGTAGCCGCGGATCTGCCAGTAGCGCCAACAGGCGCTCAACAGGCGGAGCGCCGTCTCGGTGTGCGGGCCCTCGAGGGACCAGGCGGCCACCGCACGAATGTTGTCGCGTTCGAGCTCATAGCGGTCGAGCCACGCCCGGCTCTCGGGTCCGAGGACCTCGGACGCGCCGGCCTCGGCGAAGGCCAGGGTCGACGCCGCGTGGCGGGCACGGATCTCGGCGGCCTCGTCCGTGGCAGCCAGCTGCTCGGCGGCGAACTGCCGGATCGTTTCGAGCATCTGGAAGCGCGGCACGCCTCCAACGGTGGCCTCGCGGAGCAGGCTCTTGTCGACGAGGGAGGACACGACGTCGAGCGCCATGGCTCGGTCGCTGGGGTCGAAACAGACCTCTTCGATCTGCTCGAGGGTCGCCCCACCGGCGAAGACCGAGATCCGGGCGAACGCCCGGCGGTCCATCTCGTCCAGGAGGTCGTGACTCCAGGCGATCGCGCCCCGCAGGGTCTGCTGGCGCGCCGGCAGGTCCCGCGCGCCACCCGATAGAAGCCCCAGCCGGTCGCTCAGCCGGTCGAGGATCGCCTGGGGGGTGAGGACCCGGACGCGGGCCGCCGCCAGCTCGATGGCCAGCGGCAGCCCGTCGAGCCGGACACAGATCTCGGCCACCGCCGGCGCGTTTTCGTTGTCGACCGCGAAGTCCGGCCGAACGGCCACCGCCCGCTCGATGAACAGCGCGACCGACTCGAACTGCGAGAACTGCTCGAGGTCGGGAATGTGGCGCGGGTCGGGCAGACCGAGCGGTGGAACGGGATACTCGCGCTCCCCGTAGACCCGCAGCGGGCTTCGGCTGGTGGCGAGGATCGACAGCCGGCTGGCCGCAGCCAGCAGGTCACCGACCTGGGGCGCCGCCCCGTCGAGCTGCTCGAAGTTGTCGAGCACGAGGAGCGACGCACGGTCCCCGAAGTGCTCGGCCATGCGATGGACGGTCGCTCCGCCGGGGTCGGGCATCCCGACCGACTGGGCGATGGTCGGGATGAACAGGTCGGCGTTGATTATCGGCTCGAGGGCGACGAAGTACACCCCCGCCGGGTGGCGATCCGCGTCCTCGGCCGCGACCTGGAGGGCGAGCCGCGTCTTGCCGGTCCCGCCAGGACCCGTCAGCGTGACGAGGCGGTTGGCGACGAGCAGCTCCAGCACCTCCGATACCTCTCGCTGACGGCCCAGGAAGGTCGTGAGCTGGAGCGGCAGGTTGTTCGGCGTCGCGTCCAGCGTCCTGGGCGGCGGGAACTCGTGCGGCAGCCCCTCGATCGCGAGCTGCCACAGGTGCTCCGCCCGAGAGAGGTCTTTGAGCCGATGCTGCCCCAGGTCTTCCACGGTGACGCCGGGTGGCAGGTTGCCCGCGGCCAGCGAGTGGGTGGCCTCGGAGAGCAGGACCTGGCCGCCCGCGCCGGCGGCCGCGACGCGGGCCGCGCGGTGGACGTCGAGCCCGACGTAGCTGTCGCCGCCGAGGACGCCCTCCCCGGTGTGCAGGCCCATCCGCACCCGGACGGCCACGCCCGACGGCCACGCCTCGCCGGCGAGCGCCCGTTGGGCCTGGGCGACGGCCGCCACGGCCCGGGGTGCCGAGGGAAAGACGGCGAAGAAGGCATCGCCCTCGGTGCTGACCTCGGTCCCCTCCCCGGCCGCGATCGCCTCCCGAAGGATGGCGTGATGGCGCTCGAGGATCGGCGGGTACGCATCGCCCAGCGACTCGAGCAGGCGGGTGCTGCCCTCGATGTCGGTGAACAGGAACGTGACGGTGCCGGTGGGCAGGGTAGGCATCCGGCGTCATTCTGCCCCGACCGGGCAGAACGGATACCGTAGCGACGCATGAGCAGCGAGCTGGCCGCACCCCTCGACCGGCTCGGCTCCCGCCCGATCACGGCCGCGGTCCTCGGGGCGCTCGCCATCTCGTTCACCGGGGTGAACGTCCGCCTGGCCAACCTCGAGCCGGCGACGGTCGCCGTGTTCCGATGCCTGTACGCGCTGCCGGTCCTCTGGTACCTCGCCCGCGTCGAGGAGCGGCGCTTCGGTCCGCGTGCCCCGGGCCAGCGCCGGCTGGCGATCATCGCCGGGCTGTTCTTCGCCGCCGACCTCGTCAGCTGGCACTACGCCATCGGCCTGGTCGGCGCCGGACTGGCGACGGTGCTGGGCAACACCCAGGTCGTGTTCGTGGCGATCGGGGCCTGGCTGTTCTTCGGAGAGCGGCTCACCCTGCGGCTGATCGTCGCCCTCGTGATCGCGCTGGGGGGCGTGGTGCTGATCTCGGGGATCCTGGGTGGGGATGCCTACGGGGAGAACCCGGTGGCCGGCGTCCTGCTCGGCCTGTTCACCGGCGCGGCCTACGCCGGCTTCCTCCTCGTCCAGCGCCTCGGCAACCGCGACCCGCGACGCCCGGCCGGGCCACTCATGGACGCGACCGCCTCGGCGGCCGCGGCCTCGGCGGTGGCCGGCCTGGTCATCGGCCAGATCACCTTTCTGCCGTCCTGGCCGGGTCACGGTTGGCTCCTGGTCCTGGCCCTCAGCGCCCAGGTCGTCGGCTACCTGCTGATCAGCGTGGCGCTGCCGCGGCTCCCCTCGGCGGTGACCTCGATCGTGCTCATGATCCAGCCGGTGGTGGCCATCATGTTGGCGATGCTCATCCTCGGCGAGCAGCCGTCGCCGACCCAGTTCCTGGGCGTGGGCCTCGTCATCGGTGGCGTCCTGCTGGCGACGGCCCGCGCACCCCGAGCGCGACAGGCCGAGGTGGCGGTCGCTACTGAGGGCCCGTAGGACGTCGGCTATGGTTCGCCGGTGACCGCCGAGCTGCTCCTGACCGGCGCCGGGCGCCTGCTCATGGCCCAGCCCCACGCCGCCGAGCCACCGGCCACCCTCTCCCCGTGGGCCGTCCTGGCCCGTGACGGGCGCATCGCGTGGGTCGGCGAGCCGGATGCGGCGCCGGCCACCGAGCAGTGGATCGATCTCGGCACGGCGCTGGTCAGTCCCGGCCTGGTCGACGCGCACACCCATCCGGTGTTTGCCGGGGACCGCTCCGACGAGGCGGCCGCACGCCTGGCCGGTCAGCCGTACGCAGCGGGCGGCATCCTGCGCACGGTGGCCGCCACCCGCGCCGCCAGCGACGACCTGCTCGAGGGCCTCGTCGAGAGCCGCTTCCTGGCGGCCCTCGATCACGGCACGACGACCCTCGAGGCGAAGTCGGGATACGGCCTGTCCCCGGCCGACGAGCTGCGCTCGCTCCGGATCATCCGGGCCGCCGCCGAACGCGTCGGGATCCGCGCGGTGCGGACCTTTCTCGGGGCCCACGCCATTCCCCCCGAGGCCTCATCGGCCGATGACTACGTCGACGAGGTGGTCCACACCATGCTGCCCCAGGTCGCCGGCGAGGCGGACTTCGCCGACGTCTTCTGTGATACCGGCTTCTTCACCACGACCCAGGCCGAGACCGTCCTGACCGCCGCCGCGCAGGCAGGGCTGGGGATCCGCCTCCACGCCGAGCAGCTGGCCCGCACCGGCGCCACGGAGCTCGGCGTCCGGCTCGGTGCGGTCTCGGTCGACCATCTCGAGCAGCTCGACGCGGACGGAGTCCGTGCGCTCGCCGGGTCGGGCACCGTCGCGACGCTGCTCCCCGGGCCCGCCCTGCTGATGGGCGGCGGCCATCCACCGGCGCGGGCCCTGCTCGACGCGGGGGCGACGGTCGCGATTGCCACCGACGCGAATGCGGGGACCTACGGCAACCCGTCGATGGGGCTCGTCATCGGCCTGGCTTCGGCTGAGCTGGGGATGACCGTCGACGAGGCCGTCACCGCGGCCACCGCGGGCGGTGCGGCCGCCATCGGCCGTTCCACCGAGGTCGGCGTCGTCCGGGAGGGCTTGGCAGCCGACCTCGTCGCATGGGACGCTGAGCACGAAGGGGCGTTCGCACTGCGGATGGGGGACGTCCGACCGATGCGGATCTGGATCGGGGGAGAGGAACGCGGGCATGGATCGGTTTGACTTCGTCGTGATCGGGGCCGGGGCGGCCGGTGAGGCGGCCGCCTTCAAGGCCCGGGCGCTCGGGAAGACGGTGGCGATCATCGACCGCGACCTGATTGGCGGGTCGTGCTCGTTCTGGGCCTGCATCCCCTCGAAGTCGCTGCTCCACTCGGCCGCCGTCCACCAAGGCGGCGGGGACTACCCCTGGCCCAAGGCCTCGGACCGGCGCGACTACAACATCAACCGGATCGGAATCGACTATCCGGACGACGCCTTCCACGTGAAGCGGCTGACCGACGCCGGAGCCGAGATCGTGCGCGGCACGGCCCGCCTGGACGGGCCTGGCAAAGTCGTCGTCCGCCACGACGACGTGGTCCACGAGCTCATAGCCGAGCACGTCATCGTGGCGGTGGGCTCGGAGTCACGGGTGCCGGACCTGCCGGGGCTGCATGACATCGCCTTCTGGACGAACAAGCAGGGAACATCGGCCCGTGAGCTGCCGAAGAGCCTCCTGATCCTGGGTGGCGGACCGACCGGCGTCGAGCTGGCACAGGTCTACGCCCGCTACGGCGTGCCGGTCACGATCGTCGAGTCGAACCCGCGGATCCTGGCTCGCGACCACCCGAAGAACTCCGAGATCCTCCAGCGGGCGCTCGAGCGGGACGGGGCGACGGTCCATGCCGGCGCGCGCGCGGTTGCGGTCCATCCGAACGCCGGGACCAACGGTGCGCACCAGGTCGAGCTCGACGACGGCATCCGGGTCGAGGGCCACGAGGTCATGCTCGCCATCGGGCGGACGTTCCCCCTCGAGGACATCGGTCTCGAGACGGTGGGCGTGACGGTCGACCGCGGCCGGGTCAGCCCCGACGACCGGCTGCGCCTCGGCCCCAACCTGTGGATCGCTGGCGACCCCGCCGGGCCGGAGCTCCACACCCACGTGGCCCACTACGAAGGCGAGATGGTCGTCCGGATGGCGATCGGCGACGACGTGCGACCCGACTTCCGGGCCATCCCGCGAGCGACCTACACCGATCCCGAGACCGCCTCGGTCGGGCTCCAGGTCGAAGAGGCCCGCGAGGCCGGGATCGACGCCGAGGAGTTCTTCGACGACCTGGCCTACAGCTCAAAGGGCTACACGGCGGAGGCCGAGGGGTTCGTGATCGTCGTCGTCGACCGAGCGGCGAAGACCGTGGTCGGCACGTTCCTCGCCGGGCCGGGCGCCTCGGAGGCGATCCACGAGGCCGTCCTGGCCGTCAAGCTCGCCACCCCACTCGCCGTCCTGGCCGACACAATCCACGCCTACCCGACGCTGGCCCGGGTCCTGGGCGGCGTCTTCGCGCGCGCCGCGCAGGAGCTCGGCGACTGACCGATGCGGGTCATGGAGCTGCGCCAGCCGGCGCCCGTCTCCACCCGCCCGCTGACCCTGGCCGAACGCGATCCGCTCGAGCTCGAAGCGGGCGAGCTTCGCCTGGCGGTCGCGGCGACCGCGGTGTGCCGAACCGATCTCCAACTGGTCGAGGGTGACATCGAGGCCCGGCGGCTGCCCCTCGTCCCCGGGCACCAGGTCGTCGGCCACGTGACGGCCGTCGGCGATGGCGTGACCGGCTGGGCGGTCGGCGACCGCGCCGGAGTGACCTGGCTGGCCGGCTTCGACGGCACCTGCGACTTCTGCCGCTCGGGACGCGAGAACCTGTGCCCGAACGGAACGTTCACCGGGCAGGACCGCGACGGCGGCTACGCCGACGAGATCACCGTCCGGGCGGACGTCGCTGTCCGCGTCCCGGCCTCCTTCACCGACGTCCAGGCCGCCCCGCTCCTGTGCGGCGGGGTCATCGGCCATCGGGCGCTCCGGCTGGCGGGCGTGCCGGGGCTGACCCCCGCCGGCTCGGACGAGCCCGCCCATCGGTCCGGACCATTCCGGCTGGGGCTGTACGGCTTCGGCGCGTCGGCCTCGCTCGCGATCCAGGAGGCCATCCACCTCGGTTGCCAGGTCCATGTCGCCACCCGCTCCGCCGAGGAGCGGGAACGGGCACTGGGCCTTGGCGCCAGCTCGGTGGGCGGCTACGCCGAACCGCCGGCCGAGCCGTTGGACGCGGCCATCACCTTTGCCCCGGTGGGATCGGTCGTCGTCTTCGCCCTCCACGACCTGGCCCCGGGCGGGACCGTCGTGATCAATGCGATCCATCTCGACCAGGTGCCAGCCTTCCCGTACTCGCTCCTCTGGGAGGAGCGCGGCCTGCGCTCGGTGGCGAACGTCACCCGCCGTGACGCCGCCGAGTTCCTGGCCGTGGCCGAGGCGATCCCAATCCGGACGTCGATCCGCACCTACCCGCTGTCCAATGCCAACGATGCCCTCGCCGACCTGAAGGCCGGCTCGATCGGGGCAGGGGCCGCCGTCCTCACGACAGGAGACTGACCATGGCCACCACCGAGCGAACCCTCGTCGACCTCAGCCACCCCATCGAGGCGGGGATGGTCACCTACCCGGGGCTGCCCGCTCCGGAGATCCGCGACGTTCTCAGCCGCGAGGCATCCCGCGAGCGCTACGCGCCCGGGACCGAGTTCGTGATCGGCGAGATCGTCCTGTGCGGCAACACCGGGACCTACGTCGACAGCCCGTTCCACCGCTATCCGGACGGGACCGATCTCGCCGAGCTCGAGCTGGACCGGCTCGCCGACGTGCCCGGGGTGCTGGTCGACGCCACTGACAGCGAGGAGCGGGCCATCGGGCCGGCGGCGTTCGTGGGGCTCGAGCTGGCCGGGCGGGTCGTCCTCGTCCGGACCGACTGGTCGCGCCACTGGCGGACCGATGCATACGCGGCGGGCCACCCGTTCCTCACCGCCGAGGCGGCCGAGGCGCTGGTCGCAGCCGGGGTCGCATTGGTCGGGATCGACTCGCTGAACATCGACAGCACCGAGACCGGCGAGCGCCCATGCCACACCATCCTGCTCGGCGCCGGGATCCCGGTCTGCGAGCACCTCACCGGCCTGGCTGCCCTGCCGGTCTCCGGATTCCGCTTCAGCGCGGTCCCGGCCCCGGTGGTCGGGTTCGGGACCTTCCCGGTGCGGGCCTACGCGACCTGGTAGTCGGTCACTCGTCGCAGCCCAGGGAGTCGTTCAGCGCCGAGAACGCGGCGCGCACCTCGGTGAGCTCGTCCTCGATCGCTCCAGCCAGGTCCTCCGGGGAGGCGTCCTCCGGAAGCTCGCTGACCGCCTCGTCGAGCGCGTCCACAGCGGCATCCAGGTCGTTCATCCGGTCGTAGGCGACCTGGCCGAGATAGTCCTGGAGCACGACGTAGTCTTCTTGGACCGCGTCCCACGCGAACTGGTAGTCGCTCGAATCGGCGCTCGCCGGATCGAGGGCCAGGAATTCGTCCAGGTGCACTTCGAGCTGCGCCAACTGCTGGCAGGCGCCCTCCTGGGGCGGCGTCGTGGGCTGCGCCGTGCAGGCGATGAGCCCGAGCGCGAGGACGAGGAGCGCCGCGTGGCGGCGTCGGGGATGGGTCATCGGTGGAATCCTCCGATCAAGCGCCGAAGCGCTCCAGCAGCAGCCCGTGACGCAGGCCGCGGTCGCTCACCGTCATCTGCTCCTGGCCGAGCTTGTCCATGACGGTGCGAACGATGCAGGCACCGGCCAGGATGACCTCGGCCCGCTTGGGCTGGAGGCCGATGATCTCGCGCCGGCCGTCGGCGTCGCGCGAGCGGTAGAGCTCGATCTGGCGGTCGATCTCCGCCCGGTCCAGGGTCGATCCCTGGACGACCTCGGGGTCGTAGGTCGCCATCTCGTGGCTGACCGCGGTGATGTTCGTGACCGCGCCACCCATGCCGACCAGCGCATCCGGGGCGGGTCGCCCATCGAGACGGTCCAGGTCGGCCGCGATGGCGGCCTTCGCGTCGGCGAGGACCGATGGCTCCACCACCTTGTCGAGGCCGAACTGCTCCGTGTACTTCACGGCCCCGACATTCACGGAAAAGCGCTCGTCGACCCGTGATCCGCTGCCGAAGGTGAACTGGGAGCTCCCGCCGCCGGTGTCGAACACGACCCGGCTCCCGCCGCCGGTGCCGATCCCCGAGGTCACCCCCACGTACGCCAGCCGCGCTTCCTCGTCGCCGGGGATGACCTCGATCGTCACCCCGGCCCGCTCCCGGATGGCCCCGACCACCGCCTCGCGGTTGCCGGCCATCCGCATCCCGGCCGTTCCGACCGCGGCGATGGCGCGGACGTCGTGCTCTCGCGCCTCGGCGACCATGGCGCTGATCGCGGTGGCCGCCCGCTCGAGGGGCTCAGGACCGATCACCCCTGACTGGTCCAGGCCCTCACCGATCCGGGTCACCTCGGACCGATCCGCGAGGGTGGTCCAGGACCCATCCGGGAGTCGCTCCCCGAGATGGAACTTGATCGAGTTCGTCCCGACGTCGATGACCGCGAACCGCTGCGGCGCCCCGTCGAGCAGGTCGGCCAGGGCGCGCGGGTAGCTCGTGTTCACGTAGTCGCCCAGGCCGACCGAGCGGACCGCGGCGATCACCGCGGCGGCGTCCTCGGACTCGATGGCGATCGTCCGGATCTCCATGCCGTCGGCGACCAGGTCGGTCACTTCCGACGTGCAGCCGCCCACGACGTACCGGACCCGCCGCTTGTGGACGTTCACGGTGCGGAGGACTTGATGCGGGGCGACGAGCTCCTCGCGGAACTGGTCGAGGGTATAGGCCTCGCGGGCGAGGTCGGGGACCGGCTGGCGCAGGGCCTCGAAGACCTTCGTCACGTCGGCCGCCGGGATCGGGAACCCGACCTTCATGATCGGGGTCCACTGCTCGAGGCCGTCGGCGTTGATCTCCTTGAGGACCTTGATGTCCATGAGGTCGTCTCGGACCTTGACGTTGTCTCCGGCGCCCGAGAGCAGGTAAAGCTCGTCGCTCTCCTGAATGCCGGTCGGGGTCATTGCCCGGAAGACGACGTCGGCCGCACCGAATCGCGCCCCGAAGGTGCGCCACTCCCAGCGCGGGATGATCTCGGCCACGACTGCCTCCTACCGGGAATTGGGACGGTCATTATTGCTCCCCCGGCGGCGGGGCCATATGCTCGCCTCCCGACCCTGCGATTCGACTCCCCGAGGAGACCGGCATGTCTGATCCCGCCCCTGCTGGAACCCCTGCCGCCGGCGCGACGGCCGCCTGGCACACGCTCTCCGTTGCCGACACCCTGGCCGCGCAGGGCGTCACCTCGGAGAACGGCCTGACGGCCGACGAGGTCACCGCCCGCCGCGCGAAGTTCGGTGCGAACAAGTTCGCCGAGCAGCAGACCGAGCCGCGCTGGCGCGCGTTCCTGCGCCAGTACGCCGACATCATGCAGATCGTCCTGCTGGCGGCGGGCATCGCCAGCATCTACCCGGTCGGCCAGGTCTCGACCGGAGTGATGCTGATCCTGCTGACCGTCTTCAACGCCTACCTGGGCCTCAACCAGGAGGGCAAGGCTGCGGCCGCGGTTGCCGCACTCCAGAAGATGATGGTCGTCAAGGCCCGTGTCCGACGGGGCGGCGAGCTGACGGAGGTCCCGGCCGAGGAGCTCGTGCCTGGCGACATCGTGGCCTTCGAGGCCGGGGACGTGGTCACCGCCGATGGGCGGCTTATCCGGGCCGCGACCGTCGAGATCGACGAGGCCGCCCTCACCGGGGAGAGCCTGCCGGTGGCCAAGTCGCTCGACCCGACTGCCGAGGACGCGCCGCTCGGCGACCGCCACGACATGGCCTTCATGAACACGAATGTCACCCGCGGTGCGGGCGAGATGGTCGTGACGACGACCGGAATGAATACCGAGGTCGGCCACATCTCCGGCATGCTCCAGGCGGCCGAGGAGGACGAGACGCCGCTCACCCGGCAGATCAACGCGCTGACCCAGCAGCTCCTGATCATCGCCGGGCTGGCGCTGGCGGCCTCCATCGCCATCGGCTACTTCCGCTACGACACGCCGTTCGACGAGCTGTTCGTGACCGCCATCGCCTTCGCGGTGTCCGCCATCCCGACCGGCCTGCCGGCGGTCATCACCACCATCCTGTCCTACGGCAGCCAGCAGCTGGCCAAGGCCAACGCCATCGTCAAGCAGCTCCGATCGGTCGAGACCCTGGGCTCGACCTCGGCCATCAACTCGGACAAGACCGGCACCCTGACCCTGAACCAGATGACCGCGGTGGAGCTGACGATCCCGGGTCGCCGCCACACGGTCAGCGGCACCGGGTACGGGTTCGAGGGCAAGATCGAGCGGGTGGGCGGCGACGAGGACGTCCCGCTCGATGCGTTCCTGCTCCCCGGCCTGCTGGCCTCGGACGCCGTCGTCAAGGACGGCGAGATGATCGGCGACCCGACCGAGGGCGCCCTTGTCGTCCTGGCCGAGAAAGGCGGGCTGGGCACCGCGGTGACGCGCGAGAAGTACCCGCGCATCGCGACCTTGCCGTTCGACTCCGAGTACAAGCTGATGGCGACCTTCCACAACATGCAGGACGAGAGCGGCAACGCCGTCGTCCGCGCGTTCGTCAAGGGCGCGCCCGACCAGCTCCTCAAGCGCGCCGCGAATGTCATTTCGCCCGACATGAAGTCGACGATCGCGGTCGATGAGGGCGTGAAGGAGAAGTTCCTGGCCGAGAACCTGCGCCTCGGCGAGAAGGGCCTTCGGGTCCTGGCCACCGGGCGGAAGGACTTCGATCCCGGTTCGTTCGACCCGAACGCCAACCTGCTCCCCCTCCTCGAGGGGATGACCCTGCTGGCCCTGATCGGCATCGTCGACCCGCCGCGGCCGACCGCGAAGGTCTCGATCGCCGAGGCGCATGGCGCGGGGATGCAGGTCCGGATGATCACCGGCGACCACGCGGTGACCGCCTCGGCCATCGCATCCGAGCTCGGGATCCCGGGCAAGGCGATCACCGGCGCCGAGTTCCGGGCCATGTCCGACGACGAGGCCATGCGGGAGATCGACAACATCGGCGTCATCGCCCGGGTCGCCCCGGAGGACAAGGTCCACCTGGTCGACATCCTGCGCCGGAAGGGCCACATCGTCTCGATGACCGGCGACGGCGTGAACGACGCGCCGGCCCTGAAAGAGGCCGACATCGGCGTCGCGATGGGCATCACCGGGACCGAGGTCTCCAAGGAGGCCGCCAACATGATCCTGACCGACGACAACTTCGCGACCATCGTGAAGGCGGTCGAGCTGGGTCGTGGCCTCTACGACAACCTGAAGAAGTACATCCGGTTCCAGATCGGCTGTCTGATCGGGTTCATCGTGACCTTCCTCGGGTCGTCGATCTTCAACATCCTGGGCGGCGTCCCGTTCGTGCCGTTCCAGACCCTGTTCATGAACTTCACCGTGCAGGTCTTCCAGGCGGTGGGGCTGGGCTACGGAAAGCCGGCCGAGGGGCTCATGCAGCGCCCACCCCGGGCGGCCAACGAACCGCTCCTGTCACGTGGCCTCCTGGCGTGGCTCACGATCGTGGGCGTGGTGATGGGCGGCGGCACCCTGCTGGTGATCCAGTGGGCGGACACCACCTTCGACGAAACGGTCGCCCGGACGATGGGAATCATCACGTTCTCGATCGCGAACGTGGCCTTCTCGCTGTCCACCAAGGACGAGCGGGCCTCCGCGTTCAGCCCGGAGACCTTCGCCGACCGGGCGTTCGTCCGGGCCACGCTGGCCTCGGTGGTCGTCATCGTCCTGATGGCCCAGCTCGACTTCCTGAACCGCCTGCTCGACACGACCGCCCTGACCTTCGACCAGTGGGTCGTGTGCGCCCTGGTCGGCCTGGCCATCCTGCCGATCGGCGAGATCCGGAAGCGCTTCTGGGACGTCGAGGAACCGGAGAAGACGGTCGAGCCCAAGTCCCAGCCGATGGCCGCCGCGTCCTGAGGTGGCGGGCCCGGGCGACACGCTGGCCGCCGACCTGGCGGCCACCGTCGAGGCCACGCGCCGCGCTGAGCGCGACCTGTTCGGGGCGATGGACCCCGACGTCCGCGCCCGGCCGATCCGCGAAGGCGACTGGACGCCGGCCGATCACCAGGCGCACCTGACCGCCTGGAAGGGCCGGCAGGCCGAGCGCTTCGACGCCGCCCGTGCGGGTCGCGAGATCCCGGCCGCGACCGTCGGCGAGGAGACCGATGCGATCAACGCCGAGCTCCAGGCGCAGCGCGCGGGTTGGGCCTGGGACGACCTGGTCGCCGAGGCCGATGCGACGGCCGCCCGACTGGCGGACGGCATCCGGGCGACCGATGCGCAGGTCATCCGCGACTCGAATCGGCTGATCGGCGGGACGTTCGGCAACGGCGCGCTCCACGCCCTCGTCCACTTCCGCTGGCTCCACGAGGCCGGAACCGGAATCGACATGGATCGAATCCGGGCTTTTGCCGCGGAGTACGAGCGTCTGGTGCGGGTCGAGAGCCTGCCCGCCGCCGACCGGGCGGAGGGCCTCTACGACCTCGCCTGCCACGACGCGCTCACCGGAGGGCTCGATGCGGCCCGCACATTGCTCAGGGAGGTCTTCGTTCTGCGCCCGGACCTCGTCGACTACGCCCGGACCGATCCGGACCTCGCCGCACTCTCCGGGGAGCTCACGGACCTGGCGAGGCCTGCCAGCCCCTGATCAGTCGAGGGGCCAGAGTCGATCGACAGGCCGCTCGAGCACCCGCGCGGCCACCGGATGCAGGACCTGAGGCTGCAACCTGCCGGCCTCAAGCGCGCTGCCAAGCCACGATTCGATCGAGCCGCCGCTCCTGACCCAGCCATCCTCCCGCAGGAGTCCGTACAGGCCGGCCGCGAGCACGTGCATGCCGCCGTCCGCCGAGTGCCATCGATCCGCCGGGTTCCGGGCCACGCTGAGCTGCTCGACGATCAGCTGGTCGACCGCCTGGCAGACATCCTCGTTGAGATAGCCCTCGAGCGTCGTGTAGCCCCAGCTGGGGTCGTGCTCCCGGACGATGCGCCCGAACAGGTCGTCCTCTTCGAGCTCGGTCAGCACCGCGCGTGCGACTGAACCATGCATGTCCATCGGCGGATGGAGCAGCTCGTGCGCCGCCACGCGGACGGTCGTCATCAGGTCGAAGTCGGGTGACTGGATGAAGCGCTGGCCCTGGATGCGCACGCCATGCGGCCGGCAGAAGTAGAGCAGCACGATCTCGATCTCCGGGTCGAGATCCTTGCCGGACAGGCGGCGCTGGAGGTCAATGACGTCGATGGGCGCCAGCTGACGCCTCAGCTCATCGGCCCGCTCGTCGAGGGCGGAGCCAATCTGGGTTCGTCGGAACCCGGCAAAGCCCGCGTCGCGCATCGCCCCAACGACGTCGCCAAGCGAGGTGGCCGCGGCAACCAGCCAGCCCCATTCCGATTCGCTCCACGACAGGGTTTGCCGGTGCGGTCCGATGCGCTCGGACGGGTGCGCGAGCGAGTCAATGACGTCGTCGATCGAGTCGGTCGAAGCGAGCGACAGGACGTCCGCGAGGTTCGGCCACAGGAGCCCGAAGCCACTGGCCTGCGCGTCCTGGGTCAGATCGGCCAGGCGCTGAACGACCGAGAGGTCCAGCCGCGATGAGAACTCCTTCGCCTCAGTCGGATACTCGTCGACGTAGAGCGGCACACCCGAGAGCGCACCCAGGAAGGCGACGGCGTCCAGGCCCTCCGAAACGGAGACCGTCCATTGAGTACCGGTGGGCGGTAGCACAGTCAAGGTCCCCGCGGATCAAACCGTCCAGGGATGGCTGGGGCGGAAGGATTCGAACCTTCGATCTCCTGATCCAGAGTCAGGCGCCTTACCACTTGGCCACACCCCAACGAAGGCGTTGGCGATTCTACCAGCCGCCTCCGGCATGGCCCTTCGGTCCGCCCCGGGTACTCCTCGCGACCGAGCGCCGATCGTCCCGTGGCCTCTAGCCCGGACGGGCGGCTTCGCGTCCGGCCGGGGCATCGGTACGGTTAGCGCGCTGATCAACTGAGGCAAATACCTTGTAGTAGAGGGGAGTCCTGCACCGTGCCAACCACCGTGGAGCCCCAGACCTGGACGCGTTACGGCTTCGGTGGGCCACCCGAGCCATGGGCGCGAGACGCGCAACGGGACCTGGATCGGCTGGCAACCTCGTATTACGTTGACGTCCTGGAGTTTCGCCGCCTGGCGCTCGCCGCCGACGACCAGCCTCCGGCCGAGGTCGAGGAGCTGTACATGCTCGCGACCCGCCACAAGCAGGAAATCGACTACAGCCTGCGCTACTGGGCCACGCCCGCCGAGCAGGCACGCGTCGAGGACCGGCTGGGTTCGTTGATGCGCATCAGTCGCCGGCTGCGCGAGATCGCCGAGAGGGTTCCGGAGCCCGCCTAGACTGCGGGGGTGGCACCGCCGCCCCTTCCGGTTCCCCTCGACGTCCTCCGCGCGCGTCGCCGCATTGGCGACGCCGTCAGCCGCACGCCACTCGCCGGCTCGCTGCCGCTCGCCCAGGCTGCGCGGGCCGATGAGATCCGCCTGAAGCTCGAGCACCTCCAGCCCACGGGCTCGTTCAAGGTACGCGGGGCGGAGTCGGCGGTGGGCGCCATCGCCGCGACCCAGGGCACCGGGACTCGGCTGGTCACCGCCAGCAGTGGAAACCACGGGATCGCCGTGGCTCGGGCCGCGGCCCGCCACGGGATGACGGTCACCATCCTCGTCGGCGGATCCGTGTCCCCCGCCAAGCTCGAGCGGCTGCGCGAGCTCGAGACGGACCGATGCACGGTCGAGCTCTTCGGCCGGGACACCGACGACACCGAACCCGAGGCCCGGCGCCGGCACGAGCTCGGCCACGCGGTCTACATCTCGCCGTACAACAACCCGGACGTCATCGCCGGGCAGGCGACCTGCGGCCTCGAGATCCTCGAGGAGTGGCCGGAGGTCGACACGATCGTCGTCCCGATCGGGGGCGGTGGGCTGATCGGCGGGATCGGCCTTTGGGTGAAGACGATCAACCCGAAGATTCGGCTGGTGGGCGTCCAGCCGGTGCTCTCGCCGCCGATGCACGCCTACCTCACCACCGGCAGCGCCAGGGCGGTCCCGATCGGGCACACCCTGGCCGACGGCGTGGCCGGCAACATCGAGCGCGGCTCGATCACGCTGCGCCTCGCGAAGCGGGTGGTGGACGAGGTCGTGCTCGTCGACGAGAACGCGATCGCTTCCGCGATGCGCTGGGCCTGGAGCGGCCCGCGCTACCGGCTCGAGGGGAGTGCCGCGCTCGGCATCGCCGCCATCCAGGCCGGCAAGCTGGGCTCCCTGGGCGGACGGCGGGTGGCCGTGGTCGTGACCGGCGGGAACATCGACGAGGCTACCTTCGAAGGCGTCGTGACCGGTAGCATGGACGGATGAACACGAATCGCCAGCCACCGCCGGGGGCGATTCTCGGCGGGATCCTGATCCTCATCGGCCTGAGCGCCATCGCCGTCCGCTACCTCGACGTCTTCCAGGGGGACGCGGTCTGGCCGCTGTTCATCATCGGCCCCGGGCTGCTGATCCTCGTCTTCGGGCTGTTCCTGCCGAACATCGGGATGATCATCGGCGGCTGCGTGGTGGCGACCATCGGGCTCATCCTCGCCTGGCAGAACCAGACCGGCCTGTATGCGACCTGGGCCTGGATCTGGGCCTTCATCCCGATCGCGTCGGGCATCGGCTCGCTGCTCGGCTGGCTGCGGACCGGCGACCGCGAGCAGCGCGACTCTGGGCTGAACCAGGTCGCGATCGGGGCAGGCCTACTGGCCGTCTTCTACCTGTTCTTCGAGCAGTTCATCGGCCTGTCCGGCGGCCAGCTGGCCGTGGCGGAGTGGGTCATGCCGGTCGTCCTCGTGGCGCTGGGCATCCTGATCCTGGTCCGCGGCTTCATCGGGGCCGTCAAGACCGAGTCCGACCAGGCGACATGACCGCGGGGCGAATCGAGGTTCGCCCACTCACCGCCGATCGCTGGCCGGACCTCGTCGAGCTGTTCGGCCCGAGCGGGGCGTTCTCGAACTGCTGGTGCACCTGGTGGCGCCAGACCGGCGCCGAGTTCACGAGCGGCATCGCGCAGCGCGGGGCCGGCAACAAGGCACTCCTCGGGGAGCTGACCGCGGCCGACCGGCGGCCCGGGCTGATCGCGTACCGCGACGAGCAGCCGGTCGGGTGGATCAGCATCGCGCCGCGTCCGGAGTACGGGCGGGTGATTCGGTCGCCGAGCATCGGGCCCGGCCGGAAGAACCCGGAGTCCGCCGACGCCGGCGTGTGGTCGATCGTGTGCTTCTGGATGCCCCGGAAGGAGCGCGGCAAGGGGATCGCGATGGCGCTCCTCCGCGCCGCCGTGGAGCACGCCCGGGAGAGCGAGGCGCGGGTCCTCGAGGGCTACCCGGTCGACACCGCCGGCGAGCGCCATCCCCAGTCGAGCGTGTTCACCGGCACGCTGGCGATGTTCACCCGCGTCGGCTTCACCGAGGTCGAGCGGCGGGCGGAGGGCCGCCCGATCGTCCGCCTCGCCCTTCGTGACTAGCCGCCGGCCGGGAGGTCCAGGGCGCTCCACACGACCTCGTGGTGCTCGACGTGCGGATCCTGCTCAAGCAGGTAGTCGGCATCCTCTGGGTAGTATCTCGCCTGCTCGGGGTTGTCGCCGGCGAACCGGCGAATGGCCTCCATCGACTCCCAGAGGGTCACGATGGTGAACGCGGCGACCCCGTCCTCGGTGCGCTGGAGGACGAGGACCCCGAGGTTGCCCTCCGTGGCCCGGTACTCGGGCAGCCCGGTGCGCTCAAGGATGGCAAGGTATTCGGTGGCCAAATGGTCGGGTGTCCGGCCGCGCCAGATGCGGGCGATCATGGGTCGTGCCTCCACTCCGTGATGGGGTTCTATTCTTAGCGCGTGCCCGGTGACGAGACCAACGGCCACTCCCCACTCGACGAGGCCCTCGAAGGGCTGAACGCCGGCTACGTCGCGACGGTCTACGAGCAGTACAGGACCGATCCGGCGAGCGTCGAGGTCGAGTGGCGCCGCCTGTTCGACGCCGGGTATGCCGGGTTCGAACCGGTCCGGCCGGCGTCGACGCCGGTCGCCGGATCGGGTGACGGAGGCGGCACGCCCGATGCGGTGGCGCCACCCGGCGCGACGCCCCTCAAGGGGCCGGCCGCGCGGCTCGCGGCCAACATGGCCGCGTCCCTGGCGGTCCCCACCGCGACCTCGTTCCGCGACGTGGCGGTCGACGTCCTGGAGGCGCGCCGCCGCCAGCTGAACGAGGCGATCGCCCCGCGCAAGGTCAGCTTCACCCACCTCATCGGCTTCGCCCTCGCCCGAGCCGCCGGCGAGCAGCCGGGGATGACCCGTGCGTTCGCCGACGTCGGGGGCTCGCCGCACGTCGTCGAGCCGGGCACCGTCAACCTGGGCCTGGCGGTCGACGTGGAGCGGCCGGACGGGAGCCGCTTCCTGGTCGTGCCGGTCATCCACTACGCACAGGACCGCGACTTCGGGACGTTCCACGCCCGGTACGAGGAGCTGGTGGCCGGCGCCCGCGACGCCAAGCTCGGCCCGGACGACTACGCCGGGGCGACGATCACCCTCACCAACCCCGGGACGCTGGGCACGACCGCCTCGGTCCCGCGGCTGATGGTCGGCCAGGGCTGCATCGTGGCCACCGGCGCGATCCGGGACGTGGGCGGCTCACGGGTCATGACCCTGACCTCCACCTACGACCACCGCGTCATCCAGGGCGCGGAGTCGGGCGCCTTCCTCCGCCGCGTGGCGGATCTGCTGGGCGGGGCGGATGGCTTCTACGAGGCGGTCGCCGACGGCCTGGGCGCGTCCCTTCCGGGGCTAGCGGCCGGCGAGGCGCCCGCGACCGCGTCCGCGGAGTCCACCCCGTTTGCGACACCCGCTGCCGGGCCGGCGGTCACCGTTTCGGGCGCGGATCTCGGGCGAATGGCCTCGGCGATGGCCCTCATTGACTCGTACCGGCTGTACGGCCACCTGGCCGCCCAGCTCGATCCGCTCGGGACGCCGCCACCCGGGGACCCGGCCCTCGATCCGGCCTTCCATGGCCTCGACCCGGCGGCGGTGGACCGCATCCCGGCCGACCTGCTGGACGTGGGGGTCGGCGGCAGCACCCTGGGGGAGGTCATTGAGGGGCTGCAGCGGACGTACAGCGGGACGATCGCCTACGAGGTCGAGCACATCGCGAACCACGCCGAACGACGCTGGCTGCGCGCCGCCATCGAATCCGGGCAGTATCGGTCCCCCCTCAAGCGCAAGGAGCAGAAGCGTCTGCTGGCCCGGCTGACCGAGGTCGAGGGTCTCGAGCAGTTCCTCCACAAGGCGTACCTGGGCCAGAAGCGGTTCAGCATCGAGGGTCTCGATGCGATGGTGCCCATGCTGGACCTCGTCCTCGAGCTCGCGGCGCAACATGGCACGCATCGGGCGGTCGTCGGGATGGCCCACCGCGGCCGGCTGAACGTCCTGACCCACATCGTCGGGCTGCCGCTCCGCTCGGTGCTCGCCGAGTTCGAGGCGGGCAAGGTCGGACGCCGCGCCAAAGGAGACGGCCAGGAGATCGACGACGTGAAGTACCACCTGGGCGCGACCGGCACCCACGAGACGCGGCGCGGAGCGGTCGAGGTCACGCTCATGCCCAACCCGTCGCATCTCGAGGCGGTGAACCCGGTCGTCGAGGGTCGCACCCGCGCCGAGCAGACCGACCACCGCGGCCCGCGAGTGAAGCGGAACCCGAAGAAGACCGTCTCGATCCTGATCCACGGGGATGCGGCCTTCGCCGCCCAGGGCGTGGTGGCCGAGACGTTCAACCTGTCTCGGCTGGAGGGCTACACCAGCGGGGGGACGGTCCACCTGATCGCCAACAACCAGATCGGCTTCACGACCGCGACCCGCGAGGCCCGCAGCACGACCTGGGCCTCGGACCTGGCCAAGGGCTTCGACGTCCCGATCATCCACGTCAACGCCGACGACCCCGAGGCCTGCCTGGACGCGGTCCGGCTGGCGATGGCATTCCGGGCCGAGTTCGACGCCGACGTCGTGATCGACCTGGTCGGCTACCGGCGCTACGGCCACAACGAGGGCGACGAGCCGTCCTACACCCAGCCGGCGATGTACGACCGGATCGCCCACCAGCCGACCGTGCGCGACCGCTACGCCGACCACCTCCAGGCGGGGGAGGTCGTCACCGCCAAGCAGGCCGCCGAGCTGGTCGACGAGGTCAAGCGCGACCTGTCGGCGGCCCAGGCCGCGGTGCGCAAGGCCCACGAGGAGGCGACCCTCGACCGTGGTGCCGAGGCACTCGCCGCCGAAGCGGTCGTCGAGCCGGTCACCGCGGTCGGGATGGACGAGCTGCTGGCGATCAACGACCAGGTCCACAGCACCCCGCCGGAATTCACCGTCCACCCGAAGCTCGTCCGGCAGCTCGCGCGGCGCCGCGAGGCGCTCGGCGCCGACGAGGCCGGCGTGGAGTGGGGCCATGCGGAGGTGCTCGCCTTCGCCACGCTCCTTCGCGACGGGGTCCCGATCCGGCTCACCGGCCAGGACACCGTGCGCGGCACCTTCAGCCAGCGCCACGAGGTGCTGGTCGACGCGGCCACCGGGGCGACCTACACCCCGATCCACCACCTGAACGGGGCGAAGGCCTCCTTCGAGGTCCACAACTCCCCGTTGAGCGAGTACGCCTGCCTCGCCTTCGAGTACGGGTACGCGGTGACCGCTCCCGATGCGCTCGTCCTCTGGGAGGCCCAGTACGGCGACTTCGTGAACGGCGCGGAGATCGTCGTCGACCAGTTCGTGATCGCGGGGCTCGCGAAGTGGCGGCAGACGTCGCGCCTGACCCTGCTCCTGCCCCATGGCTACGAGGGCCAGGGTCCGGAGCACTCGAGCGCCCGTCTCGAGCGTTTCCTCGCCCTCGGGGCCGAGGGCAACATCCGGGTCGCCTACCCGACCACCGCGGCCCAGTACTTCCACCTCCTCCGCCGGCAGGGCCTCCACGAGGAGCCACGCCCGCTGGTGGTGATGACCCCGAAGTCGCTCCTCCGTCTGCCGGCCGCCGCATCCCGGCCGTCCGAGCTGGCGGGCGGCGCCTGGGCGCCGGTGATCGACGACCCCGAGCGTCAGACCGATGCGGCCGCCGCCGAGGTCCAGCACGTGATCCTGTGCAGCGGCAAGATCTACTACGACCTCGTCCTCTCGGAGCTCCGCGCGGCGGCCCCCCATGTCGCGGTCGTCCGGGTCGAGCTCCTCTACCCGTTCCCCACCGAGTCGCTGGTCCCCATCCTCCAGCGCTACCCAGGCGCCCAGATGGTCAGCTGGGTCCAAGAGGAGCCGCGCAACATGGGCGCCCGGAAGTTCGTCCTGCCGAAGATCCGGTCGATCGTGCCCACCACGATCCCGTTGGGCGACGTCTCGCGCCCCGAGCGCTCGCGGCCGGCCGAGGGCTACCCCGCCGCCCACGCCGCCGAGCAGGCGCGCATCGTTCGCGACGCCCTGGGCTGAGCCCGGGTCGCCGCCCATGCCTGCCACCACCCTGCTCGAGCGCTACGGGCCACTCCTCGCTTGGGACGGCGAGACCTTCCCGGTCAGCCTGGGCGAGGGCGGCACCCCGCTCGTCCACGCTCGCCGGCTCGGGGCGGAGATCGGCCTTGACCGGCTGTACCTGAAGTTCGAGGGGACGAACCCGACCGGCTCCTTCAAGGATCGCGGGATGGTGGTGGCCGTGAACCGCGCCGTGTCGAGCGGGGCGCGCCTCGTGGTCTGCGCCTCGACCGGCAACACCTCGGCCTCGGCGGCGGCCTATGCGGCCGCCGCCGGTCTCGCCTGCGGCGTGGTCCTGCCGGCCGGCAAGGTCGCCCGCGGCAAGCTGGCCCAGGCCTTGGCGGCGGGGGCGCGGCCGGTCATGGTGGCCGGCAACTTCGACGCCGCCCTCGACGCGGTCCGCGAGCTGGGGACGACCGGGGACGCGGTCGTCGTGAACTCGATCAACCCCGACCGGCTCGAGGGTCAGCAGACGGTGGCCTGGGAGATCGTCGACGCCCTGGGTGGGTCTCCAGACGCGGTTGCCCTGCCGGTCGGCAACGCCGGCAACATCACCGCCGCGTGGCGGGGCTTCACCGCCTATGCGGAGGCGGGGCACACGAATGGCCGACGGCCGCGGATGCTCGGCTTCCAGGCCGCGGGCGCGGCGCCCATCGTCCACGACGCGCCCGTCGCCGAGCCCGAGACGGTGGCCACCGCGATCCGGATCGGCAACCCCGCCTCCTGGGCGGGCGCGACCGCCGCTCGCGACGAGTCGGGCGGCCTGATCGAGGCGGTGACCGACGAGCAGATCCTCGCCGCCCAGGCGGACATCGCCCGCCTCGAAGGGGTCTTCTGCGAGCCCGCCTCGGCGGCCGGGGTGGCCGGAGTCCGCCAACTGGCGGCCAGCGGCCGCCTCGAGCGCTCGGCCACCATCGTCTGCATCCTCACCGGCCACGGCCTGAAGGACCCCGACACCGCTCCGGGCGGCTCGCTGGACGGCCTGGTCCCGGTGGCCCCGACCGCCGCCGCGATCCGCGATGCCATCGGCGGCTGAATCCGAGCCGTCGCGCTG
>DATBLJ010000027.1:0-6151 GCA_036555375.1 Candidatus Limnocylindria bacterium
GACGAGCAGGGCGCGACGGTCTTCGCTGACGCGATCCGCGAACGGGCGACCCAGCGGCCGGTCTCGACCGGGCGCGGCGAGGTCGAGGTCACGGTCTCGATCGGGGTTACGACCATGCGCTCGCGCCAGGACCTGAGCGCCGACACGCTCCTCGCCTGGGCGGACGAGGCGGTCGCCTCGGCTCGTGCCGGCGGTGGCAACGTCATCGCCTACGACCGGCTCCACGGCCTTGCCCGCCTCGACGAACGGCGCCGAGACGAGCCCGAGACGACGGCCGACGAGGACGCCGGCGAAGCCTGAGGCGGACCACAAGATATCGGCCTGAAGTTATCCACACCACTACAGGTTGTGGACAAAGGCCTCCAACCGGCATCGGTCCGGTGCTAGACTCGGGCTCCTGATCCGACCCTCGTTGCAGCTGCCGAGACCATGCCGCCGACCTCGCCGAACCTCTCCGCCAAGCTGATCTTCCCGACCGCCGAGATCGTCGAGGAGTACTACCTCCCGATCATCTATACCGCGTGCCGGACCTGCTACTCCGAGCAGCTGCCGGACGCGATCTGGGACAAGGCGGTGTCGCGCCAGGTCGCCGACGAGAAGCAGCAGGGCCTGGTCCGCAAGGTCATGGAGTCGGGCCACGGGTCCACGATCGAGCACGTGAACTTCACCTTCGCGATCAGTGGCGTGACCCGGACCCTGTCCCACCAGCTGGTTCGCCATCGGGCGGGTACGGCCTTCGACCAGCAGTCGCAGCGCTACGTGTCGTTCAAGGCCCGCGACAACTACACGATCCCCGAGTCGATCTCGAACGGCGACCTGCCCGACGACCTGGCCGGGCGCTTCCAGCGCGCGGTCGACGAGAACCTCGACCTGTACGGCCAGCTCCTCCAGGCCGAGGTCCCGGCCGAGGACGCGCGGTTCATCTTCCCGAACGCGATGCAGACCAACCTGATCATGACCGTCAACCTCCGGCAGCTCATCCACATGAGCGGGCTGCGCCTCTGCACGATGGCCCAGTGGGAGATCCGCCAGCTGTTCAAGCAGATCCGCCACGAGATCTTCCGGGTCTCGCCGTTCTTCGGCTCGTTCCTGGCCCCGAAGTGCATCCCGCTCGGCTACTGCGACGAGATGGGCAACCGCGACGAGCACTGCCGGATCCGCCCCCACCGCGACACGGTGATGGCCGTCTGGGAGGCCTACCGGGGTGGCGAGCTTGCCGAGACCGATGGGCCGGTCGTCCCCGAGACCTCGCCGTTCCGCCCCAAGCCGCGCCGGACTGACAAGGTCGCGGTCGCGATGGAGGCGCCCGAGGCCGCCGTCGGCCAGGCCGCCCAGGCGGACCGCTACTAGCTTCCCAGAACTCCAGGGAGGAGGTCAGCAGCCCGCTTGACGGGGTTCTCATACAACCGTATGGTTGTATGAATGCAGGCCATCCTCGACACCGATCGCGTCTTCAACGCCCTGGCGGATGCCACCCGCCGGGACATCGTTCGGCGTGCGATCGACGCGGAGGAGGGCGTCGCCGAGCTCGCCGGGCACTACCCGATGAGCTTTGCGGCCGTCCAGAAGCACGTCGCCATCCTCGAGCGGGCCGGACTCGTCACCAAGCGCCGCATCGGGCGACGCAAGGTCGTCCAGACCAACCTGGCGGGGCTCCTGGTGGCGCGCCGCCTGCTGGATCGATACGAAGAGCTGTGGCGCGGTCGGATCGACCGCATGACCGATCTCGTCTCAGGCAACAAGGAGTCAGACACATGACCGTGACCGCCGTCCGCAAGGACCTCGACGCCAAGACCATGACCATCACCGCCGAGTTCGACGCCTCCCCGGAGCGGGTCTGGCAGCTGTGGGCCGATCCGCGCCAGCTCGAGCGCTGGTGGGGCCCGCCGACCTACCCGGCGACCTTCACCCGCCACGACCTCGCCCCTGGCAGCCGGGTCGAGTACCACATGACCGGTCCCGAGGGCGACCAGCCCCACGGCTACTGGGACATCCTCGAGGCCGATGCCCCGCGCTCGCTCGTCTTCAACGACGGCTTCGCGAACGACGACGGCACGCCCAATCCCGACTTTCCGGTCTCGAACGCCCGGCTCACCATCGAGCCACTCGGCGACGGGCGCAGTCGCATGACGCTGGAGAGCTTCTTCGCGAGCACCGAAGCGCTGGAGCAGGTGCTGGCGATGGGCATGGAGGAGGGGCTGACCGAGGCCGTGGGCCAGATCGACGCCATCCTCGCCGAGCAGCCGGTCGCGTAGGAGGACCCGAGATGATGATCACCGACTCCACGACCCGGACGCTGGACGCGCCCGGCGCGATCCTGACCTACGACGTCCGGCCCGGGACCGGGGATGACATCCCGCTGTTCCTGATCGGCTCACCAATGGCCGCGGCCGGCTTCGGGACGCTGGCCGGGCAATTCCCCGACCGGACGATCGTGACCTACGACCCGCGCGGGTCGGAGCGGAGCACGAAGGACGACCCGACCACCCAGTCGACCCCCGACCAGCACGCCGACGACCTGCACCGGGTCATCCAGGCGGTCGGTGGGCCGGTCGACCTGTTCGCCAGCAGCGGCGGCGCGGTCAACGCGCTCGCCCTGGTGGCGGCGCATCCGGAGGACGTGCGGACGCTGGTGGCGCACGAGCCTCCACTGGCCGCGATCCTGCCCGACGCGGCCAACGCGAAGGCCGCGGTACGGGCGATCAGCGACTCGTACCAGCAGCGCGGATGGGGCGCCGGGATGGCGCACTTCATCGCCATCGTCGGCCACCGCGGGCCGTTCCCCGACGACATCGGCCAGCAGCCGGGCCCCGATCCGGCCATGTTCGGGATGCCGACCGAGGACACCGGCGACCGGACCGACGTGATGCTCGGCCAGAACATCATCACCTGCACCCACTACGAGCCGGACTTCGACGCCCTGCGGGCGGCCTCGACCCGGATCGTGCTGGCCGCGGGAGTGGGGTCCGAGGGCGAGATGGCGCATCGCGGCGCGGAGGCGGTGGCGGCCCAGCTCGGGTCGGACCCGGTGGCGTTCCCGAGCGACCACGGCGGGTTCCTGGGCGGCGAGTACGGCCAGACCGGGGATCCCGACGCATTCGCCGCGAAGCTGTCGGAGGTGCTCAGGACCCCCTGACCGCGGCCACCGTGTCGGCGATCTGGTCCAGGTGCTCGCGCTCGTGGGCGGCCATCCCGTCACCGTAGAAACGCACCGTTCGGTTCCGGGATGCGGTCATCTCGGCGATCCGCCCCGGGATGTCGGGCAGGATCGCGATGATCTCGTCGACGGTCAGCTCGGTCCGAGCCATCCGATCAGTAGTTGTCCTCGTCGCGGGCGAAGGCCCGCAGCGCGTCGTCACAGGCCTGGGCCTGGGCCTGGGCCTGGGTGACCAGGAACGGGGACATCTTCGTCGAGTCGACGATGAGAACGGTTCGTCCCCGCTCGCTCTCGCCGATGACGATCCGATCCTCGCCGTGGAAGGAGATGCTCCAGTTCGACTGGAGCTGGACGAGCTCGGCCAGCACCACCGACTCGTCGAAGGACCAGTCGAGGTAGGCGGCGTTCAGGGCGGTCACCACGTCGCGGAGCTGGTGGGTCACGTTGCGCGAGACGCGGGACAGGCCGACCACGATCCGCAGCGAGGCGAACGGGTCCCCCGCCCGCGCCACCTGGGGCGGCGCGACGTTCGGGTCGGGCATCCCCTCCGGGATGGCACCCAGGAGCGGCTGCTTGGAGACGGTCACGGCTGGCCGAGTATGGCCGATCCGAACCGGTCAGCCGATGCGCAGCCCTTCGGTCGCGCCCGGGTCGGGTTCGAGGAGGAACACGTTCCCGTCATCACCCATCGCGCCAAGGACAAGGACCTGGCTCTCGAATCCGGCGATCCGACGGGCCGGGAAGTTCACGACCGCGACGACCTGCCGGCCGACGAGGACCGCCGGGTCCGGGTAGGTGACCGTCAGCTGGGCGGAGGACAGCCGCTCCCCGAGCTCCGGGCCAAAGTCGATCCGGAGCCGGTAGGACGGGTTGCGGGCCTCGGGAAACGGGTCGGCGGCCACGATCCGCCCGACGCGGATGTCGATCTGCTCGAACTGATCGATCGTCGTCTCCGGGGGCGGATCGGTATCCATGGGTCCTGTATAGCGGAAGTCGTGGTGCGGCGGCGCACCGCCCGTTGGGGGCCTACTCGGGCAGTACTCTCGGGCGCTGTTCGGCGCCACGAACGGCCGGTACTGTCGGCCCGTGACCTTCTGGAACTGGCGCCGTGGGAGTGGTGGGTCGGCAACCTCCGGGACCGCGGCTCTTGCCAACGGCACGGACCTGGCGCCCATCGAGCTCTACACGCCCGATACCCGGGTGGTGGGCTGGATCGCCTCGAACGGGCAGCGGGTGACCGACCTGCTGCTCGCGCACGAGGAGCTCCGCCTGTGGCAGCCGAGCGGCGGCAACGGGGAGATGGCGGTGCGCCCCATGCTCGACAAGTCCGGGGAGTGGCGGACCGTCGCCGTCGACGACGTCGTCGTGGTCATGCCCCCCGAGTGGCGCACCAACCGCCAGCTCCGGCTCCACCGCCGGATCCAGCGAGTGGCGGCCGATGCCGGCCCGTTCACGGTGACCGGCAACATGCACATGACGCCGGGCGCGCCGTTCCCCGAGCCGTTCCAGATGAAGGGCTTCCTCCCGCTGACCGAGGCCCACCTGCTCCATCACGGGGAGCCGGCCTTCGAGCACGTCGTGTCGGTCGTGATCGTCAACACGCGCCACATGTCCAACCTGGTGCCGCTCGTCAGCCTCGCCTGACCGATCCGGGCGGCGCGGCCGCCCGCGATAATCGGCCGACATGGCCGTCCCGAAGTCCGCGGTCGATCCCACCTCTGACGCGTTCGTCGCAAACGACGCCGCCATGCGGGCCCTGGTCGGCGAGCTGCGCGAGCGGACCGGCACGCTGTCCGCCAACGGGGCGGGCGGCGATGAGGCGGCCATCGCCCGCCACCGCGAACGCGGCAAGCTCCCCGTCCGCGAGCGGGTGGATCGGCTGATCGACCCGGGGACCGCCTTCCTCGAGCTGTCGACCCTGGCCGCCACCGGCCTGTACGACGACGACGCTCCGGGTGCCGGGATCGTGACGGGTATCGGCCGGGTCGATGGCGTCGAATGCCTGATCGTCGCCAACGACGCGACGGTCAAGGGCGGCACCTACTTCCCGATGACGGTCAAGAAGCACCTGCGCGCCCAGGAGATCGCGCTCGAGAACCGGCTGCCGTGCCTGTACCTGGTGGACAGCGGTGGGGCGTTCCTCCCCCTCCAGGACGAGGTGTTCCCCGACAAGGACGACTTCGGCCGGATCTTCTTCAACCAGGCCCAGCTGTCATCGCGCGGGATCCCCCAGATCGCGGTCGTGATGGGCCACTCGACGGCCGGCGGGGCCTACGTCCCGGCCATGAGCGACGAGACGGTCATCGTGAAGGGCACCGGCGCGATCTTCATCGGCGGCCCGCCGCTGGTGCAGGCGGCCACCGGCGAGGTGGTGAGCGCCGAGGAGCTCGGTGGGGCCGAGGTCCACACCGTGACCAGCGGCGTGGCCGACCACTTCGCGGTCAGCGACGAGCACGCCCTCGCCATCGCCCGCTCGATCGTGGCCAACCTCGCCTGGCGCAAGCCCGACCCGCCGTGGACGGTGGAGGCGCCGCAGGCGCCATCGGTCAATCCGGATGAGCTCTACGGGGTCATTCCGGCCGATCCCCGCCAGGCCTACGACGTCCACGAGGTCATTACCCGGCTCGTCGACGGCAGCGCGTTCCACGAGTTCAAGGAGCGCTACGGGGAGACGCTCGTCTGCGGGTTCGCCCGGCTCGAGGGCTACCCGGTCGGGATCCTGGCCAACAACGGGATCCTGTTCCGTGAGTCGGCGCTCAAGGGCGCCCATTTCGTCGAGCTCGCCTCGCAGCGACGCATCCCGCTCGTCTTCCTCCAGAACATCACCGGCTTCATGGTCGGTCGCGAGTACGAGGCCGGCGGGCTGGCCAAGGACGGCGCCAAGCTGGTGACCGCGGTGTCGACCACGGCCGTGCCGAAGTTCACGGTCATCATCGGCGGCTCGTTCGGGGCCGGGAACTACGGCATGGCGGGCCGTGCCTACGGGCCCCGCCA
>DATBLJ010000097.1:0-3783 GCA_036555375.1 Candidatus Limnocylindria bacterium
GCGGACGACGAAGTCGACCAGGTTGTGGTCGGTGTCCTGGCCCGAACCGAGGGCTCCTCCGGGGAGCCGCTCCAGGCTCGAGCCGGCGGCCGACGCTGGCGCCGGCGCGGTCTCGAGCCAGGCATTCGCCGCCGTGCCCCACCCGACCGAGTCGATCGCGGTCGACCCACCCACCGCTCGGAGCGCGATCGATCCGCCGGTCGCGGCCAGCCCGTTCGCGTAGGTCACGTCCGCCACCGACGCGAAGATCCCCGCCTCGTTGGCGACCAGCACGTGGCGGCCCGGCTCGACGGTCGAGCCGGCACCCCAGGCTGCCTTGCGGGTGACCGTCGTTCCGCTGGCGGTCACGTAGACGAGCTCGAGCCCCTCGAGGGAGCGGGTTCCCGGCGACGGGTTGTAGAGCTCGATGAACTCGTCGGACGCCGAAGCCCCGCCGGTCATGACCTCGGACACGACGAGGTGACTCGTCGTCGCGACCGCGAACGCATCTCCGGCAACGGGCGCGGCTCGAACATCGGCCGTCAGCAGCTCGCTGGCGAGCATGGCAAGCAGGCCGATGACGCTGAGGGCGACGCGGGAGTGGCGCGGCCGGGCCGGGTGCATGGGGCGACCTCGAATGGAAATGAGCGCTGCACGCCGCCCGGGTGACGCCGACGCCAATCATCCGACGCGCCCCTTACCGTCCCCGTACCACCCGCGTACAATCCGCGCCCATGCCCGCCACGAAGTCCCACTCGGCAGCCGATCGGAAGGCCGCCCGCCGCCGCTCGCGGCAGCTGGCCCGCGGCGAGGAGGTCGCCGAGGTCGCGGCCGCCACCGGCACCAGTGAGACCGCGACCGCGAGCCGGCCACCGAACCTTTTCGGCCGGCTCTTCCCGCCGGCCCCGCCGCTTCCCGGCAAGGGCGACCCGCTCCGGGGTTTCACCTATACCGGTCGGTTCCGCGCCACCGTCTCCGCGGCCTGGCTCCTGGCTCACCATCCGCTGGCCTGGGGCGTGGCCGGGGCCGGATGGTCGATCCTCCAGCTCGCCCTGCTGGTCACCGCCCGCCAGAACCTCGTCGCCTTCGGGATCACGCTGGGCCAGTACGCGCTCCTCATTGGCGCCGGCTGGTTCGGGTGGTGGCGGCCGTGGCTGTTCGGGCTGGCCGCCGGCGTGTTCGGCGTCATCCTCCACGCCCTGATCGCCGGACTGGTCACCGTCCAGTCGGGCGAGGATTTCGCCGCCGCGCTGGCCGTGACCGGCAGCCTCCTCGCCCTGGTCCTCCTGTACGGCCTGGTCGGCGCCTTCGCCGGCTTCTACGGCGGCTATCTCCGCCGCCGGATGGCCACCCCGGTCCCCACCAAGGGCAAGCGCCGCTAGGCGTCTCGCCTCTTACGGGCGGTGGGCCGCCACCGCCTCTTCGGCCGCGCGAAGCGCGCCCGGGTAGTCCGTCCCGAGGCCCAGCACCTCCCCGGTTGAGCGCATCTCGGGCCCGAGCTCGGTCCCGACCCCGGGCAACCGCCACAGGGAGTCGATCGGCGCCTTGACCGCGACCAGCGGTCCATCGGCCGCCAGCCCTGGCGCCAGTCCGGCATCGGCCAGGCTGCCACCCAGCGCGCAGCGCACCGCGGCGGCGACGACGTCGCGCCCGGTCGCCTTGGCGACGATCGGGACGGTTCGGGAGGCGCGCGGGTTCGCCTCGATGACCACCACCCGCTCGCCGCCGGTGTCCCCGCTGACGATGGCCTGGACGTTCAGGATCCCACGCACCCCGAGCGCCAGCGCAATCCGTCCGGCCGCCTCGGCGGCGGCCTCCTGCGCGGCGCGGGAGATGACCCGGGGCGGCAGCACCGCCAGCGAGTCGCCGGAGTGGACCCCCGGCGGATCGCGCTGCTCGAGGATCCCCGGAACGCTCCAGGCCTCGCCGTCCGCGATCACGTCGATGTCCAGCTCGATGCCGGAGACCATCCCGTCCACCCGGAGCGGCCAGCCGACCTCGTCGGCGAGCAGGACCCCGAGATCGACCCGGTCGCGGATGACCGCGATCCCCCGGCCACCGATCACCCACGAGGGCCGGACGATGACCGGCAGCCCCAGCTCGGCCACGGCGGCCTCGAGCTCGGCCTGGTTGGCCGCCAGCCGGCCAACTGGCCCCGCGATGCCGAGCTCGTCGAGGAGCGCCGCGAACCGCTCGCGATCCTCACACGCCTCGATCGCGTCGGCGGTCAGCCCGGCCACCGGGACGTCGGCGTAGGCGAGGTCGCGGGCGAGGTCGATCGCCGTCTGGCCGCCAAAGGTCAGCAGGACGAGCGGTGGCTCCCCGGTCAGCGCCCGTTCATGGTCGAGGACGTCGAGGACGCTCTCGGTGTCGAGCGGCTCGAAGTAGAGGCGCGAGCAGGCGTCGTAGTCGGTGCTCACCGTCTCCGGGTTGTTGTTGATGACGACCGCGTCGTAGCCGAGGTCGCGGATCGCCCAGGCGGCACGGACCGAGCAATAGTCGAACTCGATCCCCTGCCCGATTCGGATCGGTCCCGACCCGACGACGATCACCGCCCGCCGCTCGGCCGGTGGCGGCACCTCGGGCGTGGCATACGACGAGTAGAAGTACGGCGTCTTGGCCGGGAACTCGCCGGCGCAGGTGTCCACCCGGCGATAGGCCGGCGCCAGGCCGGCCCGGACCCGCGCTCGGCGGATGGCGGCCGCCGGGACGCCGGACAGGGCCGCGATCTCGGCGTCCCCGAATCCCGCCCGCTTGGCCGCGTCGAGTGGGGCGCCAACCAGCTCTCGCTCGGCCGCGACGAGCTCGGCGATCCGTTCGGTGAACCACGGGTCGATCCCGGTCAGCGCGCTGATCCCGGCCGCATCGGTCCAGCCGTGGCGGAGCAGCCCGATCATTCGCCACAGCCGCGTGTCGGACGGCGCCAGGAACAGGCCCGGGTCGGCCGGCGCCCGCTCCCCGAGGTGCCAGGCCGGGTCCTCCCACAGCCAGCCGCGGCCGCGCGGCTCGAGCGAGCGGATGGCCTTGAGCAGGGCGGGGCCGAACTCGCGGTCGATGGCCATCGCCTCCCCGGTGGCCTTCATCTGGACCCCGAGCCCACGCTCGGCGAGCGGGAACTTGTCGAACGGCCAGCGCGGCAGCTTGACGACGACGTAGTCGACGGCCGGCTCGAACGCAGCCGAACCGCCCCCGGTGGCCGGGTTGCGCATCTCGTCGAGCCGTTTGCCGAGCGCGACCAGCGCGGCGACTCGGGCGATCGGGTAGCCGGTGGCCTTCGAGGCCAGCGCCGACGAGCGCGAGACGCGCGGGTTGACCTCGATGACCCGGTAGTCGCTCCCGTCCGGCGAGACGGCGAGCTGGACGTTGCAGCCACCTTCCAGCTTCAAGGCTCGCGCGATCTTCAGGGCACAGCGGCGGAGCCGCTGGACGACGACGTCGGGCAGGGTCTGGATCGGTGCCACGACGATCGAGTCCCCGGTATGGACGCCCATCGGGTCCAGGTTCTCCATCCCGCAGATCGCGATGGCGGTGTCGGCCGCGTCGCGGATGACCTCGAACTCGATCTCCTGCCAGCCGAGCAGGCTGCGCTCGACGAGGACCTGGCCGATCGGGCTCGCCTCGAGCCCGCGCTGGATGACGGCCGCCGCCCCGGCCAGGTCGAACGCGAACCCGCCGCCGCCACCACCGAGGGTGAAGGCCGGGCGGACGACGACCGGGGCGTCGAGCTCGGCGACGAACGCGAGGCCGGCCTCGACCGATTCGACGACCGCCGACTCGGGAACCGGCTCCCCGATCGACTGGACG
>DATBLJ010000035.1:0-3732 GCA_036555375.1 Candidatus Limnocylindria bacterium
CCGCCGGGCAAGGGACGCGGCGGACCGCGCCCTGGCGGACCGCGGCGCGACGGACCGCGGCGCGACGGACCGCGGCGCGATGGGCCGGGGCGCGACGGACCGGGGCGCGATGGGCCGGGGCGCGACGGACGCGGGTGGGACGGCCCAGGCGATCGCCGACCCGGTCCTCGCCAGGGCAAGGGGACCGGTGGTCCGCCGGGCGGATACCGGCCGCGGGATGACCGTGGCCCGGGCCCTCGTGGCGACCGATCGGATCGTCCCACCGGGCCTCGCCGCTGGGAGGACCGGCCTCCCGGCGGATCCGGACCGCCGCCAGGCGACCGCGACGCCCGCCCGTTCGAGCGCCGGCCACGTCGGTTCGATGCGCCGGACCGCGGCCGACCCGGTCCTTCGGACTGGCGTCCCCCGCAGCGAAGGGGGTGGAACGAGGATCGCGCCGCGGATCGTCGACCGCCGGCGGATCGGGATCGTGGCGTCGAGCGGCGGCAGTACCCGGTTGACCGCTACCCGGATCGCGGTGCGCCGGATCGACCCCCACGGTTCCGCGACCGGCCGGGCGACCGCGGGCCGTACCAGCGCCCCGGCCCGTTCCGGCCGGCTGCACGGTTCGGTCCGCCCGCCTTGCCACCACCCGATGCCCTGGGGCCCGACGAGGAGCTGGTCGCCGGTCGTCGCCCGGTCGAGGAGGCGTTCGTCGCGCGCCGGCCCGCGGTGCGACTGCTGGTCGTGCCGCAGCGCCGGGCGGCGCTCGAGAAGCTGGTCCTCCATGCGACCAACCTGCGCATCCCGATCGTGGAGGTCGAGGGTGGCTCGCTGACGGCGCTCGCCGGGTTCGACGGCCACCAGGGCATCGCCCTCGTTGTCGAACCGCGCCGCTTCGCCGGCCTGGACGACATCCTCGCGCGCGCCGAGGAGCGCGGCGAGCCGCCGTTCGTCCTGGTCCTGGACTCGCTCGAGGATCCCCACAACGTCGGTTCGCTGTTGCGCAGCGCCGAGGCTGCCGGGGTCCACGGGGTCATCTTCCCCACGCACCGCCAGGCGCCCCTGAGTCCATCGGCGGTCAAGGCGTCAGCCGGGGCCGTCGAGCATCTGCTCCTCCATCCGGCGGATGACCTGCCCGGGACGCTGACGGACCTGCGCGCGCGCGGGATCCGCATCGTCGGCGCCGACGGCGAGGCACCGCTGACCGCTCGGGAGACGGATCTGCGAGGGCCACTCGCCCTCGTCGTCGGCAGCGAAGGACAAGGCCTCGGGCCCGGTGTCCGGCGACGGACCGACGCGCTGATGCGCATCCCGATGAAGGGAGCCGTCGGTTCGCTCAACGCGGCCGTGGCCGGCTCGATCCTCCTGTTCGAGGCCCTCGCCCAGCGCGACGCTGGAGGCGAGCCTGAGCCGACGGCTGCGGACGAGCCGGCGCCTGCGGCCAAGCCCCGAACGCGCCGGAAGCCGGCAGCCCCTGCCAAGCCGGCGGCGCAGGTATCGACCGAGGACGACCTGCTGCCGGCCGACGCGACGCCGAAGGTCGCAAAGCCAAAAGCCACGAGGTCTAGGAAGCCCGCCAAGGATGATGCGGGTTCCAGCGACAGCCACCAGTGAGGGCGGCAGGAGCCGTCCTGCTGACGGCGACGCTCGGGATCTTGCTCGCATGTGGTTCGAATGCGTCCACCGCTCCGGCTCCCGTCTCGGTGACGATCCTGCCTATCGATAAGGACTACGACGTCGACGGAATCGCGTGGAATGGCAGCGAGCTCGTCGCCTCCTTGAGTCGAACGGACTTGTTGCCTGGCGAATACCGGCTGCATCGGATCGATCCAGCGGACGGTTCGATCCTAGGTAAGCGGGAACCCGATCGGGACGACTGTCAGCGTCTGGACGAGGCGGGTCCAGCCAACGCGGACGGTCGACTGGCATGGACCTTCAATTGCCTCCTGCCCATTCCAGGGCTCCACCGCCGTATCGAGATCCTAACCGCCGCCGACCTGGAGGGCGAGGCGACCGTCCTCTCGTCTGTCCGGACCAGCCTGTCGGCTCGGGGCTTGGATATCCATGGCGACACGATCCTGACCTCCTATGGCTCGCGGACGTGCGAGACCCTCGGGCGCCTCGGAGCGACCGACATCGAGCCGGTCTCGATCGCGGTGTCTGGTCCGGGTGGTGAGTTCAACACCGCCGATCGCATGACCGGCGCTGATTGCATCGGGACCGGCGTGGCTCTCCACCCGGCCACAGGCGAGCATGGGACGCTGGCGTTCCTGGCCTCGACCCTGGCCATCGGCCTCGATGGGCCAGCGCGGCTCGAAACGCCCTTCGAGGTCTACGTCGTGGATCCGAACGAGTCCGTAGCTCGGTCGCTCGGCGTCGCCCTCGCCAATGTGAGCGAACTGACGTGGACCCCGGACGGCACGAGCATCCTCGCCAGCGGCGACGGTGCTGACGGTGCGGGGGTATGGCGGATCGATCCGTCCACCGGACGAGCGGATCGTGTCCTCGATTTCAGCCTGCAGTCGATCTCCTGGTCGGACGCTGGCGACCGGCTCGTGGCGATGCGGGCCCCGGAGGGCGATGACGAACTGGCGATCGTCATCATCGAGACGGCGTCACTGTCGGCTGCGACAAACTAGGCGCTCCAGTGGACTCGGCCGAGAGCCCGATGTTCCTACCAGGACCGGTTTCGCGATGAATGAGCGTGGCCACCCATCAGTTCCGACATCACTTTGTCGGATCGGCCATGCAGCCCTGCACGTTCATGCGGATCCTGGCACTGACAGGAACCACCCCGGCCGGACGGGACTTCCGCCACACCCGTCACGCTTGACCCATCGAGCGGAGCGGCCCTATCATCCTTCGGCGCCGAATGGGTCATCCTGCGGTATGGCCCTGCCCGTCGCGCCGACGTAGCTCAATTGGTAGAGCAGCGGTTTTGTAAACCGCCGGTTCCGGGTTCGAGTCCCGTCGTCGGCTCCAGCGTACGTCCATCGGTGGCCGGATCCACCACGGGGGCCGCAGCCCTCGGTCCGGTACCGTCGCCGTCATCGGGTAGGTTGAGCAGGTGGTGAGCTCCGCTGACTGTAGATCAGCCGTCTTTCGACTGTGGGGGTTCGATTCCCTCCCTGCCCACCATCTAGCATCGCGATAGACCCGATCGGTACCGGGCCCACATAGCTCAGCTGGCAGAGCACTTCCTTGGTAAGGAAGAGGTCATCGGTTCAAGTCCGATTGTGGGCTCCATCGCCCGATCCCCAACCCGAGCGGCGTCGACCGCACGACATCTAAGGAGTTGACTGGTCCTGTGGCCAAGAAGAAGTTCGAACGCACCAAGCCGCACGTCAATATCGGCACCATCGGCCACATCGACCACGGCAAGACCAGCCTGACGGCGGCCATCACCAAGTACCTGGCGCTGAAGGGCGAGGCCGAGTACCGCGCGTTCGACACGATCGACAACGCGCCCGAGGAGCGCGAGCGGGGCATCACCATCGCCATCGCCCACGTCGAGTACGAGACCGACGCCCGCCACTACGCCCACGTCGACTGCCCGGGCCACGCCGACTACATCAAGAACATGATCACCGGCGCCGCGCAGATGGACGGCGCCATCCTGGTCGTGGCCGCCACCGACGGGCCGATGCCCCAGACCCGCGAGCACATCCTGCTGGCCCGCCAGGTGGAGGTGCCCTACATCGTGGTCTTCCTCAACAAGGTCGACATGGTCGACGACGAGGAGCTGCTCGA
>DATBLJ010000039.1:0-8211 GCA_036555375.1 Candidatus Limnocylindria bacterium
GGCCACCCAGGCCGGCTCGGGATGGGGCGTCGGCGCGACCAGCACCTCGGCCCTCGGGACCTCGCGGGGACCGTCGGCCCCGACGACCACCAGGCGCGGCTGGTCGGTGCCGAACCAACGCCGACCAGTGTCGATCGGTCCATTTCCGGCGATCAGGACCCCGAGCGGCTGGGCCGGTTGGCCGGCGCGGACCCGGATCTCGGCCAGGTCGGCCGGCAGATCGGTCCAGCCGTCGACCGCGCGCAGGGTGCCGATCCCGATCGCCACCGCGTCGAACGGCACCCGCAGCAGGCGCATGAGGCGCCGATCGGCCCGATCACCGATGTCGTCGGCGGTGCCGCCGCGCTGGGCCCGCCCGTCGAGGCTGGTGACCATGTTCAGGCCGATCCACGGCCGATCCGCCGGCGGCTCGGGCATGGCCAGGTCCGCAAACGCCGCATCCAGGTCCAGCCCGGTGGCAGGGTCGGGCCACAACCGATCGATGACAAACATCGGCGCCCATGCTAGTGGGCGGCTTCAGTCGAAGACCCGCTCGAGGTGCCAGGTCCCACGGTGCTCGTCGAGGAAGACCGTGCACAGCAGCCCGTCTCGGGTGACGAGCTTGAAGTAGGTGCGGGCGATCGGCTCGCGCCACCAGTCGTCGACGAGGCGCCAGCGGTTGCAGATGCCGATCTCGTCATGCGCCTGGCCGTCCAGGCGGAGGCGGACCGGGGTGCCGTCGGGGTCGGTCTCGACCTGGACCAGCGGCTGGGTGGCGTGGAGGCGGGTCATGGCGTGGGCACTCAGCCGGGCTCGTGGCCGATCTCGACCAGGCGGGCCTGGAGCTCGGGCCGGGCGGCCGCCGGTCGGTCGACGGTGGCCCGCCACAGGCGGCCGGGACCAAAGCGCGCAGCGACCCGCTCCATCGACCAGCGGAGCTCCTCCCAGCGCCCGGTCTGCGGCTCGAAGGCGGGCAGCTGGCGCGCGGCCGGCGGAGCGAGGCGATCGAGGACGAGGGTCAGCGCGGTGATCGCGGGCTCGTCCTCGTCGGTGCCCGTGTCCGGCGAGCGGACCGATGCCTCGAGCCGGGCGAGCAGGAGGCGGGCGATCCAGTCCGGGTCGGTCGAGGACTCGGGAAGCGACAGCACCACGCTGAGCGGCGGGGCCGCGTCCCGGAGGAGGGTCAGGATCGCCCGCCCCGGGGCGAGGTACCGACCTTCGAGCCGATCGGTCAGGGCGGTGGCCGCGCGGCGGAGGGCAAGTGTGATCTCGGTCGTGCCCGCCGCCGGCGGCTCGAAGCGGGCGGTGGTGGCCAGCCGCTCCGGCCGGGGACGCGGGGTGAGCGGGCGTGGATCCTCGCCGCGAGCGAGCGCCTGGAGCCGCTCCCCCTCCGCCCCGAACTGGGCGGAGACCGCCGAGCGCGGCAGACCGGCCAGCTGGCCCATCGTCGTCAGTCCGAACAGGCTGAACCGATCCCTGGTGGCCAGCTCCGCCGGCAGCAGGCCGATCGGCAACGGCGCCAGTGTGGCGCGACCCTCCCCGGCGGGCAGGATCCGGCAGGCGGCCCGGGCGTCGCGGTCGGGCACGGCCAGCCGGGCGGCGAGCGACGCGAGCCATCGGTTGTCCCCGATCCCGGCACGCACCGGATCCATCCCGGCCAGCGCCACCGCCCGCGCGGCAACTCGCCGTTCCGAGCCGTGCGTCGGCTCGAGGCCCGTCACGTCGACCAGCGCCACGCCCGTCTCGAGCGCCTCGACTCGCGGGGAGAGGTCGTCCAGCCGGTCGAGCAGCGCCTCCCAGGGCGCCGCATCCTCCAGCCCTCGCAGGGTGGGCCAGACAAGAGCCAGGACCCGCATGACGCCCTGGCCGGGTCAGGCGCTGAGGACGGTCAGCGCCGGCAGCTCCTCGGGCTGCTCGAGGGCGGGTGCCTGGGGCACCGCCAGCGCCGGGAGGAGTGCATCGATGCGACGGCCTTCTCCGAAGTACAGGTCGAGCTCCGCCGTGCCACCGGCCAGCGCCCAACGGTGGCGGGTCACCGATGCCGCCGTGCGCAGGCCGACGAGGTCGCGCCCGACCGCCAGCCACGCCCGACGCTCGAGCTGGACCCGGACCCCCGCCACCCGGCCGGCGGCCTGGCGGAGAGCGGGCGGGGCGAGGAGCAGGACGGTGGCATCCGACCGGGGCAGGAGGGCCGCCAACCGATCCCAGCGCGGGACGGCCGAGCCGTCGAGGTCGAGGACGAGGACGTCGAGGAGGTGCGAGCGGATGAGCCAGGCGGCCAGCTCGATCGCCTCGGCGCCATCCGCCGGGCGGATGAGGAGCAGCCATTCGAGCCGGACGCCGCGCCGGGCGGCCAGGGCGGCATCGAACGTGCCGGACAGATCGACCCAGGCCGCCAGCCCGCCGGCCGCCTGGGCGGCCGCCACCGAGTCGTGGGCGAGGGACGTGGCGCCGTGGCCGGGCGCGGCGTCGAGGACGGCCAGCGCGCCCCGGGGCCAGCCGCCGGTGGCGAGCGCCGCGTCCAGGGCGGCGTGCCCGGTGGGCACAGCGGGGATGACCACCTCCCCGGGGAGCGGAGCCACGCCCCGCCGCAGGCCGCGCTCGCGAAGCGCATCGAGCACCTCGGGGAGCGGCTGGGCGGCGGGGAGGGTCACATCGGTCAGTCTAATAGAACAGATGTTCTACGACAATCCCCAACCGGATCTTCGGGTGGTTCGCGTACCAGCCACACGGGTGTATCGGCCAACTTGGGGCGGGACAGCCAATCCGTGAGACCACCGAAGGCCAGATACCACCGTGGTTGGTCGGGCAGCCAAGAAGAGCGTCGATCCAGGCCCGACTGGCCCCATCTTGGCCGATAGACCACCCCCATTGGTACGGCGCGGGGGGGCGAGGGCGCGGGGGCGCGGGCGACGCCGCGCAGCAGCTCGCGGGCTAGACCCCGACGTCCCTCCGCCGGAACCCGACCACCGCCACGAGCACCAGGACCAGCCCGCCCACCATCAGCACCGCGGCGTCCGCCAGGTCGAGCCCATTTCGGAGCGGATCGGCCCCGTAGTAGTAGAAGAACGGCGACAGCTTCTGGAGCGCCTCCAGCTGCTCAACCAACGGAGCCAGCGAGTTCACCAGGTACGAGGCGATGCCGATCGCGGCTCCCAGACCGATTGCCAGGCCGCGCGAACCGGTGGCCGACCCGATCGCGAGGCCCAAGCAGCCCATGAAGAACCCGAACAGGGCGGCACTCAGCTGAACGGCCACGAGATTCACCGGATCGAGGTCCATGTCGACGAGCACGGCCGGCAGGTACACCGCGATCCACAGGACCGCGGTGATGACCACCAGGCCGACGACCATGGCGAGCGCCTTCTCGACGACGATGCGCCATCGAGCGACGGGGTTGGCCAAGAGGAGGTCGAGGGTCCGATTCTCCTCCTCGCCGGCAACCGCGCCGGCACCGGCCGCGAGACCGTAGAACATGAGGACCAGCGGCACGATGGCGCCGTACAGCTGGCTGTTCAGGTAGCCCTCCGGCGAAAGGAGCTCGGAATCCCCGATCAGCCGCAGGAGCGCATCCGGCAAACCCTGGAGGAGCTCGTCAAGCTCGGGAATCTGCTTGATCGCCGGGTAGAACAGGACCGTGAACGCGGCCAGGCTGCCCAGTCCGATGGACCACCACATCAACGAGCGCCGGCCGTCGCGAATGGTCTTGGTGGCGATCGACTGCAGCATTGCCTAGCTCCCCTCGCCCGGGGGTGGGTCGCCGGCGTCGGCAACGGGGGTGGTGGGCGCGGCGTAGTAGGTGAGGAACACCTCTTCCAGGTCCTGCTCGCGGCTGACGACATTCAGCACGGTGAAGCGCGAGGCGAGCTTGATGATGTCGTCGACCGATCCCTCGACGGTGAGCTCAAGGACCTTTCCGTCGGTTCGGGCCTCGACCACGCCGGTCAGGCGCTGGAACGCCGTGGCGTCCGCCGGCGCATCGAAGTGCAGCTCGAGCTTGCGGCGCGCCTGGCGCTTCAGGGTCTCGACCTCGGACACGACCGCGATCCGGCCTTCGCGGACGATGCCTACCCGGTCGGCGACGCGCTCCACCTCGGCGAGGACGTGGGACGAGAGGAAGACGGTTCGGCCCTCGGCCCGGATCTCCTCGAGGATCCGGTAGAACTCCTGCTGGACGAGGGGGTCCAGGCCGGTCGTCGGCTCGTCAAGGATCGCCAGGCTCGGCCGATGCATGAGGGCCTGGACGAGGCCGATCTTCTGCTTGTTGCCATGAGACAGGGTCTTGATCGGCCGCCCGAGCTCCGTGTCGAGGCGTTCGGCGAGCTCGTCGGCGTGGGACAGGTCCTTCACCCCGCGGAGCGCGCCGAAGTAGCGGAGCAACTCCCGACCCGTCAACCGCGGGTAGAGCGCCATTTCGCCGGGCAGGTAGCCGATTTCGCGTCGCAGGGCCACGGCCGACCCGTGGGCAGGCTGGCCGAGGACTGCGGCCGTGCCGCTGCTCGGACGAATGAAGTCGAGGAGGAGCCGAATCGTCGTCGACTTTCCCGCACCGTTGGGCCCGAGGTAGCCGAAGATCTCGCCCCGCCGGACCTCGAGGTTGACGTCGACGATGCCGCGCTTCCGGCCGTAGGACTTCGTCAGGCCCTCGGTCCGGATGGCAGGGGCGTCCGCGGCGGTACCCGTCAAGGGATACCCATTCTAGGACGCCAGTCGGGGTGCTGGAGGGTCCGTGCTATCCTGCCGGGCGCCTCGTGGGGATGTAGCTCAGCTGGGAGAGCACCGCGTTCGCATCGCGGGGGTCAGGGGTTCGAGTCCCCTCATCTCCACCACTTCCCCACTCCGCTCGCGTGTCAGTCCTCGCCGCTCGGGCCGAAGATTTCGGCGGAGGCGGTCCAGAACCAGCCGTCGCTCCCGACGTCCTTCGACCCGCCGGTCACGAGCACCCTGCCATCGTGCAGCAGCACGGCCGTGTGGAACTTCCTCGGGTCCAGCAGCGCCGCGGCCGCCGTCCACGAACCGGTGGTCGGGTCATAGCGCTGGACCGAGTCTCGGTAGAAGGAGTCGCCCGCGCCATAGGCACCGCCGGCCACCAGCACCGTGCCATCGGCCAGGAGCGTGGCGGTGTGGCTGTAGCGACCTCCGCCCATGTCCCCTGTCACGGTCCAGGTACCCGTCCCCGGGTCGTACAGCTCCGCACGACCGGTCCCCTCACCGCCAGCCATCAAGACCGTACCGTCGCCCAGCAGCGTCAGGGTCCCGGCTGCACCGATCGTCAGATCGCCGGTCGCCGCCCATGTCGCGGTTCGCGGGTCGTAGACCTCCACGGACCCGCGTCGCGGTCCTCCGACCCGGCCGTTGCAGCAGCCTGCGACCAGGACCGTCCCATTGGGAAGCAGCGTGGCCGAGTGCCCGTTGCGCACCTCGAGCAGGCTGCCCGTGGGCGTCCACCTCCCCGTTCGCGGGTCGTACAGCTCGGCCGTGGCGAGCGCCTCGAAGGGGTGTTCATTCGTGGCGACATCTCCACCCGCAACCAGCACCGTGCCATCCAGCAACAGGGTCGCCGTATGACCCGAACGGGCCTCCAGCATGTTCCCGGTCGCGGTCCAGGTTCCGGTTTGCGGGTGGTACAGCTCGGCCGTAGCCTTGCTCACGCACGAGGGCGGATCGTCCGAATCACACCCGAGCCCCCCGGCGACCAGCACGCTCCCGTCCGGCAGGAGCGTGGCGGTATGCCCGACACGGATGTCGGTCATGGTCCCGGTCGCGGTCCACGACCCCGTGTCGGGATCGAACAGCTCGGCGGACGCCAGATCGCGGACGTCGGTCGCGCGGCCGCCGGCAACCAGGACCATGCCGTCCGGAAGGACCGTCGTCGTGTTCAGACCGCGACCGTCCAGCATGCTGCCGGTCGCGCTCCAAACCCATGCCGCGCCCGGCGCGCCGCTCGCGGGCGGATTCGGGTTGCCCGAAGGTCCGGGCAGGAACGGCGGCCGCACGACGTGCGACCCGACCAGCGCAGCGCCACTGATGACGACCACGATCACGACCGTGAGGGCAACGATGGCGAGGAGGTGCGACCCACCGGAGGCCCGCTCCTCACCCAATGGCAGCGGGCGCTGGAGGAATGCGGACCGGTACGGCGGCCCCTCGCGCAGGGCGCGATCGATGCGGGTCTCATCCATCACGAGATCACCTCCTGGGTGAGGTCGGCGCGGAGCGCGGCCATCCCTCGGCTGGCGTGAGTCCGAGCCGCACTGCCGGAGATGCCGAGGATCTCGGCGACCTGGTCGAACGGCAGGTCGGCGGCGTAGTGGAGGTATAGGACCTGGCGCTGGCGTGTCGGCAGGCGATCCACCGCGGTCCAGACGCTCAGCCGATCGGAGGCCTCGGGACCGGCGTAGTCGCTCCGCGCCGGCGCCATCCGCGGCAGGAGTCGCGCCACCTGCCGTCGCCACCGGTGGTGCGCCATCGCGAGGTGGTAGACGGTGCGGAAGGTCCACGCCGTCGGGCGCTCGATCGCGGTGCCCCGACGGAGCTCGCGCCAGAGGCGAAGAAGCGACTCCTGCACGGCATCGGCCGCCTGCTCATCGGTCAGGCCCTGGTGGCGGGCGAAGTCGAAGAGTGCCTGCCCGTGGTCGCGCTGGAGATCGGTCAGCAGGTCGGCGTCAGTCCGCCCTGCCTCGATCTGCACGACCTCGTCGAACGCCGTGGACGGCGCGCTGTTCACGACCCATAGATGCCCGAGCGCGGTGAAACGCCTAGTTCACCGTCATCCGGTGATTGTGAGCCGCCCCCGGTGTTACTGGAAGAAGGGGAAGTCCTCGCCCTCGATCACCTCGTCGGCCGGTGGCGCGCTGATGCCGAAGGCGGTGTTGTACTCGCTCAGCTCGAGGCGCATCGACGCCTCGCCGGTGTCGCCCTCCGAGCTCATCGAGACCTCGCGCAGCCACAGCCCGTTCTGCTGGAACAGCAGGTCGACGACCGCCGGACCGCTGAACTCCGGATCGGGCAGCATCCCGCCGATCTCGGTGCCCCCGACCTCGTCGATCTCCCCCATGTCGCCGTGGGCGGCCATGGCTTCCTCGGAGATCGAGAGCTGGAGGTGGTAGCAGGTGTCGTCACCGCACGCCTGGTCGGCGAGCATCGTGATCGAGACGCCCTCGGTGGCGAGCAGCTCGTCGATCTTCGCCGCGATGTCCTCGTTGGTCGGCTCCTCGGCCGGCTCGTCGGTGTCCTCGGACGTGCGCGGCAGGTGGAGCCACTTGTCGCCCGCCATCGGGGTCAGCAGGTACAGGTCGTCGCCGACCGCGATGACCTCGCCTTCCATCCCGAACAGCATCGGCAGCGAGAACGAGACGTGGGCCGCCTTGTTCGCGACGTCGACGTCACCGTCGACGCTCACGCCGTCGAGCGCGACCGGGTCACCGCTCGTGCGGTCGGTCACGCTGCCCTCGACCGTCAGCGACACGTGGAAGCTGTCGGCCCCGGAGGTCGCCTGCGCGCCCTGGGTCAGGATCTCGGCGGGATCGGTCAGGCCGCCACCGGTGCCGGCCAGGGCGACCCACGCCCAGAAGAAGATGCCCGCGAAGATCAGCACCGCGAAGGGCAGGGCGCGGCTGCTCAGGGAGTTCGTCATGTTGGTGGTCACGGCGGCAGGATAGCGGTTGCCCGGATTCCTGCCATTGGCCGATGGTCCTGCGTTCGCAACGGGCGCCGACGCGGCATCATGAACGGGTGAAAGCGGTCGTCACCGGCGGCGCCGGGTTCATCGGGCAGGCGCTCGTCCACCAGCTGCGAGAGCGCGGCGACGAGGCCGTCGCCATCGTTCGCGACGAGGCGAAGGCAACCTCGCTCCGCGAGGCCGGCTGCACCGTGGTCGCGGGTGACCTGGCGACGATGGCACACGGGGCCCTGGCCGATGCGCTGCGCGGCGCGGACGCCGTCTTCCACCTCGCCGGCAGCTACCGGGTCGGGATCCCCGAGTCCGAGCACGCCCAGATGTTCGCGACCAACGTCGTCGCCACCCGGAACCTCCTCGACGCGGCGATTGCGGCCGGGGTCCAGCGGACCGTCTACGTATCCACGGTCAACACCTTCGGCGACACGCACGGCCAGGTCGTGGACGAGACGTACCGGCGACCGCAGCCACCGGCATACCTCTCCTACTACGACGAGACGAAGTACCTCGCGCACCTCGCCGCCGAGGAGCGCATCGCGGCCGGCGCTCCCGTC
>DATBLJ010000046.1:0-14428 GCA_036555375.1 Candidatus Limnocylindria bacterium
CGCTTCATGCCGCCCGACAGCGGCTCCACCTGGTCGCCGGCACGCTCGCTGAGCTGGACGAACTCGAGCAGCTCATCGGCCCGGCGCGCGGCCACGTCGCCGGGGATGTCGAAGTAGCGCGCGTACATGAGCAGGTTCTCGCGGACCGTCATCTCGGTGTCGAGGGTGTCCTGCTGGGGCACGACCCCCACCCGGGCCCGGATCCGTGGCCCGTCGTGCTCCGGGTCCATGCCCAGGACGCTGAGCGTGGTCGGGATGGATCCCAGCCGCGATGGCACCCGGATCAAGAGCCGGATCGGCGTCGTGCCCCAGCTCGACAACCTCGATGCCGAGCTGACCGTGCTCGAGAACCTCCTGATGTACGCCCGCTACTTCGACATCCCCGGCGCCGAGGCGCGTCGGCGCGCGGACGAGCTGCTCGACTTCGTCCAGCTCACCGAGCGGGCCGGCGACCAGGTCGAGCCCCTGTCGGGCGGCATGAAACGCCGCCTGACGATCGCCCGGGCGCTGATCAACGAGCCGGACCTCCTCCTGCTCGACGAGCCGACAACCGGCCTCGACCCGCAGGCGCGCCACCTGGTGTGGGATCGGCTCTACCGGCTCAAGAGCCGCGGCGTGACGCTCGTCATCACGACCCACTACATGGACGAAGCCGAGCAGCTCTGCGACCGGCTGGTGGTCATGGACCACGCGAAGATCGTGGCCCAGGGCTCGCCGCGCGAGCTCATCGAGGAGTACAGCACCCGCGAGGTGCTCGAGCTGCGGGTGACCGATACCGTCCGCGGCTCCCTGGACGGCCGGCTCGACGACCTGGCCGATCGGGTGGAAGAGCTCCCGGACCGGATCCTCCTCTACGCCCCGGACGGTGAGCAGGCGCTCGAGCAGGTCCATGCCCGCGAGATCCCGATCGAGTCGGCCCTCGTCCGGCGTTCGACACTCGAGGACGTCTTCCTCCGCCTCACCGGCCGCTCGCTGATCGAGTGAGCGGCCGATGACCGCGCTGCGGGTCACCCAGCGCAACCTGTGGGTCTACCGCCGGACCTGGCGCGGCAGCGTCTTCGGCTCGTTCCTGACCCCGCTCCTGTACCTCGGAGCGCTGGGGGTCGGGCTCGGCAGCTTCATCGCCGCCCAGGACGACAGCGCGCTGGGGGGCGTGACCTACCTCGAGTTCCTCGGCCCCGGGCTGCTCGCGGCCACCTGCATGCAGACGGCCACCTTCGAGGCCACGTTCCCGATCATGGGCAAGATCAGCTGGAGGCGGAACTACGAGGCCATGCTCGCCGCCCCGCTTTCGGTCCCCGACCTGGTCCTCGGGGAGATGGGCTGGATGGCGGTCCGCCTGACGACGATCTCCTTCGCGTTCCTCGTGGTGCTGACCCTGTTCGGGATCCCCACCTCTCCGCTCGCGGTCCTCGCCTGGCCGCTGGCCGTCCTGACCGGGCTCGGGTTCTTCACCGCGATCATGGCCTTCACCGCGACCCAGAAGAACGACAGCGGCTTCGCGGCCCTGTTCCGGTTCGTCATCAACCCGCTGTTCCTGTTCAGCGGCACGTTCTTCCCGGTCGATCGGCTGCCGGACGGGATCGAGTTCATCGCCGCACTGACGCCGCTCTACCACGGCGTGGCGCTGATCCGGGGAGTCATGCTCCAGACCCCGGAGCTGGCGAACTGGCCGATCCACCTTGGCTACCTGGTGGTCTTCCTGGCGGTCGCGATGTACCTCGCCCATCGGCTCCTCTTCCGACGGTTGGTCAAGTAGGGCGCCGAGATGACCGCCATCGTCCGCCCAACCCGGTCGCCGGCACCGCTTCCGGCGGCCCTGGGCACGTTCCTGCGCGCTCGGCGGCTCGTCCAGCGCAACCTGCTCGTCTACCGGCACAGCTGGATCGTCATCGTCTCGGGATTCTTCGAGCCGCTCTTCTACCTGCTTGGGATCGGGTACGGGCTCGGGACGATCGTCGGCGACGTGACCCTCGCCGATGGCCGGGTCGTCGCCTACGCGGCGTTCGTGGCGCCGGCACTCCTGGCCCAGTCGACCTTGAACGGGGCGATCAGCGAGACGATCTTCAACGTCTTCTTCAAGCTGAACTTCGAGAAGGTCTACGACGCGATCCTGGCCACCCCGCTCGGGATCGGCGACATCGCCCTCGGCGAGCTGATGTGGGCCATGATCCGGGCGACGATCTACGCGGTCGCGTTCGTCGGAGTGATGCTCGTCCTCGGCCTCTTGATCAGCCCGTGGGCGATCCTGGCCCTCCCGGCGACCCTGTTCTGCTCACTCGCCTTCTGCGCCGCCGGGCTGGCGATCACGACCTTCCTGCGCACCGTCCAGGACTTCGACCTGCCGTTCGGGCTGGTGATCATGCCGATGTTCCTGTTCAGCGGCACGTTCTTCCCGATCAGCGTCTACCCGGAATGGCTCCAGGTCGTCGTCCAGCTCACCCCGCTGTACCACGCCGTCGAGCTCCTGCGCGGTCTGACGACCGGGATCGTCACCTGGGGCATCCTGCTCCACGTCGCGTACCTGGCGGTCTTCGGGTCGGTGGCCATGGTCATCGCCCGCCGCCGGCTGGGCGAGAAGCTCGTCAAATAGAAGGCGGCCGCTCCCCGTTCGTCCCGCGGTCAGCCGTCCCGGTGAGGACCGGCCAGGCCTTCGCGACGTAGTCGACCCCCGACACGATGGCGAGCGCCATCCCGGCCAGCAGGAGCCAGGTCCCGACCGTCTCGGCGGCGGGCCCGGTGCCGGTCGCGGCCAGCGGTCCACCGGTCTGCGCGTCGAACGCCGCCAGCAGGAAGCCGATGGCGACCAGGGTGACCACCGTCTTCGCCTTCCCGACCAGCTGCGCGCCGACGATGACCTGCTCGGTGGCCGCCACCTGTCGGACTCCGCCGACGATGAACTCGCGGACGACGATGACCGCCACCAGCCAGGCCGCGGCGAGGCCGGCCTCGACCAGGGCCACCAGGAGGGCGGAGACGAGCACCTTGTCGGCGGTCAGGTCGAGGAAGGCGCCCATCGTCGTGACCTGGCCGCGGGAGCGCGCCAGCCAGCCGTCGAAGAAGTCGCTCAGCGCGGCCGGGATGAACAGGACCAGGGCGATCAGCCCCGCCCCGGGGAACGGCCATAGGACGAGGACGACGAGAACCGGGGTGGCAGCCAGCCGGAACAGGCCGAGCAGGTTCGGCAGGGTCCAGAGCTGGCTCACCGAGGGGTCCCGATCCGTCGCTCGGTCCCGGCCCGCAGTCGGGCGATGTTGTCGGCGTGGGCGAGGACGATGAGCGCGCCGACGGCGGCGGAATAGGCGACGTCGGCTCCGGATGCCTGCCCGTTGGCGTAGAGCGCGGCGACGACCAGCGGCGCGCTGATCGCGCCGACGATCGAAGCGAGCGAGACGTAGCGGGTCACGGCCACGACCAGGCCGATGATCGGGATCACGACCAGCAGCGCGAGCGGGACGAGGACCAGGAAGCCGCCGGCGGCGGTCGCGACGCCCCGCCCACCGCGGAAGCCAATGAAGACCGACTTGATGTGGCCGGTCACCGCCGCCACGCAGCCGCCGGCGGCCACCCACTCCGGAGTCAGCCCCACCATGCCGCCGATCAGCGAGCCGATCCCGGCCGCAACGAGACCCTTGGCCACGTCGAGCAGGCCGACGGCCAGCCCCCAGCCCGGCCCGAGCGCCCGCACCGTGTTCGTCGCCCCGGTCCGCTGGGAACCCACCGTCCGCGGGTCGGCGCCACCCGCCAGCCGGGCGATGACGACCCCGAACGGGATGGCGCCCAGCAGGTAGCCGACACCCAGCGCAGCCGCGAATCCGATGATCTGGGCGGCCACCGGCTCAGCCAGGAGCGGCCCGGCGCAGCAGGAGGTAGCGCGACCCGGCCAGCAGGCCGAGGGTGAGGGCGGCGCCCGCCGCCGCGGCCAGGAGCGCGGTCTGGGCGCCGGAGGTCCACGTCACCGAGAGGGCGATGGCGCCGACGACGAGCGCGATCCCGATCGCGCGGAGCCAGAACCCCCGGGTGAAGGACCAGTCGCGCGGCTGGCTGACCGCCTTCCGGCGTGGCGGCCGCCCGCCGCCGGCGGGCGTCCGCGGCGCGTACGGATCCTGGGTTTTCTTCATCTTCTGGTACTGGCGCCGTTCGGCCCGCGACATCGGTCCAGTCTATCTGCCGGTAGGATGCGATCGTCGTGCACGACGTCTTCGACCAGTTCAAGCAGCAGCTGCCCGACGCCGACCCGATCGAGACCGATGAATGGCTCGATTCGCTCGACGACGTGGTCGAGCGCGCCGGTCCGGAGCGCGCCCGCTTCATCCTCTTCCGCCTCCTGAAGCGGGCCCGCCAGCTCCAGGTCGGCCTCCCGGCGCTGACCCAGACCCGCTACGTGAACACGATCTCGCCCGAGCAGGAGCCGCCCTTCCCGGGCGACGAGCAGATGGAGCTCCGGATCCGGCGGATGATCCGCTGGAACGCGCTGGCCATGGTCCTGCGGGCCAACACCCGGTTCGAGGGCATCGGCGGGCACCTCTCGACGTACGCGTCGGCGGCGAGCCTCTACGAGGTCGGCTTCAACCACTTCTTCCGCGGCTGGGACTCCGGCCCGGGCGACCTCGTCTACTTCCAGGGCCACGCGGCGCCCGGGATCTACGCCCGGGCATTCCTCGAGGGGCGCCTGACGGCCGACCAGCTCGACCACTTCCGGCGCGAGGCGCTGACCCCCGACGGCCTGCCGTCCTACCCGCACCCGCGGACGATGCCCGACTTCTGGCAGTTCCCGACCGTGTCGATGGGGCTCGGGCCGCTTGCCGCCATCTACCAGGCCCGCTTCAACCGCTACCTCCATGCCCGGGGCATCGCCGACACGTCGGCCAGCCGGGTGTGGGGCTTCGCCGGTGACGGCGAGATGGACGAGCCCGAGGCGCTGGCCGGCTTGAGCCTGGCCGCCCGGGAGGGCCTCGACAACCTGGTGTTCGTCGTGAACTGCAACCTCCAGCGCCTCGACGGACCGGTGCGCGGCAACGGGAAGATCATCCAGGAGCTGGAGTCGACGTTCCGCGGCGCGGGCTGGCACGTGATCAAGGTCATCTGGGGCCGCGAATGGGACGCCCTGCTCGAGCACGACACCGACGGCGTGCTCCTGAACAAGATGACCGAGACGCTCGACGGCGACTACCAGACCCTGTCGGTCGCCGACGGTGCCTACATCCGCGAGCACTTCTTCGGCCCCGACCCGCGGCTGGCGGCGATGGTCGCCGACAAGTCCGATGCCGAGCTGGCCGCGCTCCGCCGCGGCGGGCACGACTACCGGAAGCTGTATGCCGCCTACCAGCTCGCCACCCAGCACCAGGGGTCGCCGGTCGTGATCCTGGCCAAGACGGTCAAGGGCTGGACCCTGGGCCCGGGCATCGAGGCCCGCAACGTCACCCACCAGGCCAAGAAGCTCACCGAGGATGAGCTGAAGATCTTCCGGGACCGGCTCGAGCTGCCGATTCCAGACGACCAGCTCAAGGACGCGCCGTACTACCACCCCGGCGCCGACAGCCCCGAAATCCGCTACATGCTCGAGCGCCGCAAGGCGCTGGGCGGCTCACTGCCGCGACGCCGGACGTCGACCGAGCCGCTCCCGGCACCGGCCGAGAGCGTCTACACCGATGTCTTTGCGGGAGCCGATCTGCCGGCCTCGACCACGATGGCCTTCGGCCGCCTGCTGCGGAACCTCGTCCGCGACCCGGACATCGGGAAGCGGGTGGTCCCGATCATCCCGGACGAGGCACGCACCTTCGGCATGGATCCGCTGTTCAAGGAGCTCGGCATCTACAACCCCCTCGGCCAGCGCTACGCGCCGGTCGACCGCCAGCTGCTGCTCTCGTACCGCGAGGCGACCGACGGCCAGATCCTCGAGGAGGGCATCACCGAGGCGGGGTCGATGGCCTCGTTCACGGCGGCCGGCACCGCGTACGCGATCCACGGCCAGCCGATGATCCCGTTCTACGTCTTCTACTCGATGTTCGGGCTCCAGCGGACCGGCGACCAGGTGTGGGCCTTCGGCGACGCGCGAGGACGCGGCTTCATGCTCGGCGCGACGGCGGGTCGGACCACGCTCACCGGTGAGGGGCTCCAGCACGACGACGGGCAGAGCCACCTGTACGCGCTGGCCATCCCGAACCTGCAGGCCTACGACCCGGCCTTCGCCTACGAGCTCGGCGTGATCGTCCGCGACGGGATCCGCCGGATGTGGCAGAACGGCGAGGACGTCTTCTACTACATCACCCTGTACAACGAGAACTGGACCCAGCCGCCGCTCCCCGAGGGCGTGGCCAAGGGCATCGTCCGCGGCCTGTACCGCTACCGCGCCGCCGAGGGCAAGGGCCGGCGCGTCCAGCTCCTCGGCTCGGGGTCGATCCTCCACCAGGTCATCCGCGCCGCCGACCTCCTCGCCGAGCAGTTCGGGGTCGCCGCCGACGTGTGGAGCGCGACCTCGTTCCAGCAGCTCCGCGCCGACGCGCTCCGCGCCGAACGCCACAACCGGCTCCACCCCGACGAGGAGGCGTGGGTCCCGTACCTCACCCGCCAGCTGGCCGATGCGCCGGGCCCGGTCATCGCCGCCACCGACTACGTGAAGGCCGTCCCCGACATGATCGCGCGCTGGGTCGACCGACCCTACGTCGTCCTGGGCACCGATGGCTTCGGCCGATCCGACACCCGGGAGGCGCTGCGCACCTACTTCGAGGTCAGCCCCGAGCACATCGCCTACGCCGCGCTGGTCGGCCTCACGCAGAGCGGCGAGGCGTCGATCGACGAGCTCACGAAGGCACGGGCCTCGCTCGGCATCGATCCGGATCGGGGAGATCCCGCCGCGGTCGAGCCCGTCGAAATGGACGCTCCCAAGGCAGAAACGAAAGAGACACACAAAAAGTAGAAAAGGGACTTGACAGAATAGAAAGCATGCCTTACTGTCTGGCCAACAAGGTACTCAGACAGGGAGACAGGGATGCTGGACTACCGAATCCACTACGCGCAGCTGGTCATCGAGGACCGCCTGCGGCAGAACCGCCCGACCCAGGCCAGCCAGCCGGCGAGCCGGGTCCACCACCGCCAGGCGCCCCGCGCCATCCAGGCCTCGGCCCGCCGCTGATGGCACCGCGCGACGTCATCGCCACCTGCCCGGTCTGCTCCGGGGAGCTGGAGATCAGCCGGCTCCACTGCGGCAGCTGCGGCACCACCATCGAAGGGGAGTTCGGGGTCGGTCGCTTCGGGCGCCTGAGCCGCGAGCAGATGACCCTCCTCGAGAGCTTCCTCCGGTCGCGGGGCAACCTGAAGGAGATGGAGCGAGCACTCGGAATCTCCTACCCCACCGTCCGCGCCCGGGTCGAGGCGCTGGTCCAGGCACTCGGCCTGGGCGACGGCGAACCCATCGAGATCGTCGACGACGAGGACGCGACCGAGGGCGACGAGGTTGCGACCAGCGCCCGCCGCGAGATCCTCGAGAAGCTGGCCAAGGGCGACATCGACTCGGCGGCGGCCGCGGCCGGCCTGCGCGCCATCGAGGAGCGCTGATGGCCCGCTACCGACGCGTCCAGACGATCGCCCACGACATCGGCCCCACCGGCCAGTTCCTGTTGAGCGTCACCTCGGCCGACGTCCAGATCACCGCGGGCGAGGGCGGCGCGGTCGAGGTCCAGGCGACGTTCGAGGTGAGCGCCTCGAACGAGGCGGAGGCCGATACCGTTTTCGAGTCGATCAAGCTCCAGGTCGAGTCATCGGCCGGCCGGCTGGACGTCATCGAGCGTGACGACCGGACCGGTCTCGGCGCCGCGTTCGGCCAGCTGTTCGGCGGTCGCCATGTCGAGCTGGAAGAGGTCGCCGTCACGGCGCCGGTCGAGGCATCCATCGAGGTCCGGTCGGTGAGCGGCGATCTCCGCAGCTCCGGGTTCCGCGGACCGCAGCGACTCCAGACCGTGTCCGGCGACGTGCGGGCAATCGAGGCGGGCGGCGCGATCGACATCGACTCGGTGTCGGGGGACGTCAGCCTGCGCGCGGTCGCGCCGGTCCGGCTGAAGTCGAACACCGTGTCGGGCGACCAGTCGGTCGAGGCGCCCCTGTTCGAGCAGCTGCAGGCCAACGCGGTGAGCGGCGACGCCTCGATCGACGGCGGACTGGCCGCCGGGGAGATCCACCGGATCGACACCGTCAGCGGCGACGTCCGGCTGGCCTCGCCCACCGGCATGACCGTGTCGGTGCGCGGCCTGTCGAGCGACGTCCACGCCTCGGTCCCCCATCGGGTCGAGGGCAGCACCGACCGGCGCCGCCTGATCGTGGGCGACGGCGCGGCGACCGTGAACTTCAACTCGATGTCCGGCGACCTGAGCGTGGTCTCGTCGCGCCAGGCGGCGACCGAGGCCCCGAAGCCGGCCATGCCGGCCGGACCGGCAGCCGCCCCCACCGCGGACGAGCGGCTCGCGATCCTCGATGCCCTCGAGAAGGGCGAGATCGACGTCGACGAGGCCCTGCGGCGCCTCGGGAGCGAGACATGAGCGAGGAGCTCGAAGCTCTTCTCCGACTGGTGGCCGAGGGCCGGCTGACGCCCGAGGAAGCCGCACCCATCGTCGCCGCGCTGACCGGCCGGACCGGCCCCGCCGGCGATGCCGCGGCGCGGACCGTCGACGGCGAGCCGATCTCGACCACCATCCTGCCCGCCGCACCCCGGCAGCTCCGGATCCGGGTCGAGGAGCGCGGTCGGACGGTCGTCAACCTCCGCGTCCCGCTGGCCGTGGCGGAGACCGCGTTGAACATGGTTCCCGGCCTGGCCGGGGAGCAGGCCGCGCGCGTCCGAGCCGCCCTCGAGGGCGGCGCCATCGGTCCCATCATCGACGTCGAAGATCCCGACGGCGACGCCGTCCTGATCAGCCTCGAGTGATGACCGACGACACGGTGACCACCACCGCGCCGGCGGCCACCGTCCCGGTCGACCGCCCGGGGTCGGGGTCGGGGCTGACGCGCGTCTTCCGCCCGCTCGCCGGGCGCGACTTCCGGCTGCTCTTCACGGGCGAGACGATCTCCCTGCTCGGCGACCAGTTCCACTACATCGCCCTGGCCTGGCTGGCCCTCGAGCTGACCGGCTCGGGCCTCGTCCTGGGGACGGTGCTCCTCGTCGGCGGCCTGCCCCGGATGGTCCTCGTCCTGTTCGGCGGGGCGCTGGCCGACCGGATCTCGCCACGGACCGTGATGCTCGTCTCGAACGCGCTGCGGGCGGTTGTCGTCGCGCTGCTCGCCGTCATCGTCCTGGGCGGGCGGACCGAGATCTGGATGCTCTACCCCTTCGCGCTGGTGTTCGGCGCGGTGGACGCCTTCTTCTGGCCGGCCCAGGGCGCGATCGTGCCGATGCTGGTCAGCGAGGAGGAGCTGCCGGCCGCGAACGGCCTTGCGCAGAGCTCGCAGTCGCTCACCAACCTCATCGGGCCGGCCATTGCCGGCCTGTTCGTGGCCGCCGTCGGAACGGGCTGGGCGTTTGGGATCGACGCCGCCTCGTTCGCGGTCGCGGCGGTGGCCCTCTTCCTCATCGTCGGCGGACGCCGGCCGGCGCCTGCCGAGGGGGCCCCACAGCCGGGCCTCCTGTCGGAGATCCGCTCGGGCATCGGCTTCGCCTGGCGCGACCCGGCGATCCGCTCCCTCTTGCTGCTCTCGGCCGCCCTGAACTTCGCGGTCAACGGGCCGATCGGGGTCGGGCTGGCCTGGCTGGCGTCGCACCGCTTCAACGGCGAGGCGGACGTCTTCGGGTTCATGCTCGCCGCGTTCGGCGCCGGCGCCTTGATCGGGGCGATCGCGGGCGGCGCGGTCGGTCGGGTGCGGGAGCTGGGCTGGGTCACGCTCATCGCATCGCTCATCACCGCCGCCGGGATGGCGCTGATCGGCATCGCCGGGGCGCCGGTGTTCGTGATGGCCATCAACTTCGGAATCGGCTTGGCCATCGGCTTCATCAACGTTCGGATCATTGCGTGGCTGCAGGTGCGGACGCCGGAGGCGATGATCGGCCGCGTGATGAGCCTCGTCATGCTGGGCAGCGTGATCATGTCGCCGATCTCGCTGGCCTTTGCCGGGCTGCTGGTCGACCTGGGGGCCGCCACGCCGATGTACCTCGGCGCCGGGCTGCTCATCCTGGTCACGACCGTGGCCGGCGTCGTGTGGGGCATTCCCGCCCAGATGCGCGAGGAGTGACGGCTCCCTGGTGGGAGGGGTCGGTCCTCTACCAGGTCTACCCCCGTGCCTTCGCCGATTCGAACGGCGACCAGGTCGGGGACCTGCCGGGGATCACGAACCGGCTGGGCCACGTCGCGGGCCGTCCCGACGCGCTGGGCGTGGACGGGATCTGGCTCTCCCCGTTCTACCCGCACGGCGGGGTCGACGGCGGCTACGACGTGACCGATTTCACCGGGGTCAGCCCGGAGTACGGCCGCCTGGCCGATGTCGACCGATTGCTTGCGGCCAGCCATGCCGCCGGCGCACGGCTCCTCGTCGACCTCGTGGTCGGGCATACCTCGGACCGGCATCCGTGGTTCACCGCGTCGCGGTCATCGCGGAGCGACGCGCATCGCACCTGGTACCTGTGGGCCGATGGGCGGCCCGACGGCGGGCCGCCGACGAACTGGGTGGCCGAGTTCGGCGGCCCGGCGTGGACCCGCGACCCGGCCACCGGTCAGTGGTACCACCACTCGTTCTATCCCGGGCAGCCGGACCTGAACTGGCGCAACCCGGTCGTCCGCGAGGCGATGGCCGAGGTCATGCGGTTCTGGCTCGACCGTGGCGCGGACGGATTCCGGGTGGACGCCATCCAGTACGTCATCAAGGACGACCGGCTCCGGGATAACCCGCCGGCCCGCCGATCCAGCAGCCTCTGGGGCGCCGAGCCGGGTGGGCTCCGCCGGAAGTGGAGCCGCGATCAGGCAAGCGTGGTCGAGGTCATCCGCGCCTTGCGTCGGGTGACCGACGCGTATCCGGGAGCCGTCCTGCTCGGCGAGCTGTATGCCCCGGCCGAGCGGCTGGCGACCGCCTACGGCGGTCCGGCCCGCGACGGCTTCCAGCTCGCGCTCGCCCACCAGATCGCGAAATCCGAATGGGATGCCGGCGCCTTTCGCCGGGCGATCAGCGCCGCGGAACGATATCTCGCTCCTCCCCTGGCCCCGACCTGGGCCTTCTCGAACCACGACCAGCCACGTCATGCGACTCGCTGGGGCATCGAACGGGCACGGCTGGCAGCCCTGATCCTGCTGACTCTTCGCGGAACGGTCAGCCTGTACCAGGGCGAGGAGCTCGGCGCGGTCGACGACCCACGGCCGGGGCCGTGGTCGACGAACGACCCGTTCGGACGCGACCCGGCCCGAGCGCCGATCGACTGGGCCGAAGCCGAGCGCCAGCGTCGGGACCCGGGCTCGGTGCTCGCCCTGTACCGGGCGCTCATCGCCGAACGACGCCGCTCCCCGGCGTTGCGCCGCGGGACGCTGCAGCTGCTGACCGGCCTGCCGTCCGGAGTGCTCGGCTACGAGCGGACCGCTGGTCGCGAGCGGCGGACCGTGCTGGCCAACATGGGCAGCCGCCGCGCCCGCATCCCGTGGGCCGGCCGGAGCCCGAACGCCGTCCTCACCACCGAGCCGGATGGCGAGATCCGGTTCGAGAACGGCCGGATCGTGCTCGAACCCGATACCGGCGTCCTCATTCGGTCCACCTGACGGGACGTTCGCCCCAGCCCCCGCCGCGAGTGCTTTACTAGGGGCACACAGATGACGACGCGCCGCCCAGAGCCGCCCCGCGAGCCGGGAGGCCCCACCGTCGATCCGATGCTCGAGGTCCGCGAGAAGACCCGCGGCCAGCGGCCCGGTGACGCCTACGTCCGGATCGTGCGTCCTTTCGAGGAGGAGTTCGAGCACGGCGACGAGGGCCAGCTCATCGCCTCCGAGCGGACGATCGACGCGAGCTCGACCTTCAGCCGCTGGTTCCGCGGAGTCCGGAACTTCCTCTTCGGGCGCCCGATCTCCTCCGAGCACGAAGAGCACGAGCGCCTCACCAAGGTCAAGGCGCTGGCGGTCTTCAGCTCGGACAACATCAGCTCCAGCGCGTACGCGACCGAAGAGATCATGCGGATCCTGGTCCTGGCCGGGATCGGTGCGCTCGCGCTGACGATGCCGATCACGATCGCGATCGTCGTCGTCCTCGCCATCGTCGCGATCAGCTACCGCCAGACGATTCGCGCCTACCCCAACGGGGCGAGCAGTTACATCGTCGCCAGCGACAACCTCGGGACGTGGGCCGGACTCCTGGCCGGCGGGGCGCTGCTCATCGACTACACGCTGACGGTCGCGGTATCGGTGTCGGCCGGGGTCGCGGCGATCACCTCGCTGGTGCCCGCCCTGTTCCCGGAACGGATCCTCATCGCGGTCCTCATCGTCCTCCTCCTGACGGTCGGCAACCTCCGCGGTATCCGTGAATCGGGGACCATCTTCATGGCACCCACTTACGTGTACCTCTTCGCCATCTTCGGACTCATCGCCTGGGGCCTCGTCGAGCAGGCCGCCGGCAACCTCGGCACCTTCACGCCGCCCCCCGCATGGCTCGACGCCGAATCGGGGACCGCGGCGCTGACCGTCGTCCTCGTCCTGCGGGCCTTCAGCTCCGGTTCGGCCGCCCTGACCGGCGTCGAGGCCATTTCCGACGGCGTGCCGGCCTTCAAGCGGGTCGAATGGCGGAACGCTCGGACGACACTGACCTGGGCGGCGTTCCTGTTCGGCGCCCTGTTCCTGGGGATCAGCTATCTCGCCTCGATCACCGGGGTCATCCCTGATCCGAGCGAGGAGCAGACCATCCTCTCGTTGATCACCCGGCAGGTGGCCGGCGACGGCTGGTACCTGGTGCTCGTGCAGGTCGCCACCGCGCTCGTACTCACCCTCGCGGCGAACACGGCCTTCGCCGACTTCCCGCGCCTCTCGTCCTTCCTCGCCCGCGACGGCTTCATGCCCCGCCAGTTCGGGTTCAGGGGTGACCGGCTCGCGTTCACGACCGGCATCGTCGCCCTGGCGGGCATGGCCGCGGTACTGCTGGTCGTCTTCAAGGCCAGCGTCACCGCACTCATTCCGCTGTACACGTTGGGTGTCTTCCTGGCCTTCACCCTGTCCCAGTCAGGGATGGTCGTCCGGTGGTGGCAGCGCCGCGAGCCGGGCTGGCCGTCGGGTCTCGTCATCAACGGGATCGGCGCCCTGACGACGGCGGTCATCGCGGTCGTCGTGGTGAGCACCAAGTTCCTCTCCGGTGCGTGGATCGTCGTGCTGCTCATCCCGCTTCTGATGGCCCTGATGGTCGCCATCCGCCGCCACTACCAGCGCATCGAGGCCACGCTCGCCGCGCCGAGCGACCAGCAGACCCTGACGGCGACCCGCGACCCAATCGTCATCGTGCCGATCGCCCGCATCGACCGCCCGGCCCTGGGAGCGATCGCGTTCGCCCGCTCGCTGAGCCCGCAGGCGAGTGCGATCCACGTGACGAACGACGCAGGGGACGCGACCACCCTCCGCGAGCAGTGGTCGACCTTGAGCAACGGGATGGAACTGGTGGTCGTCGAGTCGCCCTACCGGGCCCTGATGGGCCCGTTGCTGCGCTACATGGACGCGCTCCAGTCGCAGGACCCGACCCGCCCCGTCGTCGTGGTGCTCTCCGAGATCGTTCCCCGCCACTGGTGGGAGAACCTGCTCCACAACCAGTCGAGCCTGCGGCTCAAGCTCCGCCTGTTCGGGCGCCGCAACACGATCGTCGTCGACGTTCCGTACCACCTCGACTGAGCGCGTCGCGAAGGTGGCGCGCCGGGCAGGATTCGAACCCGCGGCCTGGTGGTCCGAAGCCACCCGCTCTATCCACTGAGCTACCGGCGCCGGCGCCGATTGTACCGGCGGCCGATCACCAGAGGGCCAGGCCGAACTCCTCCTGGTGGGTCCGGACGAGCTCGACGCCGGTCATCTCCCGGATCGTGAACTCCCCGACGAACACGGTGATCCCCCGCAGCAGGTGACCGCCGACGCAGGCCCCGGTCTCGTCGGCGAACGTCCCGTGGGCGTGCAGGAACGGCACCCCGTCGCGGATCGAGATGTTCCCCACGAACCCGGCGATCTCGTGGTGGGTGTCCGAGCTGAGCTCGATGTAGCGCTTGTCGCCCTGCTCGTAATACGCGTACGCCGCGTGGCTGACCGCGCCGAGGACGCTGACCCAGGCCGCCTTCACGTCGTGATCCGCGCAGATCCGTTCGATCCCATCGATGAGGTCGCTCCCCTTCGCCAGCCGGCCGACCAAGGTGCGGCCGGGCTGGGCCTCGAACAGGACATCGGTCATCGGTGGGTCGTCCTCCATCGGTCGGTCATTCGAACTGCTTGAGGTTGGCGAGCAGCGGTCC
>DATBLJ010000083.1:0-2179 GCA_036555375.1 Candidatus Limnocylindria bacterium
GGACTCCTCGCCGGGCGCGCGCGCCCGGATCGTAGAGGAGGAACAGCCGCCCGGAAGGCAAATTTCTCGCCGGGACAAGTCGTGTGCTAGAACATGCCCAACCCCGCAGGAGGCTAGACCATGAGGTGGTCGATTCTTGCAGCCACCGCGGCGCTCGTGCTGCTGGTCCTCGCCGACTTCCTTGCGTTCCATGACTTGTTCGAACCGCACACCGCGCGCGACTGGCTGATGCTGGCGGCCTCGGCTTTGGTCGCCGCCGGACTCGCCGCACAAGCGGTCAACGCCGTCCGGCTTCATCCCCATCACTGATCACTGAAGTCGGCAAATAGCCGCATGTCGCGGCTTTCTCAGGAGCCGGGGAGCCTCGCGATGTCCTGGATCGAGATCAGGATGACGAGCGCGATGAGGACGACGAAACCGGTGAAGTAGATCAGCGCCTCGCGCTCGGCGGACATCTTCCGCCGGCGAATGGCCTCGATCAGCACGATCAGGACGCGCCCGCCGTCGAGCGGTGGGAACGGGAGCACGTTCAGCACTGCCAGGTTGATCGAGAGCAGGCCGACGAAGAACAGCTGGCTGACGAGCGGCGCGTCGAGCAGCCGGCCGGTCTGCTGGGCAATCCCGATGGGACCGGCCACGTCACCGGTCGACGGTGCGAGGCCCAGTAGGCCGGCGATCGCGCGGAGCAGGCCACCGGGGATCTCGGCGGCGACGCGAGCGGCGGTCGAGAAGCCCTGGGCCAGCGCGTCGACCGGGCCGGTCGCGACCGGCGGGCCCATCACGACCTCAGCCGACTCCCACCCGAACCCGACCGCGCCTTCGCCGGCGGCAACCTGCTCATCGGTCAGCTCCCGCGGGACGACCACGACCTGGAGCTGCTCCGTGCCCCGGGTCACGTCGAGCGTCACCTGCTCGCCGGCCTGGGATCGGACGTAGGCGGTCAGATCGGCCGAGATCTCGAAGGTCTGCCCATCGGCGCCGGTGATGACGTCGCCTTCGAGCAGGACGCCGTCGGCCGGGCTGCCCTCCTGGATGCTGACGATCGTGACCGGGCCGTGGTACTCGGGGGTCGGCTGGCTGTAGGCCATCGCGAACAGGAGCCCGCCGACGACGAAGTTCATCAGCACGCCCGCCAGGAGCACGGCCAGGCGGACCGGGATCCGGCGTCGGCTGAGCGCGCCTTCCATGGCCTTTTCGATCGCCGTGTCGGAGAGGCCGCGCTCGCGCATCCGCTCGACCTCGATCTCGCCATCCTCGCCGAGCATCTTCACGAAGCCGCCCAGCGGGATCCAGTTCAGTGAATAGCGCGTCCCGCGGAAGACGACCGAGCCGATGCGCGGCGGGAAGCCGACCCCGAACTCCTGGACGGCGATGCCCGCCCACTTGGCGACCGCGAAGTGGCCGAGCTCATGGACGAGGACCAGGACGACGATGATCGCCAGGAAGGCGACGATCGTGAGCAGGATCTCCATCAAGCCACGGCTCCGATGCCGAGCTCGGTCTCGAGGGCGCCGCGGACCTCGGCATCAAGCGCGGTGATCTCGTCCAGGTTCGGCTCGGTGTCGCTCCCCCATCGGTCGACGGCGCGGGCGATGGTGGTCGCGATGTCCGGGAAGCGGAGCGAGCCGACCAGGAACGCGGTGATCGCGACCTCGTCGGCGGCGTTCACCACGGTGCCGCGGTTGCCGCCGGCCTCCGCCGCGGCACGGACGGTGTCATATGCCGGGAAGTGGCCGGACTCCAGGGGCGCAAACGTCAGCGGCTGCCAGTCCTCGGGCGCGGCGGTGCGGGCCGGGCTGGCGTGGCGCTCCGGGTAGGACAGCGCGAACTGGATCGGGAGCCGCATGTCGGGCAGGCCGAGCTGGGCCTTGAACGATCCATCGACGAACTCCACCAGGGAGTGGACGATGCTGCCGGGGTGGAGCACGGCAGAAATTCTAGGGTAGGGCAGGTCATAGAGCCATTTGGCCTCGATGGCCTCGAACGCCTTGTTCACCAGGGTCGCGGAATCGATCGTGATCTTGGGCCCCATCTGCCAGGTCGGGTGGGCCAGCGCATCGGCCGGGGTGACGTCCGCCAGTTCGGCGGGGTTCCGGTCCCGGAACGGTCCGCCGCTGGCGGTGAGGATCAGACGCGCGACGTCGTCCATCCGTTCCCCGCGCAGGCACTGCCAGATCGC
>DATBLJ010000092.1:0-12502 GCA_036555375.1 Candidatus Limnocylindria bacterium
CGCGTCTCCCCCGACCTGCTCGCATTCCTCGCCTGGGGGCTCGATCCCCTTCCAGGGGCCGTGCTGAACGTCGTGGTCGTGACCGGCCTGGCCGTGCTAGGCGCCGGGAGCCACGCCCTGCCGGGCCGCATCCGCCGGCCGATCGTCGCCGGTGCGCTGGCGGTGGTCCTGATGAGCATGATCGAGCCGTTCCTTCGGCCGCGGCTGCTCGACTTCGGCCTCGTCGACCTGGCACGCTGGCTGTACATCGATCACGGCCTGAACCCGCTGGCCGCGCTCCTGATCTTCGCCATCGGCGCCGCCATCGCAGCCGTTGGCCCGGGCGTCCGGTCGACCGCCCGGCGCCAGCTGGAGGCGGCCGATCCCGGGCCACGCCGGCTGTTCTGGTGGGTGGTGGCCCTGGCCGCCATCGGGTTCCTCTACACCCTGCCGGTCATCGCCGGCTCGTTCCTGAGCCAGGTCCTCGTCCTGGTCGGGCTCTACGTCCTGCTGGGGCTGGGCCTGAACATCGTGGTCGGATTCGCCGGCCTGCTCGACCTGGGCTACGTGGCGTTCTACGCGGTGGGTGCCTACTTCACCGCTCTGCTGACCTCCCCGACGTCGTCACTCGGCCTGGGCCTGAACTTCTGGGTGGCGCTGCCCATCGTCGTCGTCGGCGCGGCCACCGTCGGCCTCCTGATCGGCGCCCCGGTGCTCCGCCTCCGTGGCGACTACCTGGCCATCGTGACCCTCGGGTTCGGCGAGATCGCCCGCCTGCTCTTCCTTTCGGAGGCCCTGCAGCCATGGTTCGGCGGCGTCCGGGGCATCCTCGGCATCCCGCCCATGATCGGGACCACCGGCTCGTACACCCTGCCGATCATCGGGGAGGTGAGCGGCCCGGCCGCGACGTACTACCCGCTCATCGGCTTCTGTGCGTTAGCCGCCTACTTCACCTGGCGGCTGAAGTACTCGCGAACCGGTCGCGCCTGGAACTCAATGCGCGAGGACGAGGACGTCGCGCAGGCCACCGGCGTGAACATCGTGAACCACAAGCTGCTGGCCTTCGCGCTCGGCGCCTCGGTCGGCTGCCTGGGTGGCGCGGTGTACGTCACCCACCTCGAATCGGTCTTCCCGGGCGCCTTCAACATCTTCGTCTCGATCACCGCGCTGGCGGTGGTGATCGTCGGTGGGATGGGCAGCATCCCGGGCGTCATCCTCGGCGCGCTGGCCCTGGTCGGCCTCCCCGAGCTGCTGCGCGAGTTCGCCGAGTTCCGGCTGCTCGTCTACGGCGCGGTCCTGGTGGCGATGATGCTGCTGCGGCCGGAAGGCTTCCTCCCGGATCGGGCACGTCGTCGTGAGCTGCACGAGGGCGAGGACGAGGAGGATCGCAACCCCGAGAATCCGGAGGCGACGGCCACCGCCGCGCCGAGCCAGGCATGACCGCGTCGACGACGGCCGAGAACGGCTCGGCAACCCTGCTCCAGGCGACCGAGGTCACGAAGAACTTCGAGGGCCTGACCGCCAATCGGGAGATCACGTTCGACATCCCGCGCAACGCGATCGTGTCCATCATTGGGCCCAACGGCGCCGGCAAGACGACGTTCTTCAACCAGATGAGCGGCGTCTACCACCCGTCGTCGGGGACGATCACCTTCGACGGGGTCGACATCACGAACACGCCGCCCCACCAGGTGGCCCAGCTGGGCGTGGCGCGGACCTACCAGAACATCCGGCTGTTCAAGGACATGACCGTCCTGGCCAACGTGTCGGTGGGCCAGCACGTCCGGACCCGGGGTGCCTGGTTTGCCTCGGTCCTCCGCTTCCCGAGCGTCCGTCGGGAGGAGGAGGCCATCCTGAAGAAGTCCTACGAGATGCTCGAGCTGGTCGGGCTCCGCCGGCGGGTGGCCGATGAGCTGGCCAAGAACCTCCCCTACGGTGACCAGCGCCGACTCGAGGTCGCCCGCGCGCTGGCATCCGAGCCGAAGCTCCTCCTGCTCGACGAGCCGACGGCCGGGATGAACCCGGGCGAGACGCGGCAGATGACCGACTTCATCGCCCGCCTCCAGCGGGACCTGAGCCTGACCATCCTCCTCATCGAGCACGACATGAAGGTCGTGATGGGCGTCAGCGAGCGGATCACGGTCCTCGACTACGGCGAGAAGATCGCCGAGGGGACGCCGGCCGAGATCCGCGCCAACCCGCGGGTCATCGAGGCCTACCTCGGGAAGCAGGCGACGGCATGAGCGGCAACGGCTCCACCCACCTCCTCGAGCTGGACGACGTCCACACCTATTACGGCAACATCCACGCCCTCAAGGGCGTGTCGCTGACCGTGGACGAGGGCGAGATCGTGACCCTGATCGGCTCGAACGGGGCCGGCAAGTCCACCACCCTGCGGACGATCAGCGGCATTGCCCGCGCCCGGCAGGGCGCCGTCCGGTTCAAGGGCGACGACATCCACACCCGCAAGCCGCACGAGATCGTGGCCCTCGGCATCGCCCAGGCGCCCGAGGGCCGGGGCGTTTTCGCCCGGATGAGCGTCTACGAGAACCTCCTGATGGGCGCCTTCAGCCGGAAGGGGAAGTTCACCGAGGAGGTGGAGCAGGTCTACCAGCTGTTCCCACGGCTGGCCGAGCGGAAGTCGCAGAAGGCCGGCACTCTGTCAGGCGGCGAGCAGCAGATGCTGGCCATCGGTCGAGCGCTCATGGCCAAGCCATCGGTCCTCCTCCTCGACGAGCCCTCGATGGGCCTGTCGCCGATCCTGACCGAGCAGATCTTCGACATCATCAAGAACATCAACGCCCAGGGGAACACCGTCCTCCTCGTCGAGCAGAACGCCCAGATGGCGCTCAACCTCGCCAGCCGCGGCTACGTGCTCCAGACGGGGCAGATCATCCTGTCCGACACGGCGGCCAACCTGGCCGCCAACGAGCAGGTCCGCCAGGCCTACCTGGGCGAGATCTAGGCCGGGCCCGGCCGGCGCGGGCCATGACCAGGCAGTACCGGCCCGACCTGCGGCCGATGCTCCTGCTGGTCGTCGTCCTGATCGTGATCGTGGTCGGTTGGATCCTGCTCAGCCCCTCGCTGCTGCCCCCGACCTGAGTCAGTAGGCGCGGCGGGTCCCGACGCCGGTCCCGGCGCCCCACAGGAAGAGCCCGACCCCGACGATCGCGAGGATCAGCCCCGGCGAGGTCTGGGGGAGTGGCAGATAAGACACCGTCCACAGCTCCCAACCGCGCCACACGAGGGCGGCCGCGGCAGCCAGGCCGAGGAGCAGGTAGATCCCCGGCGCGTCGAGGGCGAAGCCCCAGCGGCCGCGGACGTAGCCGATGTCGAGCAGGGCCAGGGCCAGGATGGCAGCGGCGAAGATGACGACCCCCGGACCCTCGAGCCCGATCCCGTTCCAGGCCGGCAGCTCGACCCCGCTCACCCGCTCCCCGCCGACCTGCCACCACGGCAGGAATGCGGCACCGATCATCAGCAGGCTGCCGATCAGGATCGGGACCCGGAACCGCCGGGTCCGTCCGGTGCCGTCCACCGGATCAGCTCTCCGGGCTGTCGAGCCCGTAGACGGAGGGACGCAGGACGCCGACGTACGGCAGGTTCCGATAGCGCTCGCCGTAGTCGAGGCCATAGCCCACGACGAATCGGTCTGGGATCGTGAAGCCGATGTAGTCGATCGGGATCTCGGTCAGCCGGCGGGCCGGTTTGTCGAGCAGGCAGCAGATCGTCAGCGAGGCGGGCTGCTTCTCGCGCAGGTAGCGGAGGAGGTAGTTCAGGGTCAGCCCGGTGTCGATGATGTCCTCGACGACGATCACGTGGCGGCCCTCGATCGCGTTCGAGAGGTCCTTGAGGATCCGGACCTGGCCGCTGCTCTCGGTGGCGGCCCCGTAGGAGCTGACCTCCATGATGTCGATCGAGAGCGACAGCTCCATGCCCCGCACCAGGTCGGCGAGGAACACGATCGAGCCCTTCAGGACGCTGATCAGGACCGGGTCGCGGCCGGCGTAGTCGGCCGTCAACTGGATCCCGAGCTCGGCGACCCGCGCCTGGATCTGCTCCTCGGTGAGGAGAACCTCCTCGACGTCGGCGTGGATCGTGGCCGTCGGCGCCTCGTTCATCGGTGCACCGCCTGGGCGCTCCCGTTGACCCGGCCGTTGCCGTTGGCATGCCCGTTGCCATTCCCGTTGGGATGGACGTTCGAACCGCTCATCTCGATCAGGAAGTCGACCCTGCCGTACTTGACCATCAGCGCACGGAAGTCGCGCATGTACAGCAGCTTGATCCGCACTTCCGGGTAGAGCTGGCGGAGGAGCCGCAGCTTCCGGTTCTTCTTCCGCACCAGCGACTGGCGCAGCGTGGTCAGCTCCACGTAGAGATCCAGCTCGGGCAGGTAGAAGTCCGGGGCGAACGACTCGACCACCGCCCCGCTGGGGCTCCAGGTGATGGGGAAGACGTCGGGTTCATAGCGCCATGCCACCTGGTAGAAATCAAGGACCCGGGCCAATTCGGCTTCGCTGTCGTGAGCGAAGCGCGGCGGCGAAGTCTCGCTCAGCAGATCCGCCACCCGTGTCCGATCGTACTCGCCCCGAAGGGGTGAGGCGCCATCGAAGGCGAGTATAGACCGCCGACTTATCCACAGGCGGGCGGTCCGGCGCAGGTTTGGTGGAAAACTTGACTTGCCCTTGACCGACCGTCGCGGGAAACTGGCGGTCCTGCTTCCGCGGTGCCGAGTATGGGTAACCGGGAACGAGCGGGGCCGATGCGAGAGCCGGCCGCGAAACCGCCCGCTTCCGGGAAGACCGAAAGGCGCCGAGGGAGCATTTTCTCGTTAGAGTGCGGGCGATGCGGCTCGCGGTCCTGTCGGACATCCACGCCAACCTGGCGGCCCTCGACGCGGTGCTCGCGGACCTCGACGCCCAGCCGCCGGTGGACGCCACCTGGGCCTGCGGCGACCTCGTCGGCTACGGCCCGCAGCCCAACGAGGTGATCGCCCGGCTCGTCGAGCGCGGGGTCCGGCCCGTAATGGGCAACCACGACGGCGCCGCGGTCGGCAAGGTGGACGTCGCCTGGTTCAACGATGCGGCCGCGGCCGCCATCCGCTGGACGGCCGAGACGCTGACCGATGCCAGCCGCGCCTTCCTGGACGGCCTCCAGGAGCGCGAGATCGAGGGTGACCTGACGGCCGTCCACGGCTCGCCGCGCGACCCGATCTGGGAGTACGTGACCTCGAGCGCGGTGGCAGCCGCCAACCTCGACGCGTTTGAGACGCCGATCTGCCTGTTCGGCCACACCCACTTCCCGATCGTGTACGCCGCGACCGAGGCGGGCCTGCACGAGACGACCGGCGTGGCCGCCGGACCGGTGCCACTCCCCGAAGGCCGGCTGATGCTGAATCCCGGCAGCGTCGGGCAGCCCCGGGACGGCAACCCCGACAGCTCGTACCTGCTCATCGACCTGGCGGCGGGGACGCTCGAGTTCCGCCGGGTGGCGTACGACATCGCCGCCACCCAGGCGCGGATGCGCGAGGCCAGGCTGCCGACCTGGCTGGTCGAGCGTCTCGAGATCGGCCGCTGACGGGCGGCTAGGATCACCTCATGTTCCGTCGCCGCCCATCGGAATCGGACGCGTCCTCGCTGCCGTACCGGCGCATCCTCATCCCGGTTGCCGGCGCCGACGCCGACGACGACGCCCTCCGGCTGAGCGCCATGCTGCTGACCGCGGGTGGCGACGGGACGCCCGGCGAGGTCGTGCTGGTCCACGTCATCGAGGTGGGGTTCGAGCGGACGCTGGACACCGAGGACGAGAAGGCCACCGCGTTCGCGGACGAGATCCTGGGCCGCGGCGCCGAGTTCCTCGAGACGCACAAGATCCCGCACCGGGTCGGCATGCTCCAGGCCCGGGCGGCGGGCCCGGCCATCGTCGATGAGGCCGTCGCGTCGAACGCCGACCTGATCGTGATGGGGCTACGCTATAAGCGCCGGTTCGGAGGGAGCTGGGATGCCGGCCGAACCGTCCCCTACGTCATGCGGAACTCGAAGGTACCGGTCTGGTGCCTCCGGGCGCGCACCGAGGAGCTGGCATTGTCGCCATGAGAGTCATCATCATCGGCTGCGGCCGGGTTGGGGCCGCCACCGCGGTCGCGCTGGACAAGCGCGGTGACCACGTGACCCTGATCGACCTCAACCAGCACGCGTTCGAGAAGCTGCCGCCCGACTTCGGCGGACTGACCGTCCGCGGCAACGGGGCCGACGAGGATGTCCTGGGCGAGGCCGAGGCGAAGATGGCCGACATCGTGATGGCCCTGACCGAGGGCGACAACCGCAACGTGATGGCCGCCCAGCTCGCCAAGCACGTGTTCGGCGTCCCGAGGGTCATCGCGAAGATCAACGATCCGCTCCGGGCCGAGGCGTACCGGACGCTCGGCCTCGAGACGATCTGCCGGACGACGATCCTCTCCGACGCGCTGGTGACCGCGGCAGCCGAGGGAGCGGCCGCGACGAACGGGATGGTGGAGGAGCCCACCGCCCAGCCGATGCGCGGCGCCCCGTTGGTCGAAGGGCGGACGCCCGCCCCGGTCGAGGAGGGCTGACCGATGTACGTGGTCGTCATCGGCGGCGGCAACGTCGGCTACTACCTGACCAAGGAGCTCCTGACCGCCGGCCACGAGGTCGTGATGATCGAGAAGAACGTGAGCCGCGCCCGCCAGATCGCCGACGAGCTGGGGAGCATCGTTGTCCCCAACGACGGCTGCGAGGGCCGCTACCAGGAGCAGGCGGGAATGGGCCGGGCGGACGTCGTGGCAGCCGTGACCGGGGACGACGAGGACAACCTCGTGGCCTGCCAGGTGGCGAAGATGCACTTCAACGTCCCGCGGGCGATTGCGCGGGTCAACAACCCGAAGAACGAGACGCTGTTCCGGAGCCTGGCCATCGACGACACGGTGAGCCCGACCCGGGCGATCCTGGGCGTCATCGAGCACGAGATCCCGATCCACGACCTCCTCCATCTCGCCGAGCTCGAGGGCGGCGACCTCGAGATCGTCGAGGCTCAGCTGACGGCCGATTCGCCGGTCGTCGGCCGCGAGCTGCGGGACCTGCCACTCCCCGACGGGACCTCGGTGGCGGTCATCCTGCGCGGCTCGCGCGCCGTTCCTGCGCGGCCCGAGACCCGCCTGGCGGACGGCGACCGAATGCTCGCGATCACCTCGGCGGAGCGTGAGCCGGAGCTGCGGCGGCTGTTGATCGGCGACTAGACCGATGAGCACCGAGGCGCCGGCCGAGGCCAGCGGGCAGGCAGCCCGATTCGGCGACGCCCTCGACCAGGCGGTCGCGACCGCGGTCGTCGGCGCCAGCGAGCCGCTGCGCCTGCTCGCGGTCGCGCTCCTCGCCGACGGCCACGCGCTCATCGAGGACGTGCCGGGCGTCGGCAAGACGCTCCTTGCGCGCGCGGTCGCGCGCGCCATCAGCCTGTCGTTCGCCCGTGTCCAGGGCACGCCCGACCTGCTGCCCGGCGACGTGACCGGCAGCTCGATCCTCGAGGGATCGGCGTTCCGGTTCGTGGAGGGGCCGATCTTCAGCCAGGTCGTGCTCGTCGACGAGATCAACCGGGCGACGCCGCGGACCCAGGCGGCGCTGCTCGAGGCGATGCAGGAGCGCCAGGTGTCGGTCGACGGCGTCACCCGGCCGCTCCCGGAGCCGTTCATCGTCCTCGCCACCCAGAACCCGATCGAGCTGGAGGGCACGTTCGCGCTCCCCGAGGCCCAGCTCGACCGGTTCCTGCTTCGGATCGCGATGGGCTACCCGAGCACGGACTCGGAGCACGCCATTGCGCGCCGCCACCAGGCTGACGCCGAGCCGCTGGAGCGAGTGCCCACGGTGGCCGATGCCGGAACGGTGCTCGGGATGCGGGACGCGGTCCGCCGGATCCGGGTCGCCGACGAGGTGGAGGCCTATCTCGTGGCGCTCGTCCGGGCCACGCGGGAGCACGGCGACATCCGGCTGGGCGCCTCACCCCGCAGCAGCGTGGCCCTGTACCGCGCGTCCCAGGCCTGGGCCGCGCTTGCCGGCCGCGACTACGTCCTGCCCGACGACGTCCGAGCCGTCGCCCACCCGGTGCTCGAGCACCGGATCCTCCTCGACCTCGACCGCGAGCTGCGGGGCGCGACCGCGGCCGGCGTCGTCGACGCGGTGCTCGGCGAGGTGCCGGTCCCGCTCACCGAGTGACCGGCTGGACGGCGCTCGCCCTCGGCATCGGGGTCGCGGCCGTGGTGGCCGGCGTTCCCGGCCTGCTGCTGCTGGCGGTGGCGACCTTCGGCTACGGGGCGACCACCCGGCTGTGGACCCGCTACGGGCTCCACGACCTGGCCTATGACCGACGGCTGGGGACCGAACGGGCGGTGACGGGCGACACGATCCCGCTCGACATCGCGGTCTGGAACCGGAAGGCCCTGCCGCTGCCCTGGGTGGCCGCCGACGACCTCGTGTCGGACGGGATCGAGGTCCGCGAGCGCGCCCTCGAGCTCGACGACGTGGCCATCGCCCGCCGCTCGCTGCGCAACACGTGGGCGCTGGGCTGGTACGAGCGCGTGATCCGCCACTATCACCTCGAGGCGCGCCAGCGCGGGGTGTTCGAGTTCGGCCCGGTGCGGCTCCACGTCCGCGACCTCGTCGGGCGCCACGCGGTGACGGAGGAACGGTCGCTCGACGCGCGCCTGGTCGTCGCGCCGCGGATCCTGCCCGTCCATGACGAGAGCCGGGCCAGCGCCCCGATCGGCGAACGCCGGGCGCGGGCGGGCCTCGTGCACGACCCGGCCCTGTTCGGCGGGGTACGACCGTTCCAGCCGGGCGACCCGCTGCGCCGCATCCACTGGCGCGCGACCGCCCGGGTCGGACGCCCGGTCAGCCGCCGGTTCGAGCCGGCCCGGTCGCGGCAGGTGATGTTCGTCCTCGACGTCCAGACCCTGAGCGGCCCGGCCTGGGAGATGAGCTGGGACCCGGAGGCGTTCGAGGGCCTGTGCGTCGCCGCCGCCTCGCTGGCCCGCGCCGCCCTCGACGGGGGCGCGGCGGTCGGCCTGGCCGCGGCCGGCTTCTCGGGGACGTCGCAGCGCATCGCGTACCTCCCACCCCGAGCCGGCCGCTCGCAGCTCGGCCGGGTGACCGACCTGCTGGCTCGCCTCGGGCCGATCAGCTCCGCGTCGCTCGGCAGCCTGCTGACCTGGCTCGTCCGTCGCGTGCCGGCGGGCGCGAGCCTCGTGATCCTGACCGCGCGCCCGCCGGTCGAGGTCCGCCCGGTCCTCCGCCGGCTCCGCGCCTCGGGCTACCCGGTCGAGGTCCTCGTCCTCGGCAGCCAGGCCGCGGCCAGCGAGGGCGTGGCTGTGGCCCGGGCGGCCGGCATCCCGGCGTCGTCCATCGCCCTCGAACCGAGCTGGGAGGCTGCCGATGTGGTTACCCGTTGACCCGGTCGCGGTCGGCGACGAGCCCGAGGCCAAGCCGACCGCCGAGACTCCGGCCCGGCCGTCGCGGCTGCTGCCCGTCGTCCAGTGCCTGGCCGAGGGCGGTCTGCTGGCGGTCGTCGCGGCGGCGGTCCAGGCGCTCTTCGGGGAGGTCCCGATCCTCGGTCCGTTTGAGCTGGCGATCCTGGCCGGCATCGGCATGGCCTGGGCCCGGCGGCGGCGCTGGCGAAGCCCGGCCTGGGAGGCCTTCGGGCTGCCGCTGATCGCGGTCGCCGCCGGGACCCTCTGCTGGCTCATCTCGCCCGAGGTCCGGGTGGCGCTGCTCAGCGGCACCGCGACCGAGGCGCTGGGGGCCAATCCCGGCGGCTGGATCGGCGTCGTCGCCGTGTACCGCGGGCACGCCCATCACGCGCGGGAGGCGGACGAGGAGGTCCAGGACGCGCTCATGCGCTGGGGCCTGCCCGCGCTCGCCGTCGCGTGGCTGGTCGGTGACCTCGCCGCCCGTCGCGCCGGCGCCGACATCCAGGACGCCTTCACCGCCGTCGCCTTCCTCGGCTCCCTCGTCTTCGTCGGCGCCGGCGTCCTGGCCCTCGGGTTGGCGCGGCTGGCCACCGTCCGCGGCGACGGTCCGGGCGGCGGGTCGTGGTTCGGCTTCGCGCTGATCGTCGCGCTGGGCATCACGCTGATCGGCATCCCGGCCGGAGCCCTGCTCGGCGTACCGCTCGAAACGGTCTTGATCGCGCTCGTCGCACCCATCCGGGTCATCGGGGCCCTGTTCCTCCTGATCCTGTCGCCGGTCGTCGTGCTGGCGGCGCTGCTGGTGGAGCTCGTCCAGCCGATCCTCCCCGAGGGGTTCGGCCAGGGCACCATCCAGCTGCCGACGATCGACATCGGCGTCCGCCAGCCGAGCACCCCGCTTCCCGGGGTCCTCTTCTACGTGGCGTTCATCACGATCGTCCTGCTCGAGATGGCCGCGGTCGCCCTGTACCTGTGGTGGCGCTGGCACGAGCGTCGCGAGATGGCGGCCCTGGCCGATGAGCTGGCCGAGGAGCGCTCCGTGGTCTTCGACCGCCCGCCACGGCCGCCACGCGAGCCGAGACCGGCCAGCCCGCCCCGACGGGACCGCCACGACCCGGTCGGCGCCTACCTCCTCGCCCTCGAGGCGCTGGCCGCGGATGGCCGATGGCCGCGCCGCGCCGCGGAGACGCCGCGCCACCACGCCGCCCGGGTCGAGTCGGACCTCGGTGCCGGCGGCGCAGCCGGTCCGGTTGCCGCCGCGCTCGCCCGACTGGCCGCCGGCTACCAGCTCCTCCGGTATGCCGGTCGCCCGCTGAGCGACCGCGAACGCGCCCGGAGCGCCACCCGTCTCGACCGCCTGGAGCGCGCCTTGCGTCAGTCGCGCTGATACCTCGGCGGCCATCCGGACTGATAGGGGTGTTGACAACGTCATTGTCAGGGTTTACGGTGCCCAGGCGGTCGCCGTCCGACCGCACCACCACCGAAACACACATGCCCGATCCCGGAGGTTTCCCATGGGCCACCTGACCCGATTCGACCCCTATCGCTTCCTCGACGACACCTACACCAGCCCGATGAGCTGGCGCTTCTTCCAGGGCTGGGCGCTGACCCCGCTGGTCGACGTCCACCAGACCGATGACACCGTCGCGGTCACGGTCTCGCTCCCCGGCGTGAAGCCGGAGGACGTCAGCCTGACCCTCACCGGCCGGACGCTGGCGATCACCGGCGAGCTGAAGGAGGACGAGCAGGTCGACGAGGAGCGCTACGTCTACCGCGAGCGCCGCGTCGGCTCGTTCAACCGCCGCATCCAGCTTCCCGCCCGCGTCGTGGGCGAAGAGTCCAAGGCGACGTTCGAGAACGGCCTGCTCCGCGTGACCTTCCCGAAGGCCGAGGAGTCCAAGGCGCGCCAGATCCAGATCCAGGTCCCGACCGCCTGAGGCGCCATGACCTGGAACCGGCAACGGCCTCGCTATTTCATCAGCATCGCCGCCGAGCTGGCGGAGGTGCATCCCCGCACCCTGCGGATCTACGAGGAGGAAGGCCTTCTCTGCCCGCAGCGGCGCAACAACCTCCGCCTCTACTCGGAGGCCGATATTGAGCGGGTGCGTATCATCCGCTTCCTGACCCGTCGCCAGGGGGTGAACCTGGCGGGCGTCAAGGTCATCCTGCAGCTCGAGTCGATCGGCAAGATCCGCGTCTACGACCTGTTCGATGAAGCTGATGTCGAACGCTACATCCAGGGCGAACCAGAGCCCGAGACCGAGCTCCCCGCCGAGCCCGCGTCCCAGCCGGTCGCCGAGTCCAGCAGCAGGTGAACCCCGTGTCCGACGACCCCACCAACGAAGCTCCTCCCCCGGCTGACGACAGCACGGACCAGATCCAGGTCCTGCCGCTCGTCGCCCTCCGTGGCACCGTGATCTTCCCCGAGATGATCGTGCCGCTCGAGGTGGGCCGCGAGCGCAGCGTCAAGGCGCTCGAGCGCGCCGTGCGCCAGAACACGCCGGTCGCCCTCATCGCCCAACGGGACAGCGAGGCGGACGAGACCCACACCGTCGACGAGCTGTACAGCGTTGGCACGCTGGCCAAGATCGCCCAGCTCATTCGCCTGCAGAACGGCACGATCCGAGCCATCGTCCAGGGCCAGAAGCGGATTCGGCTGCTCGATCTCGTCCAGGTCGACCCGCACCTCGAGGCGCGGATCCAGGTGATCCCGGACGCCAAGCAGACGAGCGTCGAGATCGAGGCCCTGATGGGCTCGATCCACGGCCAGATCGAGCAGTACGTGACCGCCGGCGCACCCGTGCCGCCCGAGGTCGCGGTCGCGGCCCGGAACATCACCGACGGCGGGCTGCTGGCCGACATGGCCGCCTACTCACCGGAGATGACGGCCGAGCTCCGCCAGGAGCTGCTCGAAACGATCGACGTCGCGGATCGGCTCCGGCTGGTCAGCGCCTTCCTCGCCAAGCAGATCGAGATCCTCGAGATGAAGGGGCGGATCCAGTCCGAGGTGAAGTCGGAGATGGACCGCAACCAGCGCGAGTACATCCTCCG
>DATBLJ010000004.1:0-18889 GCA_036555375.1 Candidatus Limnocylindria bacterium
GCGTCGTGAACTTCGTGACCGGTCCCGGCGAGACGGTCGGCGCCGAGCTCGAGGAGAACCCGGGAATCGACGGGATGGTGTTCACCGGCAGCTACGAGGTCGGGATGAAGCTGTACCGGAACTTCACCCGCGACTATCCGCGGCCGATCATCACCGAGATGGGCGGCAAGAACCCGGCCATCGTCATGGCCAGCGCCGACCTCGACGAGGCCGCCGAGGGCGTAGCCCGCTCGTCGTTCGGGTTCGACGGCCAGAAGTGCAGTGCGAACTCGCGGGTCTATGTTCACCGCCAGGTGGCGGACGCGTTCGTCGCCAAGCTCGCCGAGCGGGCGAAGGCGATCAAGGTCGGCGACCCGACCAAGCGCGAGAACTGGATGGGGCCGGTCATCAACGAACGCTCCCTCCGGAAGTTCACCGATGCGGTGGCCGAGGCGAAGGCCGATGGGGGCACGATCGCGGCCGGCGGAGAGGTCCTGACCACCGGTGACGAGGCGCGCGGCTACTTCCCGACCCCGACCGTGGTGACCGGCCTGCCGGCCACCCATCGCCTGTTCCGCGACGAGCTGTTCGTCCCGTTCGTCGTGGTGGCGGAGGTCGACACGCTCGACGAGGCGCTCCAGCTCGCCAACGACACCGCCTACGGCCTGACGGCCGGTATCTTCACCGGTGACCGGGCCGAGGCCGAGCGCTTCCTGAACACGATCCAGGCCGGGGTGACCTATGTGAACCGGCGCAGTGGCGCGACGACCGGGGCGTGGCCAGGCATCCAGTCGTTCGGCGGCTGGAAGGGCTCGGGCTCCTCGGGCAAGAGCGGGCTCGGCCCGTACTACGTGATGCAGTTCATGCGCGAGCAGTCGCAGACGGTGATGGGCGAGGAGCCGCCGCCCGCGTGACCCGGTCCAGCCGCTCCCCGGCGGTCGAGGCCGATCCGGCCGCCGCCCGGGTCGTCAGCAGCGGCTGGTTCGCGGTCGAGCTGCGCTACGCCTACGTCGTGGACGGCGAGACCGCTCCCTACCTCGTCGAGGACCGGGTCGTCCTGGTCGACGGGGAAGACGAGGAGACGGCGATGGGTCAGGCGGTCGAGATCGCGACCCAGTACGAGGACGACTTCGAGGCCGACGATGGGCGGCCGGGCCTGATCCGCTTCGACGGCATCGTGGCGATCAAGGAGCTCGACGACCCGCCGGCGGCCGGGACCGAGGTCTGGCACGAGTTCATGTCCCCGGCCGGCGTCCGGACCGATGCCGCCGGCGAGCCACTCCCGCCCGTCTGGCCCGCGGAGATGGCCTTCCCTCGCGCCCACGACGGCTGAGCCCAGCGATGGCGAAGACCTGGCAGCGGCCCTTCTACGAGGGTATTCGCCCGCTCCTGTTCTTGGCTGACGCCGAGTGGATCCACGAGGCGGCGGTCACCTCGCTCCGCAAGGTGGCCGAGGGCTCGTGGGGCCGCTCTTTCCTGAGCCACCTGGCGAGTGACCGTCCCGCCGGGGCGTGGTCCGAGCGCGAACCGGTCGAGGCGATGGGCCTCCGGTTCCGCAACCGGGTTGGCCTGGGCGCCGGGTTCGACAAGGACGGCGAGGCGCTCGCCGGCTGGGGCGCGCTCGGGTACGGGTTCGCCGAGGTCGGGACGGTGACCCCCGAGCCGCAGGCCGGCAACCCGAGACCGCGGTCCTGGCGCCTCCCGGACGATGCTGCCCTCGTGAACCGGATGGGGTTCAACAACGCCGGCGCCGCGGCCCTGGCCGACCGGGTGGCGCGGGCCCGCCCCTGGCTGCCGCCGGGGTTCGTGGTCGGGGTGAGCATCGGTCGGGGCGCGAACACGCCCGACGAGCGGGCGGAGGACGACTACCTCGCCGCCGCCGCAGCGGTGGCCCCGGTCGCCGACTACCTGGCGGTCAACGTCAGCTCGCCGAACACGGCGGGGCTGGCCTCGGTCGAAGAGCCAGACCGCCTGGCCAAGCTGGTGACCGCGCTCGACGCGGTGGAGCCGCGGCGGCCGATCGTCGTCAAGCTCGCCCCCGACCAGCCCGCCGGTCGGCTCCGCGAGTTCGCGGACGCGCTGGGCACGACCCCCGCCGCCGGGCTGATCCTGTCGAACACGACCCGCTCCCGCGACGGGCTCCGCTCCCCCCTCCCGCCGGGCGCCGACCAGGGCGGCCTGTCCGGGCGCCCGCTGCGAACTGACATGCTGGCCGCGATCCAGGCGGTGAAGGGCGCGGCCGAGGATCGGTTCACGCTCATCGCGTCGGGCGGGATCTTCTCGGGCGACGATGCGCGCCAGGCGCGCGACGCTGGGGCCGATCTCGTCCAGCTGTGGACCGGGATGGTGTATGCCGGCCCGGGCTTGATCGGAGAGGTGGTCGAGGCGCTAACATCTGCGTCCATCTAGCCAGGGGCGCGGGCAGGACGCGCCGCTTCCGACCAGGTATCCGCACATGACCGTTCGGGCCTTCAGTCAAGCGGCCGACCTCGCGCCGGCTGTCCCCCACCTCGTCACCGAGCTGCCCGGTCCGCGCGCCCGCGAGATCATCGCCCGCGACGCGGCCGTCACCAGCCCCTCGCTGACCCGGGCCTACCCGCTCGTCGCCGAGTCCGGGAAGGGTTGCGTCGTCACCGACGTCGACGGCAACCAGTTCCTCGACTTCGCCGCCGGTATCGCCGTGGCGGCCACCGGCCACGCGCACCCGGCGGTGGTCGCGGCCATCCAGGCGCAGGCCGAGAAGCTCATCCACATCGCGGCCACCGACTACTACGAGCCGAACTACCTCGAGCTGTCCGAGCGCCTCGCCGCGCTCGCGCCCTTCGAGGAGAAGGCGCGGGTCTTCCTGACGAACTCCGGGACCGAGGCCGTGGAGGGCGCCATCAAGCTCGCCCGCCACCACACCGGTCGCCCCGCGATCATCGCCTTCGAGGGCGCGTTCCACGGCCGGACGATGGGATCCCTGTCCCTCACCAACTCGAAGATCAAGCAGCGGGCCGGCTTCGGGCCGCTCCTGCCGATGGTCTACCACGCGCCGTTCCCACGGGTCCGCTCGTGGAAAGAGGGCTCCGGCGGCGACGGCACCGCCGAGCTCGAGATCCTGCGCAACACGATCCTCGGCCGGCTGGTGTCGCCCGAGGACGTGGCGGCGATCGTATTCGAGCCGATCCAGGGCGAGGGCGGCTACTTCCCCGCTCCCCAGGCCTTCGTCGAGGGCCTCCGCCAGATCTGCGACGAGCACGGCATCGTCCTGATCGCGGACGAGATCCAGTCCGGCATGGGCCGCACCGGAAAGATGTGGGCCATGGAGTGGTACGGCGTCGAGCCCGACGTCGCGCTGCTGGCCAAGGGCATCGCGTCGGGCATGCCGCTCGGCGCGTTCATCGGCCGCGACCACCTGTTCACCTGGCCGGCCGGCGCCCACGGCAGCACCTTCGCCGGCAACCCGGTGTGCTGCGCCGCGTCGCTGGCCACCCTCGACCTGCTCGAGGGCGGCCTGATCGCGAACGCCGAGACGATGGGCGAGCGGCTCCGGGCCGGGGTCGAGTACGCGTCGGAGGAGTGCGGCGTCGTCCGCGACGTCCGGGGCAAGGGGCTGATGCTCGGCGTCGAGTTCGCCTCGCATGGCGAGTCGAACGCGGTCGAGCTGGCGGCCTTCGAGCGCGGCCTGCTCGTCCTCGAGTGCGGCGAGGCGTCGATTCGCTTCTGCCCACCGCTCGTGGTCGACGAGACTGCGGTCGACACCGCGATCGAGCTGTACGCCGAGGCGCTGGCGTCGGTCGGCTGCCCCATCCGCCCGAGACCGGGGATCAACGAGACCGGGGGCTGAGCCACGGCCTCGAAGGTCGTCCCGCTGAGCGAGGCGATCGCCGCCCACGTTCATGACGGCGACCTGGTCGCGATCGAGGGGTTCACCCACCTCATCAGCTTCGCGGCGGGCCACGAGATCATCCGACAGGGCCGCCGCGACCTGACCCTCGCCCGGCTCACCCCGGACCTGGTGTACGACCAGCTGGTCGCAGCCGGCTGCGCGAAGAAGCTCGTCTTCAGCTGGCTCGGCAACCCGGGCGTCGGCTCGCTCCACGCGATCCGGCGCGCGATCGAGGGCGGCACGCTCGAGATCGAGGAGTACAGCCACTTCGGAATGGTGGGCCGATACGTGGCGGGAGCCGCGCATCTCCCCTTTTATCCGCTCCGCTCGTATGCCGGCTCGGACCTTCCCGCCGCCAACCCGCTCATCCAATGGGTGGCCTCGCCCTACCGGCCCGAGGACGAGGTCGCCGTCGTGCCGCCCCTCAACCCCGACGTGACGATCATCCACGCCCAGCGGGCCGACGCCGAGGGCAACGTCCAGGTCTGGGGCCTGGTCGGGGTCCAGCGCGAGGCGGCGCTCGCCGCCGAGCGCGTGATCGTCGTCGTCGAGGAGCTCGTCGACGAGGCAGTGATCCGCGCCGATCCGGATCGGACCCTGCTCCCCGGGGTGGCGGTCACCGCCGTCTGCGTCGAGCCGTACGGAGCGCACCCGTCGTTTGCCCAGGGCTACTACGACCGCGACAACGCCTTCTACCGCGACTGGGATCCCATCAGCCGCGACCCGGCACGGCTGGACGCGTGGCTCGACGAATGGGTCCGCGGCGTCCCTGGACGGGCCGCCTACCTCGAGAAGCTGGGCACCGACGCGCTCGACGCGCTCAAGCCCGGCCCACGACCGTCCGGCACGGTCGACTACGGCGAGTATTCCTGACCGATGGCCGCGACACCGGACGAGCTGATGATCGCGGCCGCGGCCGCGGAGCTGGTCGGGGTCCGGACCGTCTTCGTCGGGATCGGCCTGCCGAACGCCGCCGCCAACCTCGCCCGCCAGACCGTGGCGCCCGACCTCGAGCTGATCTACGAATCGGGGGTCATCGGCTCCCGGCCCACGCGGCTCCCCGACAGCATCGGAGACCCGGCCCTCGTGAGCGGCGCCAGCGCGACGATGTCGATGCACGACCTGTTCGCCTACTTCCTCCAGGGCGGTCGGATCGAGGTCGGGATGCTCGGCGCCGCCCAGATCGACCGCTGGGGCAACCTGAACACCACCGTCGTCGGCGACTACGCCCACCCATCGGTCCGGCTGCCGGGGTCGGGTGGCGCGTGCGAGATCGCGCTGAACGCTGCGCGGGTGGTCATCGTCATGAGCCAGTCGCCGCGGTCCTTCGTCGAACGGGTCGACTTCGTGACCTCGCCCGGCCATCGCCATCCCGACGGTCGCTCGCGCCCGAGCTGGGCCAGCGCCGGTCCGACATCGGTCATCACCCAGCTGGGCGTCTACCGGTTCGGTGCCGACGGCGAGATGGAGCTCGCCACGCTCCACGAGGGCGTGGACACATCCGAGGTCGATGCCAACAGCGGCTGGCCGATCCGCCGCGCGGCAGCCTAGGGCGCCGCGCGGTTCAACAGGTCGCTGACCGAGGTCAGCAGCAGGCCCCGCTGGCGGAGCGCCGGGACCATGATCTCGATCGCTTCGAGCGTCTCGTACCCGCCCAGGTGCATGAGGATGATCGAGCCGCTGCCTGCCGTCGTCGTCACCCGGACCGCGATCTGCTCGGCGGTTGGCCCCCCATCGGCGATCGGTCGCCAGTCGAGCGTGTCCATCGTCCAGAGCATCGTCTTCGTGTAGCCCAGGCTGGCTGCCGTGGCGAGCACGGAGTCGGTGTAGACCCCGTAGGGCGGTCGCCAATAGGGCACCGGGTCCTGGCCGGTTCCGGCTTCGAGGATGGCGGCGGCATCGGTCAGCTCGGCCCCGACGAAGGCCTGGTTCGGCGGGCCGCCGGTCTGGCACGGCGCCGTCGTCGGCGAGCCCTCACCTCCGTCCCGCAGGTTGCAGTGGTGCATCGTGTGGTTGCCGATCTCGAACAGCTCGGGGTGCGCGCGGACGAGCGCCAGGACCGCCTGGCCGGTCTCCGTTTGGCTCATCGCCCCGGTCGGGAACAGCGTCGTGCAGACCCGGTTCTCGATGAGGAACGCCATGATGTCGAGCGCCGGATCCAGCCGGCCGCCCATGTCGAAGGTCAACGCCATGGCCTGGCCCGCGCCGGGAACCGTACCGATGATCTGGCGTGCCCCGGCGGGGACCCGGCCGCCCGCGGAGCAGCCGGTTGCCACCGGGCTGGGCGTGGGGCGAGGGGTGACCCGGGGGGTCGGCGCCGGAGTCGGCGCGGGGGTAGGGCAGGCCGTTGGCCGCGGGGTCGGGCCCGGTGACGCGGCGTGCGATGGCGGCGGCGGCGTGTCGGTGGGAGTGGGTGACGGGCAGGCCGTTGGGCCGGCGGACGAGAGCGTTGCGCTCGCCGAGGTTGTCGGAGCAGGCGACGCGGACGTCTGGCAGGCGCTGACCGCCAGGAAAATGGCGAGCGCGAGAGACGTGGGCCGGCGTGGCAGAGCCGGAGGACGGTTAGTTGGCGTGGTACTCGAACCGGCCCATCGGGGCCAATGACGCGTTCCCGAGGAGCTGTGCCTCGCGCTGGAGAAGGGCCAGCTCGGCGCGGAGCCGGGCGGCGGCGTCCGGCGCCTCGAGCAGGCGTTGCTTGCGCGACAGCTCGACCTGGAGAACGCCCGCCACCGCGTAGCTGGCGGCCAGCGGGTCGGACGGCAGCTGTATCGGCTTGATCAGGCGCTCCATCCGGGTCACCTTCTTCACGTCGCCGGCGGACGACTCGTGGACGAGGTCGGGGTCGACCTCGAGCTCGGCATCGGCCAGCAGGTCGGCCATCTCGGCCGCGTCGCGCTCGGCGAGGAACTCGCGGATCGTCGAGAGGTAGCCGTCGAGCGCGACCTGGACGTCGGGGATCAGCTGCTCGGCCTCCTCGCCGCGACGCTCGTCGAGCGGGGTGACATCGGCCATCGCGTACAAACCGGAATGGTCGACGCTTCGAATCCGGGCCCGGCCGACCCCGACCGTCAGCAGGGCGTATCGGCCGTCCGCGAACTTGTCCGCGCGGCGGATCTCGCAGATCGTCCCCACCCGCCGCACGGTGAGCTGCCCGGTCCCCGGCTTGGTCACCTCGCGGCCGGCCGAGATCATCGTGACCACGAAGCGTCCGCCGTAGGGGTTGCCCTCCGCGAGCAGGTCAGCGGTCATCTGCCGGTACTTGCGCTCGAAGATGTGGAGCGGGAGCGGCAGGTGGGGGAAGGCCACGACGTGGAGCGGGAACAGCGGCAGCCGCATGGGGAGCGCATGCTCCCACGACCTCGGGTCCTGCGCAAAGGGGCCAAACCGTCGGGGATGGACGGCCGGATCGTCCGGGTCAGACCCGGGCCAGAAACTCCTTGACGCGCTGGGTCAGGAGGGCCGTCGCCTCCGCGTCGTAGGACGGCAGGGAGCTGTCGGCGAAGTAGTGCTGGTCCCCTGGGTAGAGGAACAGCTCCGCGTCGTCGACGGTCGCCACGATCTCACGGGCCGCGTCCACGTCGCCCTCCCCGACGAAGATCGGGTCGGCGTCCATCCCGTGGATCTGGACCGGGACGCCCTCCGGCCAGGGCCCGAACGCCCACTCCCCGGTGATCGGGATGCAGGAGTAGAACAGGAGCGCCCCCTTGGCCCCCGCCCGGGTCTGGGCCAGCTTCTGCGCGATCATCTCGCCGAGCGAGAAGCCGCCGTACACCAGCTCCGCCGGCAGGTCGTCGGCCAGGCCGACCCCGGCGTCGAGGATCGCCTCGAACCCAATCGACTTGGCATGCGCCAGTCCCTCGTCGATGCTCCCGAAGGTCTTGCCCTCGAACAGGTCCGGCGTGTGGACGGTGTGGCCGGCGGCCCGCAGCTCGTCGGCCCAGGCGTGGATGCCGGGGGTCAGCCCCTGGGCGTGGTGGAAGAGCAGGACCTCGGCCATCGGTCAGTCCGCCGGCTGGTCCTGGTCGACGAACGTCATGTCGATCTGGGCCCGCTGGAGCTTGCCCGAGTAATCGATGTAGACGCTCTTCCACTCGGTGTAGAAGTCGAGCGCGGTCTGCCCGATCTCGCGGTGCCCGTTGCCGGTGGCCTTGGTGCCGCCAAACGGGAGGTGCGCCTCGGCGCCGATGGTGCCGTGGTTGACGTACCCCTGTCCCGAGTCGAAGTCGCGGATCGACCGGAAGGCGAGCCCGACGTCGTTGGTGAACAGCGAGGTCGACAGGCCGTAGGGGACCGAGTTCACGACCCGCACCGCCTCGTCCCAGCTATCGACCGGGATCACCGCGGTGACCGGGCCGAAGATCTCCTCCTGCGCGATCCGCGCGTCGCCCTTGACCTCGGCGAAGACCGTCGGCTGGAAGAACGAGCCCTTGGCCAGGTCGCCGTCGCGGGCGGGGCCACCGCCGACCACCAGGTCGGCCTCGCCCTGGCCGATCTTCACGTAGCCGTCGATCCGCTCGATCGCCTTGTCGTTGATGACCGGTCCGACATCGGTCGTCTCGAGCAGGCCGTCGCCCAGGACCAGCGCGGCTGCCCGCTTCTGGAGCTTCTGGACGAGCTCGTCGTGGATGGACCGATGGACCACGATCCGGCTGGCGGCCGTGCACCGCTGGCCGCTGGTGCCGAAGGCGGACCAGATGATGCTGTCCAGGGCCAGGTCGAGGTCGGCGTCGGACCAGACGACGATCGGATTCTTGCCGCCCAGCTCGAGGCTGACGCGCTTCAGGGTTTTCGCCGCGCGCGACGAGATGTCGACGCCCGTCTCGGTGTGCCCGGTGAACGAGACGAGCTTGACGTCGGGATGCTCGACCAGCGGATGGCCCACCGCGTCGCCCGTGCCGGTGACCACGTTGACCACGCCCTCGGGGATGCCGCCCTCGAGCAGGAGCTCGGTGAATCGGATCATGCAGGCGGGCGTGTCGGAGGCCGGCTTCATGACCGCCGTGTTGCCGCAGATCAGGGCCGGGAAGAGCTTCCAGGCCGGGATCGCGACCGGGAAGTTCCAGGGCGCGATGATCGCGGCCACTCCGATCGGCTTGCGGATGGCCATCGCGAACTTGTCGGGCATCTCGGACGGCACGGTCTGGCCGAACAGGCGCCGCCCCTCACCGGCCATGTAGTACGCGACGTCGATCGCCTCCTGGACGTCTCCGCGCGCCTCGGGCAGGACCTTGCCCATCTCCCGGGTCAGGAGCCGGGAGAGCTCTTCCTTGTGCTCGGTCAGGATCCGCGCGACCTTGAACAGGATCTCGCCCCGCTTGGGCGCCGGCATCATCGACCAGGCCGGGAAGGCCGCCTTGGCGGCCGCGACCGCGGCGTCGACGTCATCCGCCCCGCTGGACGGGAACTCGCCGATGACCTCGTGCCGGTTGGCGGGACTCGTCGAGGTGAAGGTCTGGCCGGACTTGGCGTCAACCCACTTCCCGGCGATCAGGTTCTTGTAGGACGGGGCAGCAGTGGTCGTGGTCACGGTCGAAGGGGCCTCCTCAGGGTGACCGATTGTAGGGCCATTCGGCCGGGCATCCGTGCGACCGCCCAGACATGACGAACAGCACTTGCGCCAGCCGGCTGGACAGCCAACGATGGATGCGATGACGACGACTTCGACCGATGCCGAAGCGGCGGCCGGCGAGCGCCGGGGCCTTCACGCCCGATTCGAGGGGCGGCACCGGGCGGTTGGTGGCAACGCCCTGCGCGCGGCGGTCCTGGGCGCCAACGACGGGTTGGTGAGCAACTTCAGCCTGGTGATGGGCGTCGCGGGTGCGGGCGGCGACCGGACCGCGATCTTGGTCGCCGGCTTCGCCGGCCTGCTCGCCGGGGCGCTGTCGATGGCCCTCGGCGAGTGGCTCAGCGTCCAGAGCGCCCGCGAGCTGTACGCGAACCAGATCGCCATCGAGGCCCAGGAGATTGCCGAGCTTCCCGAGGAAGAAGAGGAGGAGCTCCGCAAGATCTACGAGGCCAAGGGCGTGCCCCCGGACGCCGCCCGAGAGGTGGCGCACCGCATCATCACCGGCGACCGCACGCAGGCCGTGAACACCATGGCGCGCGAGGAGCTGGGCATCGACCCCGACGAGCTCGGCGGGTCCGCCTGGGTCGCGGCGGGGACGTCCTTCGCCCTCTTTGCGATGGGCGCGATCGTGCCCGTCCTCCCGTACCTGTTCCTGACCGGCAGTGCGGCCATCGTCGTGTCCGCGGTCCTGTCCGGCCTGGCCCTGTTCGGGGTTGGCGCCGCCATCACGATCGTCACCGGGCGGGGCGTGATCCGATCCGGCATCCGGCAGCTCGCCTTCGGCCTGGCCGCCGCGACCATCACCTACGGGATCGGAACGCTCTTCGGGGCGGCGATCAGCTAGCCCGGGGCACGCGGTCGAGGCTACGGCCGCGCCATGCCCCGCACGTCGAGGAGACGGTCGAGGTCGGATTCAGAGATGCGTCCTGCCTCGACGTGGCCGCGCTCGATGACGACCTGGCGGATCGTCTTGGACTCGGCGAGGGCTTGCTTGGCGATGCTCGCCGCCTCCTCGTAGCCGAGGACCGGGTTCAGGGCGGTGGCCACCGACGGTGAGCCCTCGGCGTAGGCGCGGGTCCGCGTCTCGTCCGCGGTGATGCCGCGGACGCATCGGTCTCCGAAGTTCCGGGCGCCGGCCGCGAGGAGCCGGATGGACTCGAGGACGTTGCGCGCCAGCACGGGGAGCATGAGGTTCAGCTCGAAGTTGCCGGCCGCCCCACCGAACGCGATGGCCGCGTCGTTGCCGATGACCTGGGCGCAGACCATGGACAGCGACTCGGCGATGACCGGGTTCACCTTGCCGGGCATGATGCTGCTACCCGGCTGCAGGTCCGGGACATGGATCTCGGCCAGTCCCGCGCTCGGGCCGGAGCCCATCCAGCGGATGTCGGTCGCGATCTTGTAGAGACCGACCGCCACGGTCCGCAGCTGTCCGCTCAGCTCGACCAGCGCGTCCTGCGCGCCCTGGGCCTCGAAATGGTTGCGGGCCTCGGTCACCGGCAGCCCGGTCGACTCGCGCAGCTGACCGATGACGGCCGCCGCGAACCCGGGCGGGGTGTTGATCCCCGTCCCGACCGCCGTCCCGCCGAGCGCCAGCTCCCCGACCCGCGGCAGGGTCCCCTCGACCCGCTCGATCCCGTACCGGACCTGGGCGGCATAGCCGCCGAACTCCTGGCCCAGGGTCACGGGCGTCGCGTCCATGAGATGGGTCCGCCCCGACTTCACGACGTCCGCGAACTCGATGGCCTTGGCCTCGAGCGCCTCGGCCAGGGCGGCCAACGCGGGGATGAGGTCGGCCACCACGGCCTCGGTGGCGGCCAGGTGGATGGCCGAGGGGATGACGTCGTTCGAGGACTGGCTGGCGTTCACCTGGTCATTCGGGTGGACTGGCTGGCCGAACTGCTCCCCGGCCAGGGTGGCGATGACCTCGTTGGCGTTCATGTTCGACGAGGTCCCCGATCCGGTCTGGAAGACGTCGATCGGGAACTGGTCGTCCCAGCCACCGGCGGCGACCTCCTCGGCGGCGGCGACGATCGCGCCAGCGACATCGGTGTCCAGGACGCCCAGCTGGGCATTGACCGATGCCGCCGCGGCCTTGATCCGGCCGAGTGCGTGGATGACCGCCGGGTCCAGGCCGCGGCCGCTGATCGGGAAGTTCTCGACCGCGCGCTGGGTCTGGGCGCCCCATTTGGCGCCTGCCGGAACGGCGATCTCGCCCATCGAATCGTGCTCGAGCCGGGTGGGCCCCTCGGTCATCGGCCGGCCGACGGCGGAGCCGCCGTCATCGGTCCACCTGGGTCGAGGCGACGTAGCGGATGTTCGGCGGGATGAGGTAGGGCGAGGCGCCGGCATTCAGGTCGGCGACGATCTCCTTCGCCTTGCGGACGAGCTCGGTGACGCCGATGCCCTGGTGGATGGGTTGGTAGGGCTGGAGCTTGGCGATGCCCTCGCTGAGCTTCGCTTTGGCGCCCCGCCGGTTGCGCCGACCGAGGTGGAGGAAGCCGGCCGCGATCTGGATCAGGCCCTGGTAGAAGTCGCGCTCCTCGTCGGGCGCGGCACGCCACAGCGTCTCCCACGCCTCGTGGGCGTGCCAGTAGCGCGCCCCGTTGAACAGGGCCACGCCCTCGCGGAAGAGGCGGTCCGCCTCCTCGGGATCGAGCGGCGCGATGCGGCCACGCGGCCGGTCGGCTGCCTGTACGTCGGCCATCAGCCCCGATCGTACCGCGACGACTCGAGCGCGACGACCTCGAAATTCAGCCACGCGCGCCGGCGGTCCGAGCCTCCTTGAGGACCTGGTCGATCGCGCTCCGGTAGCGGATCCCCGACGAGTGGCGGGCCAGCCAGCGCAGGTAGTCCGGATCGCGGCGGGCCAGCTCGCGGAGCCGCCACCCCTCGTAACGGCCGAAGTCGAGCGCCGACCCGGGGCCGTACTCGCCGCTGGCGGGCTGGGGATCGGCCGCGTCCGGGTGCAGCCGGGACCGCAGGTCGGAGACCGGGGACGGCGTCGTCGGGGCGGGGCCGACGGGGTGGAACTTCCGCTCGGTGTCGTACCGGCGGCGGAGGTCGGGGGTCCGGATCAGCGCGTAGGCCCGGTTGATGTCCGCCATCCGGGCCGGGTTCGGCGACTCGCCATCGGGGTGATACCGCCGCGCGAGTGCCCGATACGCGGCGTCAAGGACGATCTCCTCCGCGAGGGGATCGATCTGCAACAGGCTATAGGCGTCGAAGTCTCGCTCCAATCCCCAGGACCCGTGGGGGTTCCAACAGCACCACCCTAACCTTGCAGGATTGCAAGGTTGCTGTCAGCCGACCCGATCGGGTAGCCGCGGCCCGGTACTTCGGTCTCGGTCGCCGCGTCAGCGGCGGGCGGGAACCGGCTCGGGCGGGAGGAGGGAGATGATCTGGTTCCGGAACCGCACGCCCGACGAGTGGCGGGACAGCCAGCGCAGGTAGTCCGGGTCGTGCTTGGCGAGGTCCTTGATGGTCCAGCCCGCATATCGGCCGAAGTCGATCGTCAGGGCACCGGAGTCGGTCGCCCGCGCGGGCGCCGCGGCGGCCATCCGGGAAGCCCATGGACTTTCACTGGGGGCCGGAGCGGTGGGAATCGGCTCCAGGCCGGGGCCCATCGGCCGGATCCGGTGCAGCCGGTCATAGCGCTTGCGGCGCTCCGTCGTGCGGACCTGGTCATAGGCGCGGTTGATCTCCGCCATCTTCGGCGCGTCGGGATGGGCGCCGTCGGGGTGGAAATGGCGCGCCAGGGCGCGGTAGGCGGCCTCGAGGACGAAGTCCTCGGCGGTCGGGTCGACCCGGAGGGTCTTGTAGGCGTCGATATCGTCGGGCATCGGGGGGCACACTCAGCAGCAGGGATCGGGTCTCAGCGGGGTCTCGTCAGCAGGACCGCGATCCTAGTCTGATCCGCCCTCCGGCGCCACCTCCCCGGACTGCACCAGAATCTCCCCCTCGCCGTTGGCGAAGATCGACTCGTAGCCCGCGGCCAGGACCCGGTCCCGGGTGTCCTCCGGCAGGCCGGCCGGCTCGAGGACGACGTACGGGAAGCCCTCGGCCAGCATCGGATCGAGATCGGTGAACGGGTGGAGCCGGCCGCCGGCGGTGTGGCTGCTGACCTCGGTTTCGATCGAGACCATGGTCTCGACCATCCCGCCGAAGACGCCGATGGGCGTCGCGTCCCACTGCTGGAAGTTGTAAGCGACGTGGAGGAGCGGGGTCGTGGATCGCAGGTTCCCGGCCGAGACCTCGTCCCGCAGCCGGTCGATGAGCTCCTCCTGCTCGTCGTTGATCAGGAACCGGGCGTCGGGGTAGCCGGCCCAGAACCCGACCTCCGCGAAGTGGAGGTCGATCGACAGCGTCTCGCTCATCCGGTGCTCGCCGAGGTGGAACACGTCGATCGGGGTCGCCCGGAGCGGGAGGATGGCGAACAGGAGGAAGAGGACGACGATCCCGTCCCGGACGAACGAGGCGTACGACGGGCTCGACCACACGGTTCGCAGGGCGTAGGCGGCCATCACCGCCATGAACACCGGGGTCCAGTAGTGGAGCGTCTTCGTCACCTCGAAGTCGAGGCCCTGGACCCCGAGCGACTCCCACGGCATGGCGGCCGCGGCGAGGACCGCCAGGAAGCCCATTCCGAACGCCGCGACGGCCACCGGCGGGAACGCCCGCCGACCGGCCAGCGCCCCGCCGATGACGACCGTCAGGCTCAGGACCGGGTAGAGGAGGAAGAAGTCGGTGAAGGTCGAGACCCACTGCATCGCCTCGGGGATGGATACGACCACCACCGCCACCGTGGCGATGACCGCCAGGACGCGGACGGCCAGGCCCAGCCAGTGGCGGCCGATCTCCCATCGGTCCAGCAGCCAGACGGCGCCCGCGGCCGGGGGGACGGCGAGCAGGCCGAGCGCAGAGGGCAGGTCGATGCCGACCATCGTCATCGCCTGCGGGATGGCCAGGATCCCACCGCCGATGACCGCCGGGACCGCCGGGCGGGCGTATCGGTCCGGCTGGATGGCGACCATGGCGAGGACCACCGCCATCGTCAGGACTCCGACCAGCGGATGGAAGTAGAGGGTTGCGCCGAGGGCGGCGGCCAGGAGGTACGGCCGGGGCCGCTCCCCGCTCTCGAGCAGCTGGACCAGGCAGAACGCGGTCAGCGCGAGGGCGATGACCGTGGCCCGGGCATCGGCCATCCGGGCGAACGACTCGGTCAGCGTGAACGCGATGAGCATCCACCAGCCGACGCCGATGCCGTGGACCCCGGAGGCCAGGCGGGCCATACCCGCCCCGACCAGGACGGTCGCGGGCAGGATGAAGGCGGCGATCGTGAGCGCGGCCTGCTGCCCGCTCAGAACGGTCGTCGAGCCGAGCAGCGCCGTGTAGCCGAGGAACATCCGCGACGGCCCGTAAATCGGCGACGGGGCGGTGGTCAGGACGTCGAATGCGCCGAACGCCCGCAGGTGCTCGGCCGGGGCGACGTGGTTGGGTAGGACGTCGATGAACGGGACGACCGGCGAGGCGAGCTGGAGGATCACTGATCCTGACCAGGCCACCACGACCAGGGCGACTGCCAGGGTCGGCGCGTCGAGCGCGAGCTTCGGCTGGCTGGCGAGCATCGGCCGGACCCGCCAGGCGGACGCGATGACCGCGCCGTTCAGGGCGGCCAGCGCGATCGGCCGGAACCAGCCCAGGCTGCCGAGCAGCATGAGGGCCACCAGGCCGATGAGGACCGCGCCGACCAGGCCACCGAGCACGGCATCCACCAGCGACGGGTACGGCGCGCCGCGCAGCCAGCGGACCGCGACCGCTCCGGCGGTGAGCTGGAACGCGGTCATGACCAGGACGACGAAGGCCGCCGGCAGGGTCACCCCGAGCTGGCTGACGACTCCCTGGACGGCGCCGGCCCAGTCCGACGCCAGCGGCGTGCCGACCAGCAGCTGGATCCCGAACAGGATGGCCGCCAGCCCGGCCACGCCGATGATCTGGAGGCGGAAGCCGTCGCGGGTATCACGCACGGCGGCATACGGTACATGCCTCCATCACCGCTGCGAAGCGCATTCACATTTCGCGCACAACCGCGGCCCAGGCTGGATACCAGCGGATCGAGAACCGATCCAAGTCAAGGAGCTTCCAGTCATGCACTTCTTCCTCCGCTTCCTCGCCTTCCTGCTGCTCGTCGGGCTGCTGATCGGCGGTGGGGTGGCCATCTACAACGCCGGCGTCTCGGCAGGAATCGCGTCCGACATCGGGACGGCGGTCGCCTCCGGGGACCCCGGACCGGTCACCGTCGTGACGAGCCCGTACGTCCAGCCATGGGGCTGGGGTTGGGGCGGCGGGTTCTTCGGATTCCTGTTCGCGATCTTCCTGCTGTTCCTGTTCTTCGGCCTCCTCCGGGCGGTCTTCGGATGGGGCCGGTGGGGACACCACCGCGACTGGGGCGACCCCGGTTCCGGTGGGGGCTACCCGGGGCGCTACTCCGGGTACCGGAGCCACATGGAGGAGTGGCACCGCGAGCAGCACGCCGAGCCGAAGGACGAGCCTTCCGGGCCGGCCTCGAACCCCGCCTGATCCGTCCTGCGAGACCGATGGGGACGGGCGGCTTGAGCCGCCCGTCCCACTACCATCACTGGCGTGGCACGCATCCTCGTCGTCGACGACGAACCCAAGATCGTTCGCCTCGTCCGCGACTACCTCGAGCAGGCCGGCTTCGCGGTGACGACCGCCCGGGACGGGGCCGAGGCCCTCATGCGGGCCCGGCAGGAGCGCCCGGACCTCGTCGTCCTGGACCTGGGCCTGCCCGGGTTGGACGGGTTCGAGGTCACGCGGCGCCTGCGGCGGGACTCCGGGGTGCCGATCATCATGCTGACCGCCCGAGACGGCGAGACCGATACCGTCCTCGGCCTCGAGCTGGGCGCGGACGACTACGTCACCAAGCCGTTCAGCCCGCGGGCGTTGACCGCCCGGGTGCGGGCTGTTCTTCGCCGCCACGCCGGCGACGGCGAGACCGAGGTGGTCCGGGCTGGCGACCTCGTCCTCGACGTGCCCCGTCTCCGGGCCGAGGTCGGCGGTCGGCCGGTCGAGCTCACCGCCACCGAGTTCCAGCTCCTTGTCGCGTTGGCGCGGCAGCCGGGTCGGGTCTTCACCCGCTCCCAGCTGCTCGACGCGATCCACGGCGTCGCGTTCGACTCCTACGAGCGGGCGATCGACGCCCACGTGAAGAACATCCGCCGCAAGATCGAGCCCGAACCGCGCGCGCCGCGCTACCTGCTCACCGTCTACGGCGTCGGCTACCGGCTGGCCGATGCCTGACCCGCACCGGCACGGCTATCGCGGACGGCGCCGGCCGCCGTGGTGGCCCGACGACGAGCCCTGGCCCCCGGTCGACGGCCGCGGGTCGGAGGCCTGGCGTCACGACGGCAGCCAATGGGCGTGGCGGGCCGGCTGCTTCTTCCTCGTGGCCCTGGTCGTCATCGCCCTGGTCGCGGCGCTTGCCTGGGAAATCGGGCAGGCGCTCCTCGGGCCCGGTTCACCGATCGGCACGATCGTGGTCGGCATCCTCGTGGTCCTCGTGCTGGCCGCCCTGGTGCGTGCCGTCCTCCGCGCCACCGCGCCGGTGGGCGAGCTCATCGACGCGGCCGGACAGGTCGAGGCCGGGGACTTCAGCACCCGGGTGTCGGAGCGCGGTCCGCGCGAGGTCCGGGCGCTCGCCCGCGCGTTCAACTCGATGAGCGCCCGGCTCCAGGCGGTCGACGAGGAACGACGTTCCGCGCTGGCCGACGTCTCGCACGAGCTCCGGACTCCGCTGGCCGTCATCCAGGGCAACGTCGAGGCGATGATCGACGGCGTCTACCCGGCGGACCGGGCGCATCTCGAGCCGCTCCTCGAGGAGATCCGCCACATGGAGCGGCTCATCGAGGACCTCCGGACGCTGACCCTGGTCGAGGCCGGGAGCCTGGCCCTCCACCCTGAGCCGACTGATCTGCCGGCCCTGCTCCGCGACGTGGCGGCCGGGTTCCAGAGCCAGGCCGAGCGGGCGGGGGTGGACCTCGCCGTTCGCGCCCCGGACGACCTGCCCGCGATCTCGCTCGACCCCGCCCGGATCCGCGAGGTCGTGGCGAACCTCCTCGCCAATGCTCTCCGCCACTCATCGTCGGGAGGTCACGTGGACCTGATCGTGGAAGCGGCCGCGAACGAGATCGCGGTCACGGTCCGGGACACCGGCTCGGGCATCCCCGCCGACCAGCTGGAGCGGATCTTCGACCGCTTCTACCGCGCGCCCGACTCCCCGGGGAGCGGCCTCGGGCTGCCCATCGCGAAGAGTCTCGTCGAGGCCCACGGCGGGGCGATCACCGCCACCTCCGCCCAGGAACTCGGCACCAGCATCCGCTTCACGCTCCCGCGGAGCGGCTGACCGCTAGAGCTCCCCCGCCTCCATCAGCCGCTTCAGGTTGGCGAGGCCGGTGTCCCACGACTTCCGGTACCAGCTCATGAACGGCCCCATGAGGAGCCGCATCGCGCCGCCCGCGTTCGCCTCGAAGGTGAAGTCGAGCTTCGTGCCCCCGTCCACCGGCGTGCACGCGATCGTCCCGACGAACTTCACCCCCTGCTGCTCCCCGGCCAGGACCCCGCGCCGCGGCGGATCGAGCTCGGTGACCGTCGCGTCGTTCTCGGCGCGTCGGCCCATGACCGTCACCGTGGCGTGGCGGACGCTGCCCACCCCGTGCGGGGGCGGCGTGGTCCAATGCTCCTCGACGTCGCCCGGGAACCAGCGTCCGGTCAGGGTCGGATCGGTCGCAACGGCGAAGACGTCCTCGATCGGCCGGTTGATGACGATGCTGTTGACCTGCTTCGCCACCCGGGCGTCAGCCGATCCGGATCAGCTTCTTGTTCGTGAACTCATCTGCACCGAAGCGGCCGAGCTCGCGCCCCGAGCCCGAGCGCTTGATGCCGCCGAACGGCAGCTCGGCGCCATCGGCCAGCACGACGTTCACGAACACCATGCCCGCCTCGATCCCGTCGGCGACGCGGAGCGCCTGCTCCGGGTCGGTGGAGTAGACATACGAGCCCAGGCCATACGGGGTGTCGTTCGCGATCCGGACGGCATCGGCCTCGTCCTTGGCGCGGTACACCTGCGCGACCGGGCCGAAGAACTCCTCCTGCGAGGCGGGGTTGTCCGGCGTGACATCGGTCAGCACGGTGGTCTGGAAAAACGCACCGTTGCGCGAGCCGCCGTGCACGAGCGTGGCCCCGTGCTCGACGGCGCGCCTGACCTGCTGGTCGAGGCGTTCGGCGGCCTCCAGCGAGGATAGGGGGCCAAGGGCCGAGTCCGCCGACGTCGGGTCGGTCGCCTCGATCGCGGCGATGGTGGCGGTGAACTTCTGGAGGAAGGGCTCGTACAGCTCGTCGGCAACGATGAAGCGCTTGGCCGCGTTGCACGACTGGCCGCTGTTGTCGAGGCGGGC
>DATBLJ010000014.1:0-17255 GCA_036555375.1 Candidatus Limnocylindria bacterium
TCACGGCTCCGTCGCTTGCGCGTCGTGCGATGACCTCGGCTTCGCTATCGGTGCCTCTCCGCCGGTCGCTACTTCCGCCGGACCGATGTCCGCGGGTTCGCTCCCGGAGCTCCCGGGTCCATTCGCCGATCGCGCCGCCACCGGGGTCTCACTGCTCCCGGCTCCCTGGAGGCTCGCCTGGTCGGGTACTCGTCCCGATCGTCGCCGTGTTCGGTTGTGTTCGGCACGCTACGCCCGGTTTACGAAGCGTGTCAAGGGAAGGGGCGACGTTGTCGCGGTTCTGTCATGCGAGCGGGGAGGGCGGCAACGTCCGCGGTCCACGGGCGGGACCAGCATGGCCGGCAGGAGGTCAGACATCATGACCCGCGAGGAACATCGAACCATCGTCACCGAAGACCCGCTCCGGATTCCGAGCCGCCGCGTGGCCCAGGAGACGCACCAGGTCGTCGAAACCCAGTTGACCGGCCCCGAGATCGCCCGACGGGTCACGCTGCTGGCGTTCGGGATCATCCAGCTCCTGCTGGTGGTCCGGATCGTCCTGCTGCTGGTCAACGCCAACGAGGCGCAGCCGCTCGTCGGCATGCTGCTCACGCTTAGCGGGCCGTTCGTGGCCCCGTTCGAAGGCATCCTCGGCGCGGACGCCATCGCCGCCAACTCGGCGGTGGTCGACGTCGCCGCGGTCGTCGCCCTCGTCGGCTGGAGCGTGCTCGAGCTCGTGATCCTCTGGATCGTGAACGTCTTCAACGCCGAGACGGAGTGAACCGCCGACCACCCTGCATACTCCGGTCATGAGCACCGCCCCGAAGCGACGGCGGAGCCGGGCCCGGGCCGCCACCCAGGTGACGGTGTGTTACGACGGGACGTGCGAGCTGTGCGCCGAGTCCGTCGCCCGGGTCCGGTCCGTCTATCACGGACGCCGCATCCGCTGGGTGCCCTACCAGGACGTCGCCACCGAGCTCCCGGAGGCCGCGGACCAGCTCGAAGGGCGTGACCTCGCTTCGGCCATCCACGTCATCGATCCCGACGGGACGGTCCATGCCGGCGCCGACGCGATCCTCACGATCGCCGAGATCGTGCCACGCCTCCAGGTCTTCGCGAGACTCGGGCGCCTGCCGGTGATCCGCCTCCTGCTGGAACCGATGTACGGGCTCATCGCCCGCCATCGGCATCGGCTCAGTCGGCTGCTGCGACTGGAAGGGTCCGGGGCAGGCTGACCGCGAAGCACGTCCTGCCGGGACGGGAGTCGACCTCGATGACACCCCCGTGCTGGACGACGATGTTGTGGCTCAGGTGAAGGCCTAGCCCGCTCCCCACCCCCGGTGGCTTGGTCGTGAAGAACGGCTCGAACAGCTTGGGCAGGGTCTCGGCCGGAATCCCGGGGCCGTCGTCGCAGATTTGAACCTCGACGCCCCCAACCTCGGTCGGGGTCACCGCGATCGTGATCTCGCCATGGCCGTTCATGGCGTCGATCGCGTTGTCGAGGATGTTCGTCCACACCTGGTTCAGCTCGCTCCCCCAGCCTTCGATCTCAGGGAGATCGGGCGCGTAGTCCCGATGGACGGCAATGTCGCCGAGCTTGGCCTCGAGGATGACCAGCGTGTCGTCGATCCCCTGCGTCACCGGGAAGCGCTGGACCGGCGCCTGGTCGAGGTAGGCGTAGCCCTTCGTCGAGCTGACGATGCTGCTGATCCGCCCGGCAGCCATCCGGATCTCGCTGAGGAGCTCGTCCCCGGTGGCGACGCTCGACAGCCACCGGACCGCCGCCGGAATGGCCGCCGCCTCGAGGCCGCCCAGGGCACGTTCGAGGTCCTCGGGTGTCCAGCCGGCCGCGGTCAGCCCGCCGGCCGCCTCGTCCGGACCGGGATCGGCGTCCTCGGCGAGGCCCGCGGCCCGCAGCGCGGCGGCAATCGCATCGGTCCGGTCCGCACGATCCAGTGCGTCGAGCTTCCGGCCCGGCTCTGACGGGCGTGCGCCGACGAAGGCCTCGAGCTGGGGGTGTCCGACGGCGATCCCGACGGCGGCCTCGTTGCGCTCCTTCGTCACCTCGGCCAGCTCCTCCGCCGAGCGGCGAATCGCCGCGGCCGGATTGTTCAGCTCGTGGGCGAGCCCGGCGGCCAACGTCCCGAGGGCCGCGAGCTTCTCGCGCTGGCGAAGCGCCTCCTCGATGCCGCGCATCCGGGACGTGACCGTGCGGAGCAGGACGGTCGCCACGTCCGGGTCGGCGCCGAGCATCGCCCGCACCGACTCGAACGGCAGGCGCAGCACCTCTGCGTCCCCGACGGCGTAGACCGAGGCCATCCGGCGGCCACGCTCGAACGCCGCGATCTCGCCCTGGATCGAGCCGGGTCCAACCCGGGTGAGGGCGACCTCCGCCTTGCCCGATTGCTTGCGGATCTCGAGCTCACCGGTGACGACGACGTACACCTCCTCGGCCGGGTCGCCCTCGCGGAGGAGGGCCTCGCCGGGCCTGAGGTGCACCTCCTCGGCGTCGGCGGCGAGGCGACGCAGCGGCTCGTCGGGGACCTCGGCGAACAGGCTCGAGGCTCGGAGCTGGGCAAGCCGGTCGGCGCTCATCGGCGGCTAGAGGGTGGCGAGGTACTGGTGGACGAACGCGATGCTCATCGAGCCCTCGCCGACCGCGCTGGCAATGCGCTTCACCGAGCGGGCACGGACGTCACCGGCGGCGAACACCCCAGGCATGCTCGACTCGAGGAGGAACGGGTCGCGGTCGGCGTGCCAGCTCTCCGGTCGGCGGCCCTCGACCAGGACGGCGGGGCCGGTCGCGATGAAACCGGACTCGTCGCGCGCGATCTCGTCCGACACCCACTCGGTTCGCGGCTGCTGGCCGATGAACACGAACAGGGCGGACAGGGGGAGGGTCTCGGTGCTCGGCTGCTCTGGATCGGTCGTGCACGTCAGGGTGCAGGCCGCCAGGTGGTCCTCCCCAGACAGCTCGGTCACCTGGGTCTGGTAGCGGACCTCGATGTTCGGCGTCTCGGCGATCTGGTCGATCAGGTACTGGCTCATCGACGACAGCTCGGTGGTTCGGACCATGAGGAGGACCCGCTTCGCGAAGCGCGAGAGGTAGACCGCGGCCTGGCCGGCGGAGTTGCCGCCGCCGACCACCCCGACCTCGAGGTCGCGGTACAGGACCGCCTCGGTCACCGCCGCCCCGTAGTAGACGCCCGCGCCGGCCAGCTCCTTGGCACCGGGGATGTCGAGCTCGCGGTAGCTGACCCCGGTGGCGACGACCACCGCGTGGCAGCTGATCTCCGTCCCATCGTCGAGGCAGACGTACCGATACGGGTCGGCCCGGCGGATGGCGGTCACGTCCCGTGGGGAGAGGATCTCGGCCCCCAGGCGGCGCGCCTGGGCCAGCGCCCGGCGGGCGAGGTCCCCGCCCGACAGGCCGGCCGGGAAGCCCAGGTAGTTCTCGATCCGGCTCGTCGTGCCCGCCTGCCCGCCGGGCGCCTCGCGCTCGACCAGCACGGTCTTCAGTCCCTCCGACGCCCCGTACACCGCGGCCGCCAGCCCTGACGGGCCACCGCCGATGATCACGACGTCGTAGAACGGCAACGCGGCGGTGGTCTGGATCCCGACCTTCTCCGCGATCTCGAGGATCGTCGGGTCGCGGAGCAGGGTTCCGTCCTCGAGGAGGACGAGCGGCACCGCCGGGTCGAGCTCGGCCTCGCTCAGCCCGGCGCCGAGCGCCAGGCGACGGCCCTCGGCATCGGTCGTCGGGTCGAGCCACTGGTACGGCACCTGGTTGCGGGTCAGGTAGTCGCGGATGTCGTGCCCCCGGGCCGCCCATCGGCCCGCCAGCAGGTGGAGACCGGTAAACGGTGGGCGGTAGGCGGATGACCAATCGGCGAGGAGGTCGTCGATGACCGGGTAGAGCTTCTCCTCGGGCGGGTCCCACGGCTTGAGCAGGTACTGGTCGAGCCGGATCTCGTTGATCGCCCGGATCGCGACGTCGGTATCGGCGTAAGCGGTCAGCAGGATCCGGCGCGAGTCGGGCTGAAGGTCGATCGCCTCGGTCAGGAACTCGATGCCGGTCATGTTCGCCATCCGCTGGTCGACGACGAAGAGCGCCACCGGGTCGCCGCGGACGGTCAGCTCGCGGACCGCCTCGAGCGCCTCCGCGCCGCTCGGCGCCGCGAGGATCCGGTAGTCCTTGGCGTATCGGGTTCGGAGGTCCCGTTCGATGGCGCGCAGGACCGGGACGTCGTCGTCGACGGTGACGATGGTGGGGCGGTTGGCCACGGCGGGAGTCTAGCCGTCGCTGGCCGGTTGTCGCGTCAGGCTAGGATTCGACCGATGAGTGCTGCTCAACGCGCCGACGTCGTGATCGTCGGGGGCGCCGCGGTCGGATCGGCCATCGCCTACTTCCTCGCCCGCGACCCCGACTTCTGGGGCTCGGTCGTGGTTGTCGAGCGCGACCCGACGTACTCGACGTCGTCCACCACTCTCTCCGCCGCCTCGGTCCGCCAGCAGTTCTCGACCCCGGTCAACATCCAGATGTCCCAGTTCGCGATCCAGGTCCTGCGGCATCCCGACTGGTGGTTCCCGCTCCTCGAGACCGTTCCCGACTTCGGCTTCGTCGAGGGCGGCTACCTGTTCCTCGCCACCGAGGCCGGCGCCCCGACCCTGTGGTCGAACCACGCCATCCAGAAGGAGCACGGCGTCGACGCCGAGGTCCTGTCGCCGGACGAGCTCGCCCATCGGTTCCCGTGGCTAACGACCGAGGACCTGGCCGGCGGGTCGCTGGGGATCACCGGGGAGGGCTGGTTCGACGCGACGGCCCTGATGCAGGCCTTCCAGCAGTCGGCGCGCGCCTCGGGCGTCACCTACGTCACCGGTGAAGTGACCGGCATCCTGTCGTTCGGCGGCCGGGTCGATGCGGTGATGCTCGCCGACGGCCGGCTGATCGAGTGCGGGACGCTGGTCAATGCCGCCGGTCCGCGGGCCGGGGCCCTGGCCAAGTTCGCCGGGGTCGACCTCCCGGTCGTCCCCCGCAAGCGGAACGTGTATGCCTTCTCGTGCAAGACCGAGGTGCGGGCCCCGCTGGTCATCGATCCGACCGGGGTCTACTTCCGTCCCGACGAGCCGAACTACATCGGGGGGTTCTCGCCGCGGAACGGCGAGGCGGACCCCGACACCCTGGACCTCGACGTCGACCTCGCGTCGTGGGAGGGGCGAGTCTGGCCGACCATCGCCCACCGGGTCGCCGCCTTCGAGGCGGTGAAGATGCGGCGCGCCTGGGCGGGCCACTACGAGGTGAACACCGTCGACCACAACGCGATCATCGGCCCCCATCCGGACATCCCGAACCTGCTGTTCGCGAACGGGTACAGCGGCCACGGCCTCCAACAGGCGCCCGCCACCGGGCGTGGCCTGGCCGAGCTGATCATCCACGGGGCGTACCGGACGATCGACCTCTCCCCTCTCGGCTACGAGCGGATCGCCGAGAACCGGCCGCTCCGCGAGCTGAACGTCGTCTAGCGGAGGCCGTCCATGTCCGATGTCGTTCCCGATCCCAAGCCGGCGCGCCTCCCCGAGCCCGAGGCGGAATGGGAGAGCGAAGGCGGCGCGGTCCTGCCGCCGGGGGTGACGGTCGTCCTCCGCGGGCCGGAGGGCGCGACCGATGCCGATCTCGAGCAGGCGCTCGAGGCGGCGCGGACCGCACTTCCCGAGGGATTCCGCCTGGAGCGCGACTGACCGATGTGCGGGCGCTTCGCCCAGCCGCACGACAGCGAGCAACTGGCCCGGATCTTCGCCGCGCGGCCGACGGTCGACCTGCCCGGCCAGCGCTTCAACGTCGCCCCGACCGACGAGGTGGCCGGCGTCGTCGAGCACCACGGCGAGCGGGTCATCGAGCCGTTCAGGTGGGGCCTCGTCCCGTGGTACGCCGAGGACCGCAAGGACGCAGCCCGGCTCATCAACGCGCGGGCCGAGACGGTCGAGACCTCGCCGGCCTTCCGGACGTCGTTCGCCAAGCGGCGGCTCATCATTCCCGCCGCCGCCTTCTACGAATGGCACCGCGTCGAGAACCGTCGGGACCCGTACGCGGTTCGCCGTCGCGACGGCGACCCGATCGCCCTGGCCGGGGTGTGGGCCGTGTGGCGCGAGCCGGAGACCGGGGAGCGGATCTACACCTGCTCGATCCTGACCACCCTCCCCAACGACCTCCTGGCACCGATCCACAACCGGATGCCGGTGATCCTCGCCCCCGACGACTGGGAGCGATGGCTCACGTCCGAGACCCCGCTGAAGGAGCTGCGGCCGCTGCTCTTCCCGTTTCCGTCCGAGGAGCTCGACGCCTACCCGGTGTCGAAGGCGGTCAGCAACGTCCGCAACGACGGAGCGGAGCTGCTGGATCCCATCGGGTGACCACCCTCGACGTCCCGGCGGACGCCCTCGTCCTCCTGGTCGGCGTCGCGGGGAGTGGCAAGTCGACCATCGCCGCCCGGCACTTCCCGGCAGACGCGGTCCTCTCCTCGGATGCCTACCGCGCAGCCGTCTCGGGCGACCCGTCCGACCAATCAGCCACCGACGAGGCGTTCGACCGGCTCCGGACCGACCTCGACCGGCGCATGGCCGCCGGACAGCTGGCCGTCGTCGACGCGACGAACGTCCAGGGCTGGGCCCGGCGGGAGCTCCGGGCGGTGGCCGCCCATCACGGTCGGCCGGTGGTGGCCATCGTCCTGGCACTGCCGCCCGAGTTGAGCCTCGAGCGGAACGCCGCGCGGCCGGATCGCCGGGTCCCGCCGAGCGCCATCCGCCGCCAGGATCGGCACCTGAAGCAGTCGCTGCCGAAGCTCGCGGACGAGGGATACGCGGCGGTCCTGATGCTCTCCGACCCCGACCAGGTGGAGGCGCTCAGGATCCGGACACGACGAAATGTCCCGAAGGAACGGCACCCGGCCCTTTGATGCAATCTCCGGAGCCGTCACCGCGTCCTTGATGCAATCTCGGACCCGGATCGTGCTGCCCCTTCGGGACAACCAGAAGAATAGGGCCCACCTGACATCCCCACAATAGGGGTTATCCACCACTTTCTAGGTTCGTCGAGCACTAATCCACAGGTTCTCCACATGTGGACAGTCGCGGCCTCACCTCCGGCCAACGAACCGCGCCGGCCAACCAGCCTCAGGACGAGGCTGGTCCCACGCTCACGCCGAGTTCATACTAGGCACGATGACGACCATGGCCGCGCTCGCCGACTGGCTCGACCGCTACGAACAGGCCTGGCGCAACAACGACGCCGACCAGATCGGCGACCTGTTCACCGACGACGCGATCTACCGATGGCACCCGTGGGAGGAGAGCCCCGAAGCGGCCGAGGGCCGCGAGGCGATCGTCGACGCCTGGCTCGAGCAGCCCGACGATCCCCTGGATTGGGACCTCCAATGCGAAGCGTTGGCCGTCGAAGGCGCCCTGGGTATCGCGCGATGCCTGACGCAGTACCGAGCCACCGCTCGCGGTCCTGCCCGCGTCTACCACAACATCTGGATCGTCTCGCTGGACGACGACGGCCGGTGCTCGGACTACACCGAGTACTACATGAAGGAGCCCACCGAGGAGACCGCCTGACCCGATGGCGGCCAGCTTCCACGTCCTCCACGAGGGCTACAACGACGACCGCGGCACGACCGGGACGGTCAGCCTGGTCGTGGATGGCGACGCGGTCATCGTCGTCGACCCGGGCATGCTCGCCGACCGCGAGGACGTCCTGGTCCCGCTCCGGGCGCTCGGCTTCGCGCCCGAGGACGTGACCCACGTCTTCCTGACCCACCACCATCCCGACCACTCGATGAACGCGGCCATGTTCCGCAACGCGAAGGTCGTCGACTTCTGGGCCGAGTACCACGGGGCGGACTGGATCGACCACCAGGGCCACGGCCACCAGCTCTCCCCGCACGTGACGATGATCCTGACCCCGGGCCACACGAGCGAGGACGCGACGCTGCTGGTCCAGACCGATGACGGGATGGTGGCCTGCACCCATCTCTGGTGGTACGCCGACCGCACCCCGGAGGTCGACCCGCTGGCCGATGACCAGGCCGCGCTCGAGGCCAGCCGGGAGCAGGTGCTGAAGGTCGCCGACACCGTCGTCCCCGGTCACGGCGCGCCGTTCCACGTCCACCGATGAGCGAGGACCGAAGCGGCGAGCCAACCGGCGTCGACCGGCTCGAGCACTCCGAGCAGTGGCGAGTCCGGACCTACGAGCTCGACTCGAACGGGCACGTCAACAACGCGGTCTACCTGAACTACGCCGAACAGGTCGCCGCCGACCATGCCGAGGCGCTCGGGTACGGGCGTGCGTGGTCGGAGCGCCACCAGGTCGCGTGGGCAGCCCATGAGCATCAGATCACCTATCACCGGCCGGCCATGTACCGCGACCTGCTGCGCCTGACGACCCGGGTCCAGGCGATGGGCGGCGTCCGCGCCACCCGGCACACGACGATCCGCCGCGAGCCCGACGGGGAGCTCCTCGCCGAAGTCACCACGGTCTGGGTGTGCGTCCGCCTCTCGGACCAGCGGCCGACCCGGATCCCGGCCGACCTGCTCGGCCGGTATGGCGACGACCTCCCGAGCCCCGGCCGATGACTCGTCCCAGGGCGAGGGACCTCGGCATCCGGCTCGGCCACGGCCGTCCCGGACCCCACAACGCGATCACCGACGTCGCCGGCGTCCGGGTCGGCCACACGACCCTCATCTCCGGCGACGGCCCGCTGGTCGTCGGTCAGGGCCCGGTCCGCACCGGCGTCACCGCGATCGTTCCCCATGACGGGGACGTCTGGCGCGAGCCGGTCTTCGCGGGCAGCTTCTCGCTCAACGGCAACGGGGAGATGACCGGCCTGCTGTGGATCGAGGAGAGCGGCCTCCTGAGCAGCATCATCGGCCTGAGCAACACCCACGCCATCGGCGTCGTCCACGACGCGCTGGTCCGGTCCGCGGTGGCGACCACCGGCATCCACCTGCCGTGGACCCTGCCGGTGGCCAGCGAGACGTGGGACGGGCAGCTGAACGACATCGACGGGATGCACGTCCGGACCGAGCACGTGATGGCGGCCATCGCGGCCGCGACCGGAGGTCCGGTGGCCGAGGGGACCGTGGGCGGCGGGACCGGGATGATCTGCCACGAGTTCAAGGGCGGCGTCGGCACCGCGTCGCGCGTCCTGCCCCCAGGCGGCGGTGGCTGGACGGTCGGGGCTCTCGTGCAGGCCAACTACGGGGATCGCGACCAGCTGCGGATCGACGGGGTGCCGGTCGGCGACGAGATCGGTCTCGACGAGCTGAGCAGCCCGTACGGGGACGAGCGCAGCGCCGTGGCCTGGCCGGAGCCGGGCGCCGGCTCGATCATCGGGATCGTCGCCACCGACGCCCCGCTGCTGCCCCACCAGTGCGTCGCCCTGGCCAAACGGGCGGCGCTCGGCGCGGCGCGGGTCGGGTGCTATGCCTCCCTGGGCTCGGGCGACATCTTCCTGGCCTTTGCGACCGGCAACCGGGGACTGGCCAGCGAGGAGCGTCCCGTCCCGCCGGGTGCCACGGTCCGGTCCGAGATGGTCGCCGGAGCGGCCCTCACGCCCCTCCTCCTCGCGACCACCGAGGCGGTCGAAGAGGCGATCGTGAATTGCCTGGTCGCCGCCGAAACGATGGTCGGGCGCGACGGGATCACGGCCCACGCGCTCCCCCATGACCGGCTGGTCGAGGTCATGGACCGATACGGGCGCGGTCCGTCGCGGAACCGGGAGTCCGATTCGCGCGTCTGACCGGCACATGCCAGACCCCGCGGGCAGCCGCCGCTCCGTGCCCGACGACCGACTGAGGGACCTCTTCGAGGCCCACCATGACGCGCTGCTCGCCTATGCCGGGCGTCGCTGCGCCAGCCTGACCGATGCCGAGGACGTCGTCGCCGACGTGTTCCTCGTCGCCTGGCGCCGGCTCGACTCGGTCCCGGACGGGGATGCCGCCCGCCTCTGGCTGTACGGCGTGGCCCGCCGGACGATCGACAACCAGCGTCGGAGCCTGCGGCGACGGCTCCGCCTCCAGTCACGCCTGGCCGACACGGCCGAGCGTCCCAGCCAACCGGCCCCGTCCGGCGCCGAGCCCGCCCTCGAAGCGCTCTCTCGACTGCCCGCCAATGACCAGGAGCTCCTCCGCCTCGTCGCCTGGGAGGAGCTCAGCCACGCCGAGATCGCTTCGGTCCTTGACATCTCGGTCAACGCCGTGGCGATCCGACTCCATCGGGCTCGCGCCAACTTCGAGGAGGCGATGACGAAAGGATCCGGCGGGTGGCGGACATGGCCATGGGTGAAGGGCAGTCCAAGCCGTCGACCCTCGCGGGAGAAACCATGAGCCAGAACCCGACACCCCACGATCCGATCGACGAGCTGCGCCGAGCGAACCCGCTCCGAGATGACCAGCTGCCCACCACCAGCCGAGCCCGCACCTGGGCCCGGATCGAGGAGGCACGCATGGCCGATCAGACCCAGATCCGCATCACGAAATGGACGATTGCCCTCTCGGGCGTCGCCCTGGCCGCCGCGCTCGTTGCGGCACTCACCATCGGGGGCACCGCCAACCCGTCCCAGCCGCCGACCGGGACGAACGGCGGCGGGTTCGCCGGCATGTGCCTGGCGTTCACGATGGAGGACCTGCAGGCCCGAGACTTCGCGTTCGACGGGACGGTGACCGCCATCAACGGCAACCAGGCCACCTTCACCGTGAACGATGGCTTCTGGGGCGTCGAGGACGGGGCATCGGTCACCCTCCAGGCCGATCTCATGGTCGGCGAGCCCGAGGTCGTCGCCCTCGAAGGCGGCCCGTTGCTCATCGTCGGGGAGCGGTTCCTCGTCTCGGGTGACGAGAACATCGCCTGGAGCTGCGGCTACACCGTGGTCTTCGACGAGGCCACCGCCGCCGCGTGGGCCGCTGCGGCGCCCTGATCCGGACTTGACAGCGCCGGCGGCGGGGCCGGACCGGGATGCCGTTCAGCCGCCGGCGCGCTCCACGAAGCGACCCAGCACGGGGTCCCACCCGACGAGGTAACCCTGGAACCGCTCCTGGGCTTCCGTGCCGTGCACTTCCCAACCGGCGTGCTCGAGCTCGACGCGCGTCGCCTGCGGGCCTTCGGCCACGAACCGGACCGACCACCGGGTGGCGAGCTCGGCCCCGTCGCCGGGATGCCAGGTCGCGGCGAACCCGTTCGGCGGGTCCCACTCGGTGATCGTTCCCCACGTCACCCGCCCGGTGGGCGAGAGCTCGTAGATCTCGCCGCCAACCGCGGCGTCCATCCCGGCTCGGGTCTCGGCCGATGCGGCCACCGAATGGGTGATCGCCGGCCACCACGTCCCGATGCCCTCGGTGAACAGCCGGAACGCGGCCTCCTGCGAGATGCGCACCCTCACCGACTTGTGAATCACCAGGTCCGTCGTCTGTGTCTCCATCACGTCTCCTTTGCGGCATCCTCGGCCGCGGCCCGGAACCCGTCCAGGGCCCGGCCCCAGAACTCGTCCATCCACGCCCGCAGGGCACCGATGCCGTCGGGGCTGACCGCATAGACCCGCCGCGTCCCCTCCGCGTGGGCGGTCACCAGGCCGGCTTCGGCCAGCACCCGGAGGTGCTGGGACACGGCCGGTCGGGTGACGGGCATGCCCTCCGCGAGTTCGTGGACCGCGAGCGGACCGGTCAGCAACCGCTCGAAGATGCGGCGCCGAGTCGGATCCCCCAGCGCCGCGAGCGCGTCGAGCGGCTGGTATCGGTTAGCCATCACTAACGGTAAGTATCGACTTACTCTAGGTGGATGTCAACCCCCTCGTGGCCGGCGGGGACCCGGGGCGACACCTAGAATCGGCGGGCGATGAGCGGCTTCCTGCGCGGCCTGCGCGAGAACCTCGGGGCCCTCGAGGAGCGGAACTTCCGGCTCCTGTGGCTCGGCCAGACCGGCTCGACTTTCGGCGACGGGCTGTCGTTCGTCGCCATCGCGTTTGCGGTGCTCCAGATCGGTGGCACCGCCACCGACATCGGTCTCGTCTTCGCCGCCTACTCGCTGCCCAACGTCGTCTTCCTGCTGGCCGGTGGGGTGTGGGCCGACCGCTTGCCGCGCAACCTGGTCATGATCGGAAGCGACACGATCCGGGCCACAGTCCAGGCCGGGCTTGCCGTCCTGCTGCTCACCGATGCACTCCAGGTCTGGCACGTGATCATCGCCGCCGGGCTGCACGGCGCGGCCTCGGCCTTCTTCGTGCCCGCCTCGGTTGGGCTCATGCCGCAGGTCCTCAGCCCGGGTCGTCTCCAGCAGGGCAACGCCCTCATGGCGATCTCGCGAAGCGCGGCGTTCGTCGTGGGCCCCGCGCTGTCGGGCATCCTGGTCGCCGCGTTCGGGCCGGCGATCGTGTTCGCGATCGACGGGGTGACGTACCTCTTCTCGATCCTCACCCTGGCCATGCTCCGTATCGGGCGGGCCGTCGCGGACGCCGTGCGCCAATCGTTCGTTTCCGAGCTCGTTCTGGGCTGGCGGGAGGTGCGAACTCGCGATTGGCTGGTTGCATCGCTGGCCGCGTTCGCCGTCTCGAACGTCTCGCTTGGCGCCTTCATGGTCCTCGGGCCGGTGATCATCGATCGCGAGCTGGGGGGCGCGGCCGAGTGGGGTCTCATCCAGACCATCGGCGCCATCGGCGCCCTGGTGGGCGGAGCCGTGGCGCTCCGCTGGCGGCCGGCGCGTCCGCTGATGGTCGGCTTCCTCGTCATGCTCGTGGCGGCCACCCGGTCCCTGGCCCTGATTCCGCCCTTGCCGGTGGCCCTCATTGCGATCTGCGCGATGGCGACGCTCGCCGCAACCACGATCTCGAACACCCTGTGGGAGACCGTCCTCCAGCAGCGGATTCCGCAGGGTTCGCTGTCGCGGGTCTCGTCCTACGACTGGATGGTGTCCCTCGTCTTCCAGCCGATCTCCTTCGCAATCATCGGTCCTCTCGCCGCCACCATCGGCGAGGTGTCCACCCTGCTGCTGTCGGCCGCGATCGGCCTGGTGGCGCAGCTGGGCGCCCTGGCCGTGCCGAGCATCCGGAACATGCGCCGGCTCGAGCTCGACCCGAACGCCGGCCCACCGGTCGACCCCCCGCTCCAGCCACCCAGCGAAGCCGCGCCGATCGCCTCCGCCTGAGAGCGGCTCGGACCCCGATTTCGTGACATCCGGCCCCCCACCGGGTGCGGTCGTCGGCGTACCCTGCGCGTGAACATCAGGGCGGTGCGGCCGCCCGGAAGGAGGACGAGACAATGCAGGTCGTCGATCGGCGACACCAGCTCGCCGTGGCGGTTCTCCGCGTGGCGGTGGGCATCATCTTCCTCACGGCGGGACTGGAGAAGCTGCTCGGCGCCGAGAACTGGTCGGCGGCCGGGTTCCTCCAGTTCGGCACCGCCGGCACGCTTGGCTGGCCCTGGTTCACCGGTGACCCGGTCGAGGGCCAGGTCTTCAATCCGACCCACGACTTCTGGGTGGGCTTGGCGGGAAACGAGACCGCGATGTCGGTCATCAACATCCTGGTCCCGTTCGGACAGGTGGGCATCGGCATCGGGCTGATCCTGGGGCTGTTCACCCGCTTCGCGGCGGCGATGGGCACCCTGATGATGCTGCTCTTCTTCGTCGCGGCCTGGGACTTCGCCTTCGGGATCGTGAACCAGCACCTGACCTACGCGCTGGTCACGTTCGTCCTCGGCTACCTGGGATCGGGCAACTTCTACGGAGTGGACGGCGTCCTGGCCGACCGGGTCGGACCGGGATTGTTCCGCCGGTACGTCATGTCGGGGAACCCGTATCCGAAGTACGACACGCCACCGGCAACGGCCGAGCCGACTCCGATGACCGCCTGAGCGAACGGCAGGCCAGGGGAGATGGCGCCCGGCAACGGGCGCCATCGGCCTGTTCTAGGCTGATCCCATGACATGGGAACAAGCCGAGGAAATCGCCAAGCCGGTCCTGAAGTGCCCGCTGTGTGGCGGGCTCGAGTTCGACCGCCAGCAGGGCCGGCTCGACTCGCGCTGGGGGATCACCAGCCACAAGCTGGTCCTGCAGGTCTGCATGCGGTGCGGTCTCGTCCTCCAGTTCCACGCCGGCCGCGGGATCTGGGACTTCGACTGACCCTTTCCGGCCGATCGGGGCGACCTGCGTGGTCCACGCGCGGGCGTAGACTGACCGCATGCTCTCGTTCCTGAGCGGTCGCAAGTCGACCATGCCCGACCCCGCCGAGGCGCTGCCCGGCCGCGGCGAACCCATACCCACCGCGTCGACCCACGCGATCAACGGCCAGCCCCTCCAGGGGCCCTACCCCGAGGGGTCGGAGATCGCCGACTTCGCGGCGGGCTGCTTCTGGGGCGTCGAGAAGACCTTCTGGTCGTTGCCTGGCGTGCTCGTCACCGCCGTCGGCTACCAGGGCGGCTTCACCCCGAACCCGACGTACGAGGAGGTCTGCACCGGTCGCACCGGGCATGCCGAGGCGGTGCGGGTCGTCTTCGACCCCAAGCGGGTCAGCTACATGCAGCTGTTGAAGGCCTTCTGGGAGGAGCACGACCCGACACAGGGCATGCGCCAGGGCAACGACGTGGGCACGTCCTACCGCTCGGCGATCTACACCCACGGCCCCGAGCAGCAGGCGGCTGCCGAGGCGTCACGCGACATGTACGCCGCCATGCTCCAGAAGGCGGGCTACGGACCGATCACGACCGAGATCGCCCCGGCCGGCCCGTTCTACTTCGCCGAGGCCTACCACCAGCAATACCTCGACAAGAACCCGAACGGGTACTGCCCGGTCCACGCGACCGGGATCCTGTTCCCCGACGAGGCGGTCGAGCCGCTCGCCCAGGTCTGAGGGTCGCGCCGGCTAGGGTCGGACGCGACCGTAGTTGCGGCGGGAGTGGCGACGCGGGGGGCGCTGGGGACGGGCATCCGACGCGCCCGGCCAGCGGCCGGTCGGCGCGTGCTGGCTCCCCTGGTGTCCGGTGGCCGCGTACCGCTCGTGTGACGCGCGAGCCGGCCGTGGCCGACCGTGGGGTCGGCCCTGCGGACGTCCGTTCGCCTGGCCGCTGCGCATCCGGATCGACTGGGGACGGATCGAGCGGTCCGGCTCGAATCCGGGGATGACCTCGACCGGGATGGCGTGGCCGAGGAGCCGTTCGATGTCGCGGAGCAGCTGGTGCTCATCGACGCAGACGAGCGACACGGCGATCCCGTCGACGCCCGCCCGGCCGGTTCGGCCGATGCGGTGCACGTAGTCCGAGGGGACCATCGGCAGCTCGTAGTTGACGACGTGGGGCAGCGCGTCGATGTCGAGGCCCCGTGCCGCGACCTCGGTCGCGACCAGCAGCGTCACCCGCCCGGCCTTGAAGTCGGCGAGCGCGGGGACCCGCTGCGGCTGGCTCCTGTTGCCGTGGATCGTGGCGGTCGCGATCCCGTCCCGCTCGAGCTGCTCGGCGAGCCGGTTGGCGCCGTGCTTGGTGCGGGTGAAGACCAGCGCCTGGTCGATCTCCCGCGAGCGGACGAGCTGGCTCAGCAGCTCGCGCTTGCGGTCGCGGTCGACCGGGTGGATGACCTGTTCGACGAGCTCCGAGGGTCGGTTCCGTTCGGCGATCTGGACCTGCGCCGGGCGGTCGAGGATGCCGTCGGCCAGCCCGCGGATGTCGTTCGAGAAGGTGGCCGAGAACAGCAGGTTCTGCCGCTCGGCGGGGAGCCGGGCGAGGATCCGCCGGATGTCGCGGATGAATCCCATGTCGAGCATGCGGTCGGCCTCGTCGAGGACGAGGACCTCCACGCCGGAGAGGTCGACCGTTCGCTGGTTGAGGTGGTCGAGCAGCCGGCCCGGGGTGGCCACCACGATCTCGGCGCCCCCGCTCAGGGCGCGGACCTGGGGATGGAAGCCGACCCCGCCGAAGATCGTCGTCGACCGGATGGGCCGATGGCGGCCGTACGTGCGAACACTTTCCTCGACCTGCATGGCGAGCTCCCGGGTGGGAACCAGGACCAGGACCCGGACACGGCGACGGCCGTCCCGGGGTGGCGAGGCATGGAGGCGCTGCAGGATAGGCAGGACGAAGGCCGCCGTCTTCCCGGTGCCCGTCTGGGCGCCGGCCAGCAGGTCACGGCCCGCGAGGATGTGCGGAATCGACTCCCGCTGAACGGGAGTTGGCTCCGTGTAGCCGGAATCGGCGACAGCGCGGAGCAGGTCGGGCGACAGCCCGAGTTGAGCGAAGGACATGGTGGGGAAACTCTCCTGACGAGGCCCTCCCGCGCGATGCGGGGCCCGGTCAGGGCATGGATGAATCGGGGTTCAGCGGCGAAGTGCCGGGACGCAGACCGTGGCGTCCGTGGAAACCCGGGGGAGCCCCCACCTTACCACACGCCCGATTGGAGCACGGAATGCGGCGCTGGGCGGTCGGTCCGGATCAGCTCCGGGCCGGAATGGCCGATGGGGCGCTGTAGCCGTTCTCGGCAATCTCTCCGGCGCGTTCCCGGTACGCCTCCGGCGTGGGAGCGGTCCGTGCCCGGAAGCCGTCGACGAGCCGGTTGTACATCGAGAACGCCGAGGCGATGAGGACCGCGAGCTGGACGTCGGCGTCGGTCGCGCCCGCATCGGTCGCCGCCGAGACGTCGGCGGCGGTGAGCTCGAGCGGATCGTGGCGGACCGTCCGGGCAATGTGCAGGAGGGCCCGCATCTTGGGCTCCAGGCCGTCGCTCGAGCCGGCCTTGAGGACGTCGATCACCGGAATGAGCTCGGTCGTCTCGTTGCGCTCGAGCAGGGCGGTGGCGAACGCGCCGTGCGAGTCCATGCAGTAGAAGCAGTCGTTCTCGGCCGAGACCGCGGTGGCGAGCATCTCCCGCTCCGGTCGGGTGATCGTTGCACCCGGGTAGTCGTTGACCAGGACCTCGTCGGCGAGGCCACGCAGGTGGGTGCCCAGACCTGGCGTCAGCCGCATCGCCACGCCGATCCCGGGGACGTCCGGGAGGCCGCCGACGATCGGTTCCTGTTCGGCGCGCGCGAGGCGCTCCTCTTCTCGGGCCATCAGGCGCCGAGTATGCCGCGCCCGCGGCCGTCCCGCCATCGCGGGGCTTGAGAGGTCAGTTGGCGTTGCGGATGTCCGCGTCCGGGTCGACGTCGATGTCGAACCTGTTCGCTGCCCGGAGGACCTTGCGTCGCGCCTGATCCTTTGCGGTCTTGCTCTCGAACCGGGTCTGGTTGAACCGGGCCAGCGCGTTA
>DATBLJ010000019.1:0-17368 GCA_036555375.1 Candidatus Limnocylindria bacterium
CGGATCTCCCCGCGAATGTCGTAGATCCGGCGCCGTTGGCCCTCCACCCAGGCCGAGGCCCGGAGCGCCTCGCCGGGGCTCGCCGGCTGGTGGAAGCGGACCGTGAACGACGAGGTCACTGCCCAGGCGTCCTCGCTGGCCGGCGCCCACGCCATGACCTCGTCGAGGACGGTGGCCAACAGGCCGCCATGGACGCGGTCGCTCCAGCCAACGGAGTCGTCGCTCGGAATCCAGGTCGCGGCCGCGCGCCGCTCGCCCAGCTCGATCTCGAGCCCCATCCCGATCGGGTTGGTCGTGCCGCAGGCGAAGCAATGGTGATCAGCGAACGCATAGCGCCGGTCGGCCGTTTCGAGGGTCACCAAACCTCCCCGTTCCCGTCGTCGTCCCAGTCGTCGTAGGCGTCGCGGCCTCCGCGGAGGCAGTGGTCCGCGATCGCCAGCGCGTAGGCGTGGGCAACGGCATACCCGTCGCGGAGGAAGTTCACGGCCTCGCGCCGGTCGCCGATTCCGTTCGCCTCGAGAAGCGAGCACCAGTCCTCGAGGGCCCGGCCGGTCTTGGCCTCGACCTGGCGAATGTCGGCGGAGTGTCGGGATGGCATCGGCGTCCCCTAGATATCGAGGTTCCGGACCTTGCGGGCCTCGCCGCGGATGAAGTCTCGTCGCGGTTCGACGCGCTCCCCCATGAGCGTGCTGAACGTCTCGTCGGCTTCCGCCGCATCGCGGACCGCGACCTGGAGCAGGGTCCGGGTCTCGGGGTTCATCGTCGTCTCCCAGAGCTGGTCGGGATTCATCTCGCCGAGGCCCTTGAAGCGCTGGACGCTGACGTTGCGTCCCTTGCCGTCCCGCGACAGCTCGCGCAGCGCGGCATCCCGCTCCTTGTCGTCCTTCGCGTAGCGGGTCTGCTTGCCGGTGCTCACCCGGTACAGGGGCGGCTGGCAGAGGTACAGGTAGCCGTTCTCGATGACGTCGGGCATGTGCCGGAAGAAGAAGGTCAGGAGCAGCGTCGTGATGTGCGCCCCGTCGACGTCGGCGTCGGACAGGAGGCAGATCCGGTGGTACCGCAGCTTGGCCAGGTCGAACTGGTCGCCGATCCCGGCGCCCAGCGCGATGATCAGGGGTCGGACGTTCTCGCTGGACAGGACCCGGTCGAGCCGGGCCTTCTCGACGTTCAGCAGCTTGCCGCGGAGCGGCAGGACGGCCTGGTTTCGACGGTCGCGGCCCTGTTTGGCGGAACCGCCGGCCGAGTCGCCTTCGACGATGTACAGCTCGCTGAGGGCCGGGTCGCGCTCCTGGCAATCGGCGAGCTTGCCGGGCAGGGCCATCCCGTCGAGAGCCCCCTTCCGGATGACGAGGTCGCGGGCCTTGCGGGCCGCCTCGCGGGCGCGGGCCGCGGTGACGCACTTCTCGATGATCCGACGCCCATCGGCCGGGTTCTCCTCGAGGTGTTGGACGATCCCGTCGTTGACGACGGTCTGGACGATGCCCTTGATGTCGGCATTGCCGAGCTTGGCCTTGGTCTGGCCCTCGAACTGCGGATCGGTCAGCTTCACGCTGATGACCGCCGTCAGGCCCTCGCGGACGTCGTCGCCGCTCAGGTTCGTGTCCTTCTCGGAGAGGACCCCGGCCTTCCTCGCCCAGTCGTTCAGGGAGCCGGTCAGGGCGGCCCGGAAGCCGGTCACGTGGGTCCCGCCGTCGACGGTGTGGATGTTGTTGGCGAACGGCAGCACCGTCTCGGCGAAGCCGTCGTTGTACTGGAAGGCGACTTCGACACTGGTGCCCTCGACCACGCGCTCGACGTAGATCGGCTGCTGGTGGAGCGGCTCCCGATGCCGGTTCAGGTGGCGAACGAAGGAGGTGACGCCACCCTGGAACATGAAGTTCTTCTCGCGGTCCGCCCGCTCGTCGACGAGCCGGATCCAGAGGCCCTTGTTCAGGTAGGCCGACTCGCGGAGCCGGGTGCTGATCGTCTCCCAGTTGAAGTCGAGCTCCTCGAAGATCTCCGGATCCGGGGTGAACCAGGTGCGCGTGCCGTGGGCCCGCGGCCAGTCGAGACCCCGGTTCGCTTCGGCGGCGCCGCCATCCTGGCGCACGGCCTTCAGCGGCTTGCCCTGCTTGAACTCCTGGATGTACCGCTTGCCGTCGCGCAGGACCTCGACCCGCATCTGCGACGACAGGGCGTTGACCACGCTCACGCCCACGCCGTGGAGGCCGCCGGAGACCTTGTAGCCGCCACCGCCGAACTTCCCGCCGGCGTGGAGCACGGTCATGATCACCTCGAGGGCGCTCTTGCCCGTCGCGTGGCGGTCGACCGGGATGCCACGCCCATCATCGACGACTTCCACGTGGCCGTCAGCCCCGATCGTGACGTCGATCCGGGTCGCCATGTTGGCCATGGCCTCGTCGATGCTGTTGTCGACGACTTCCCACACGAGCTGGTGGAGGCCGCGGGCATCGGTCGAGCCGATGTACATCCCCGGCCGCTTGCGGACGGCCTGCAGGCCCTCCAGGACCTGGATGTCGGCAGCGGTATAGGAGGCCGATGCGCGAGCGCGGCGCGAGCTGCTGGGCTGGGCGGTCACTCGCTCACCTCCGCCCCAATCGCCATCGCCGCGGGCTCACGGTCGTCCGCATGCCGCAGGATCCACGTCAGGAGCCGATCGAGCTCCTCGTCAGAGCCGAACTCGATGCTGATCCGCCCGCCCCGACGGGTACGGGTGATCGCGACCTTGGTGGCCAGCAGGCCGCGAAGCCGGTTTTCGAGCTCCTGGAGGTCCTGGTGGGGGGCATTGACCGGGTCGGGGCGAGCCTGGCGCCGCCGCCGACGGACGAGCTCCTCGGTCTGGCGCACCGAGAGCTGCCGCTCGAGGACGATCGCCAGCGCGGCGACCTGCAGCTCGGGAACGGTGAGGCCGGCCAGTGCGCGGGCGTGACCCTCGCTGATCTGGCCTTCGAGCAGCGCTTCCTGGGTCTCTGGCGCGAGCTCAAGCAGGCGGAGGGCGTTGGTAACGGCCGCGCGCGAGCGGCCGACCTGGGTGGCCACCGCTTCGTGGGGTAGCCCGAAGCGATCAATGAGCACCCGGAAGCCGAGGGCCTCCTCGAGGGGATTCAGGTCGGTGCGCTGGAGGTTCTCGATGAGCGCGAGCTCGACCATCTGCTCCTCGGTCGGCTCCCGCACGACCGCGGGGATCTGGGTCAGCCCGGCCATCCGCGCTGCGCGGACGCGCCGCTCGCCGGCGATGAGCTGATAGTCACCGTTGGCCAGGCCGCGGACCACGACCGGCTGGAGCACGCCGTGGGTCGCGACCGAGGCCGCAAGGTCGGTCAGGTCCTCACCCTCGAATCGGGCGCGTGGCTGATGTGGGTTGGCGGACACCCGGTCGAGCGGGATCTGGCGACCGTCCTCCGCACCGGCCGGTGGCGGAATGAGCGCATCCAGGCCGCGGCCGAGACCGAAGTCGCGGGTGATGGGCTCAGGCACGCGCGGCAACCTCCGCAGCGAGGGACTCGTAGGCGTGGGCGCCACGGGACGCAGGGTCGTACAGCGCGATCGGCAGGCCGTGGCTGGGGGCCTCACTCAACCGAATGCTGCGCGGTACGACGGTGTCGTACACCGTCCCGTTCAGGTGACGCCGAACCTCGTCGGCGACCTGGAACGACAGGCGCGTGCGGCGGTCGAACATCGTGATGACGACGCCCTCGATCTCGAGGCGCGGGTTCAATGATCCCCGGATCAGCCGGATCGTGTTCACCAGGTTTCCCAGTCCCTCCATCGCGAAGAATTCGGCCTGGATCGGGATCAGCACCCCATCGGCGGCCGTCAAGGCATTCACCGTCAGCAGGCCGAGCGACGGCGGACAGTCCACCAGCACCCGGTCGTAGCGTTCGTCCACGCCGGCGAGGCTCGCAGCCAGCCGATGCTCCCGGGCCGGGACTCCGACCAGCTCGACCTCCGCCCCGGCCAGCCTCGGGGTCGCCGCGACCAGGTCAAGACCCGGGATGGCCGTTGGCCTGGCGACGTCCGAGATCGCGACTCGATCGATCAGTGCCTCGTAAATCGTGCCCGCTTCCCGTCGATCGGCCCCCAAACCGGTGGAGGCGTTTCCCTGCGGATCGAGGTCGATGACGAGGGTTCGTGTTCCGGAGAGCGCCAGATAGGCCGCCAGGTTGATGACCGTGGTCGTCTTTCCGACGCCGCCCTTCTGGTTGGTACAGGCTGTGACCCTAGCCACGTACGCTCCGTTGCGAGTTCCTGCGGGCAGCCTCAATTGTACCAGTTTGGGCGGTTTTCAGCCGATTACCGCCGCCTCAATGTTTCACGTGAAACGTCCGGCTGGCGCCTCGGGCGGAGGCGATATCGGCCTATACTTCGACGTCCGAGCCAGTCACCGCGACCCGCCCCAGGAATCGTCTGATCGAACTGCTGAGCGCGCTCCTCGCCCTGGCCACTGGCGTCGTCCAGGCCAGCTTGGCCCCGCTGCTGGCCACCGGTGATCTGAGACCCAATCTCATTCTCGCGGCCGTCGTCGCCGTGACCCTTGCATTCGGCCTCGGGCCGGGAGCGACGTGGGCGTTCGTCGGCGGCCTCACCGCCAACCTCCTCACCACCGACCCGCTCGGCACGATTCCGCTGGGGCTGCTGGCGGTTGCCGGTCTCACGACCCTCGCCGCACGAGGCCTGGGCCGGGCCAACCTGCCGCTCGCCCTGGTCGCGGGCGCCCTGGGGAGCCTGGTGCTGGACGTGGCGAGCTTCGCCGGCGTGCTGCTGCAGGGAGGCGCCGGCGTGCCGCCTGACCTGCGGGGCATCGTCCTGGCCGTCCTGCCCACGGCCATCCTGAACGGCGCATTGGCCGGCGGACTGTTCATCCTGGCCCGCGCCGTGAGCAGCCGCTTCGGCCGCGAGCCGTCGCTCGTCTGAGATGACGGCCTTCGAGCACCCGGACCTGCCCCGGCTGGGTGGCCGCTTCCTGGCGTTCGGCGTGATCGGGATCCTGCTGTTCGGCCTGCTGGCGGGGCGGCTGTTCCAGCTCCAGGTCATCGAGGGCACGGTGCGGGCCGAGCAGGCGGAGGCCGCACACACCGTCTCGGTGGCCGTCCCCTCTCAGCGCGGCTTGATTTTCGACCGGACAGGCCGGCCGCTGGTCGTCAACGTCCCGACCTGGACGGTGGCGGTCCGGCCGGCGGACCTGCCCGACGAGGAGCGAATGCGGATCCTGGCCCAGGTCGGATTGGCCACGGGGGTCGCCGTGTCGGACCTGGTTGCGCGGCTCGACGCGTTCTCGGGCTCGCCGTTCGATCTCGTGCCGCTGGTCGACGACGTCCCGCGGGACGTGGCCCTGACCCTGTCCGAGGAGGCCGCCACGCTGCCCGGTATCGAGCTCCAGGTGGTCCCCCGCCGGCAGTACCTCGACGAGCAGGGGCAGGCCGATGGAGCGCTGCTGGCGCAGGTGCTGGGCTACCTGGGGCCGATCAACGCCGATGAGCTCGAGACCCTCGGCGACGAGGGGTACCTGCCCGACGACCCGATCGGGCGGACCGGGATCGAGGCCGCGTTCGAGTCCGACCTGCGCGGGGAGTATGGGTCGACCCGCTGGGAGCGGGACGCGAGCGGCCGCTTGGTGAAGGTCGTGGAGGAAACCCAGGAGCCGGTGGCGGGAAGGAACCTGGTCCTGACGATCGATGCCCGGCTCCAGCGGATGGCGACCAACGCCCTCCTGTGGGGGATGAACGAGGCCCACGTCTCGCAGGGCGTGACCATCGTCATGAACCCGCAAACCGGCGAGATCCTGGCCATGGTCTCGCTGCCGTCCTACGACAACAACGCGTTCGCGGCCGGCATCTCCGACGAGCTGTACCAGTCGTACCTCGACGACCCGAACGAGCCACTCCGCAACCACGCCATCGCCGACATCTACCCACCGGGCTCCACCTTCAAGCTGGTGACCGGGCTGGCCGCGCTCGAGGAAGGCGTCACCACCGCGGTCAAGCGATGGCAGACCTATGGCTGCTACCAGATCCCGGGGGCGCCGGCGGGGGACTGCCTGAACGACTGGAACCGCCGCGGCTTCGGGGCGCTGAACATGGTCGAGGCGTTCGCCATCAGCTCCGACACGTTCTTCTACCAGATGGCCGTCCACCTGGGCGTCGACCGGCTCGCCAAATGGGCCTACGAGCTCGGGTTCGGGTCACCGACCGGGGTGGACCTCCCGAACGAGGCCTCCGGGATCATCGCGTCGACCGAGTGGGCGCACAGCCAGGGCCGGACCGGGGTCTTCACCGGGGAGCTGGCGCAGGCCGGCATCGGCCAGAACGTCATTGCGGTGACCCCGCTGCAGCTGCTCAACGCGTACGCCGCGCTGGCCAACGGCGGCCACCTGATGCGCCCGCAGATCGTCCTCGGCGAAGCCGATCATGAGGGCAACCTCGTCGAGCAGTACGCACCCGAGGTCCTCCACGAGGTCGCCGCCGACCCGAACAACCTGCGGACCATGCGGATCGGCGCCCGGCAGGTGATCACCACCGGCCATGCCTACAACATCAGTGACCTGCATCTGCCCGGGACGCTGTCGGGCAAGACCGGAACCGCGGAGTTCGGCCTCCCCGACGCCAACGGGATCCTGCCGTTCCACTCCTGGTTCGTCGCGTTCCTGCCGTCCAGCCCGGGCGCCACCGATTCCCCGCTGGCGGTCATCACCTTCACCTACCGGGCGACGGTCATCGGCAACGTCTCGACCGAGGTCGTGAAGTACTTCCTCCAGGAGTACTTCGACCTCGACCAGGACCTGCGTCTCGACCCGGTGACCCTGCAGCGGCTGTCGGGCGGAAACTGACCGATGGGCGTCGCGGTCTCCACGATCGAGGTCAACGCCTTCCGGCGCTGGCGCGACTACGACTGGCAGCTGAGCCTGTACCTCCTGCTCCTGATCGGGTTCGGGATCGTGCTGGGCATCTCGGCGGCGTGGAACGATCCGACTGCGCCCGGCGTCGTCCCCCAGCCGCTGAAGACCGTGGTGTGGACGGTCCTCGGCTTCGGGCTGATGACCCTGGCCGCATCGGTCGACTACCACTGGCTGCGGACCTTCGCCGTTCCGATCTACCTGGTGGCCCTCGGCCTGCTGGTGCTGAACCTGTTGATCGGCACGGCGGTGTCGGGCGCCCAGCTGTCGGTGACCATCGGCGGCCTCGACTTCCAGTTCTCCGAGATCGCCAAGGTGCTGATGGTCGTCGTCCTGGCGGCGTTCCTCGCCGGACGCGGCCAGCGCATCGGCCGCCTGTCGACGATCCTGGGTGCCGGCCTCCTGACCCTCCTGCCGACCGCCCTCGTCCTGCGCCAACCGGACCTCGGGACTGCGCTCGTGTTCGTGGCGATCCTGGGCGGGATGCTGTTCATCAGCGGGGCGAGCATCGGCTGGATGGCCCTCCTGCTGGGCATCGCGGTGGCGCTGACGCCGCTCGCCCTGGGTCGCCTGGAGGACTACCAGCTCGCCCGGCTGCTGTGCTTCCTCGACCCGGCGGCCGACCCGCAGGGGGCCTGCTACCAGCTCGTCCAGTCGCTGAACGCGGTCGGGTCCGGCGGCTGGCTGGGACAGGGACTGACCGCGGGGAGCGCCAACCAGCTCGGCTTCCTCCCGGTCCAGACCACCGACTTCATCTTCACCGTCGTGGCCGAGGAGCTGGGCCTGGTGGGGTCGTTGATCCTGCTGGCGCTGTTCGGCCTGCTGCTATGGCGGCTGGTGGTCATCGGCTGGCGCGCCCGCGACGGGCTGGGCCGGCTGGTGGCGATGGGCCTCGCGACGATGATCCTGTTCCAGGTGGTGGTGAACGTCGGGATGGTGATCGGGGTGCTGCCGGTGACCGGCATCCCCCTGCCACTGATCACCTACGGCGGGTCGTCAACCGTTTCGATCCTGTTCGGGATGGGGATCGTCCAGTCCATCCGGATGCACACCCACGTCGAGCGCTTCTGACGGCGGGGGCGCCGCCTCGAACCCGGCCGTGGCGAAGACCCGCGCGTCCTCCGGCGTGCCGCCCTCGAGGCGGCGGAACCCGTAGCGGTAGATATCCCGCCCGAGCGCGACGACCGGCGCGGCGAGGATGGCCCCCCACAGGCCGAACAACGAGCCGCCGACGATCAGCGAGATGATCACCACCGCGGGGTGGAGATCGACTGCGTCGCCCATGACCTTGGGCACGATCAGGTGGTTCTCGAGCTGCTGGATGACGGTGTAGAGCGCGATCGCGGCCAGGGCCGCGGCCGGGGAGATCGAGGCGCCGATCAGGATCGCCGGGATGGCGGCGATGATCGGACCGATGATCGGGACCAGCTCGAGGATGCCCGCCACCAGCGCGAGCAGGACGGCAAAGTCGGCGAACTCGCGGAAGCCGATGACCGACAGGATCAGGAGGCCGACCAGGGTGGCCGCGAAGATCACCGCCCCGAGCAGCAGCTGGCCCCGGATCCAGCGCCCGATCAGGTTGGCGGTGATGCCGATGCCGTTTGCCGCATCCGGTCGCCAGCTGGTCGGCAGCAGTCGGAGGAAGCTGTCCGGCAGGCGTTCGCGGTCCTTCAGGACGTAGAGCAGCCAGACCGGGATGACGACCAGGCCCACGACGAACACCGCGGTGCGCGCGATGAGGTTGAGCAGGGGCCCGACGATGGCCTCGAGGAGCCCGATGACCGCCTGCTGACCGCTCTGGATGATCGTGTCCAGCGCCTCGCGGATGGGATCGGGGAGCGGCAGGCCCGCCAGCCACTCCACGATCGCCTCTTCCCAGGCGATGAGCTGCGACGCGAGGGTCGGCAGCTGCTCGAGGAAGCGCTTCAGCTGATCGAAGAGCGGCGGGAACAGGAGGAAGCCAAGCCCGACCACCGTGACCACGACCAGGACGTAGACGATGAGGATCCCGGCCAGGCGAGGCACGCCGCGGCGCTGGAGGGCGGTGACCGGCGGGTCGAGCAGGAACGCGAGGGCAATCGCGATCCCGAAGACCGGCAGCGCCCCGCGGGCGAGCCACAGGATCAGGACGACGAGGACAATCGCCGCCGTGGCCCAGATCCCGAGCCGATGTCGAGCGATGAACGACGCCACGTGCCGATCCTAGCCGAGCGGTCATGTCGCGAACCGCGGGGCGCTACCATCGCGCCCACATGACCACCGACGCCGTCGCCCCGCGCCAGCGCTGGCAGATCCTCTACTCGAGGACCGAGCCGGCGCTTCGCCTGCGTCAGCAGGACATCCTCGCCGAGTTCCAGCGCGTCCTCACCGAGGCCGAGCTGCCGATCTCCCAGACCGCGGCCAAGCGGCCTCGGCCCCGGCTCCGGCTGGCGGCGGTGGCGCCGGCCAACCTCGAGCTCCGTGCGGACGTCATCGAGGTCTGGTTCGACGAGCTCGTCCCGCGCGACCGGCTGGTGACGGCCGGCGAGGCCCTCGCCGACGGGCTGGCCATCGTCGACGCTCGGGAGGTGTGGCACGGCTTTCCGTCGGCCGCGTCGCAGGTCCGCGGCGGCGAGTACGAGGTCGAGGCCCGGACCCCGGAAGGGACGACCGAGGACGGGCTCCGCTCCGCGATCGTCCAGCTGCTGGCCTCCCCATCGCTCCCCGGGCAGCGGCGCCGGGGCGAAACCGAGCGCCGTTCGGACACCGACGACCGCGACCTGCGGCCCTACGTCGAGGACCTCGAGCTGCTCGGCTTCGACGCCTCCAAGAAGGTCGTCCGCCTCCGGATGCAGCTCCGGCTCGACCCGAGCGGGGCCGGCCGCCCGCTCGACGTGGTCGACGCGCTGGACCAGGGGCTGACCGTGACCCGCACCGTCCGGGACCGGCTGCTCTTCGTTGACACTCCTCCGGTCGCCCGATAGACTCCACCGTCCGCACGGGTTGCCCTTTGGCGTATCGCCGTGCGCGGGACAGTGGAGAACGCCATGTACGCCGTGGTCGATAACGGCGGAAAGCAATATCGGGTCGAACCGGGGCTGACCCTGGTCGTCGACCGGATGGACACCGAGGCCGGCGCCTCGGTGGTGTTCGACCGTGTCCTGCTGATCGGGGACGACGACGGCGTGACCGTCGGCACCCCCACCGTCGCCGGCGCCTCGGTGCGCGGCACCGTCATCGCCCAGGGTCGCGGTCCGAAGATCGTCGTCTTCCGCTTCCGCCCCAAGGCGCACTACCGGCGCCGCACCGGCGCTCGCGCCGAGCTGACCCAGATCCGGATCGACGAGATCGCGGTTCCGGGCGGCAAGAAGCACACCGCGCCACAGGCCGAGACCGCCGCCGAACCGGCACCCGCGAAGCGCGCCTCCAAGGCGCCGACGCGCAAGCCATCGGCCAGGGCAGCGGCCAAGCCGTCAACCGACAAGCCAACCACCGCGAAGCCGGCAGCAGCGAAACCCGCCGCTCGTCGCAAGGCCACCCCGGCCGAGGAGAACTGACATGGCACACAAGAAGGCCGGGTCGTCGTCGAAGAACGGACGCGACAGCGCCGGCAAGCGACTGGGCGTGAAGCGCGGCGACGGGCAGATGGTGCTCGCCGGCACGATCATCGTCCGCCAGCGCGGCAGCACGTTCCATCCGGGCCCGAACGTCGGGATGGGCCGCGACTACACCCTGTACGCCACGTCGAACGGGACGGTTCGCTTCACCCACGAGACCCGCGACCGCAAGCGGGTGAGCGTCCTGGTCGGCGAGGACTGACCGATGAAGACCGATATTCATCCGCAGTACCATCAGGCCGAGGTGCACTGCGCTTGCGGGACCACCTTCACCGTCGGGTCGACCGTCGAGTCGATCCGGGTCGAGGTCTGCTCGAATTGCCATCCCTTCTACACCGGCACCCAGAACATCGTGGACACCGCGGGCCAGGTCGAACGGTTCCAGCGGCGGATGGAGCGCGCCTCCCGCTGACCCGGCCCAGCCGACCGGCACCCGGCCGGCTGTCGCGGCTCGTGCCGCACCTCGTCTTTCTCATTCCCGAGCAGCTGATCGCGGCCGGGCCCTTCGTCATCCAGTCGGTGGCCGGCACCCGGAAGTTCCGCATGCCCGACTTCTTCTACGGGGGGCAGGCGCTCATCGAGGGCGTGATGATGCGCGGCCGCTCCACCGCGGCCATGAGCGTCCGGATGCCCGATGGTGAGATCCGCACGACGTCCGAGGAGCTGCCCGGCGCGCTGCGCGGCGGTCGCTGGCTGAAGATCCCGTTCGTCCGGGGTGTCCTGGTCCTGTACGAGACCCTGATCCTCGGAACCCGGATGCTGATGCGGTCCGCCGCGCTTGCCGCCGAGGGCGAGGACATCGAGATCGGCCGCGGGACGCTGGCCGTGACGATGATCGCGTCGCTCGGGTTCGCGGTCGCCCTCTTCTTCGTCCTCCCGCTCGTCCTGTCCGAGGCCGCCGAGGAAGCGGCGGGAAGCAGCCTGGTCGCGAACCTGGCCGAGGGCGGCATCCGGCTGGTGATCTTCGTCCTCTACCTGTTCCTGATCGGGATGATGTCCGACGTCCGCCGGGTGTTCGCCTACCACGGCGCCGAGCACAAGGCGATCAGCGCCCACGAAGCCGATGCGCCCCTGGAGCCGGAGTCGGTCGATCGGTTCAGCACCGCCCACACCCGGTGCGGGACGACCTTCGTCCTCATCGTGGTCGTGATCAGCATCCTGTTCTTCTCGCTCATCCCCCGCGCCGACGTGCCGCTGCCTCTGCTCATGCTGTCGCGGATCGCGCTCGTCCCGGTCGTGGCCGCCGTCGCGTACGAGCTCGTCCGGTTCGGTGCCCGCCACTATGGGAATCGCGCCGTGCGCGCCATCTATGCCCCGGGGCTGTGGCTGCAGTCGCTGACCACTCGCCCACCGGACCACGACATGCTCGAGGTCAGCATCACGGCCCTCGAGCGCGTGATCGACGAGGACCGCGTCCCCGAACCGGCTCCGGCCGCCGGCTGAGCGGCCGGGATGGCCACCCCGTACGCGGATCTCCTGGCGCGACACCGCGAGCTCACCGAGCTCCTGTCGCTCCCTGAGACCGCGACCGACCGGCGACTCCTGGCGACGTACGGCCGCGAGCTGGCCCGCCTGGAGCCGATCGTGGCGGCCGCTTCCCGCCGCGAGACCGCGGAAGCCGCGTTGGCATCGGCCCGCGGCCTGCTCGAGGACGGCGACCCCGAGGTCCGAACCATGGCGCGCGAGGAAATCGCGACCCTCGAGACCGAGCTGGCCGAGGTCGACGCCGAGCTGCGCCGCCTGCTCGTGCCACGCGATCCGAACGACGAGCGCGACGTGATCCTCGAGATCCGGGCCGGCACCGGCGGCGACGAGGCCTCGCTGTTCGCCGCGGACCTGTACCGGATGTATGCCCGCTACGCGGACCAGCGCGGGTGGAAGGTCGAGCTCCTGTCGACCTCCGAGAGCGCGTCGAGCGGGTTCAAGGAGGTCATCGCCGAGGTCACCGGCCAGGGCGCCTACTCGCGGCTGAAGTTCGAGAGTGGCGTGCACCGGGTCCAGCGGGTCCCGGTGACCGAGGCATCGGGACGGATCCACACGTCGACCGCGACGGTCGCCGTCCTGCCCGAGGCGGAGGAGGTCGAGGTCGAGATCGACGAGGGCGACCTGCGGATCGAGACCTATCGGTCCAGCGGGCCGGGTGGACAGTCGGTCAACACCACCGACTCGGCCGTCCGGATCACGCACCTGCCAACCGGACTGGTCGTGGCCATCCAGGACGAGAAATCGCAGCACAAGAACCGGGCCAAGGCGCTCGCCGTGCTCCGGGCGCGGCTCCTGGAGGCGCAGCGGGCCCGCCAGGCCGAGGAGCGGGGCGAGGCCCGCCGGGCCCAGGTCGGCACCGGCGAGCGGTCGGAGAAGATCCGGACCTACAACTTCCCCGATGACCGGGTCACCGACCACCGGATCGGGCTGACCGTCCACAACCTGCCTGGCCTGCTGGCCGGGGACCTCGACCGGGTGATCGAGCCGTTGGCCGAGGCCGACCAGGAGGAACGCCTGGCGGCGGCGGGGGCCGATGTCGGCCGCTGAGATGGCGCCAGCAGCAGCGGCTCCCGCGACGACCGCTGGCCAGGTCCTGGCCGCGTCCGTCGATCGGCTCCGATCGGCGGGTTCGCCCACCCCCCGGCTCGACGCCGAAGTGCTCGTCGCGTGGCTCTTCGAGCGGGACCGGGCCTGGCTCCTCGCCCACCTCGACGAGCCGGTGGAGACGGCCGGGATGGCGACCCTCGACGGATGGGTCAACCGCCGGGGACGTGGCGAGCCGGTGGCCTACATCCGCGGCTTCAAGGAATGGAACGGGATCCGGCTGCTGACCGATGAGCGGGCGCTCATCCCGCGTCCCGAGACCGAGCTGCTGGTCGAGGCCGCGGTGGCGGAGATCGCGGCTCGACTCGTGCGCGACGAGCGAGCGATCAGCGCCTGGGACGTGGGGACCGGCAGCGGGGCGGTGGCGGTCGCCCTGGCGCGGCGGTTCCGCTCGGCGCTGGCCCTCGGACGGGTGCGGCTGGTGGCGAGCGACGTCTCACCGGAGGCGGTCGAGCTGGCCAGCGACAACCTCGTGGCCCACGGGGTCGAACACCTGGTGACCCTGGCGGTCGGGGACCTGCTGGACGCCGATCGCGCGATCCGGCCGGACGTCCTGGTCGCCAACCTCCCGTACGTGACGAGCGGCGAGGTCGCGACCGGCGAGGGATCGCTCGGCTGGGAGCCGCCCACCGCGCTCGATGGGGGACCCGACGGGCTGGACGTCGTGCGGTCCCTGTTCGACGCGCTGCCCGGGCGTCTCGCCGAGGACGGGACCGCTTTGCTCGAGGTCGGATCGGACCAGGCGGACCAGGTGCGCCGCCTGGTCGGCGGCCTGCCCGGATCGTGGGCGGTCAGTGTGGCGCCCGACCTGGCCGGACGCGACCGGGTCGTGCACCTGGAGCGACGGCCATGACCGAGGTCCTGGCCCCGGACGCGGAGGGGATCGCGGCGGCGGTGGCGATCCTGCATGGCGGCGGCATCGTGGCGTTCCCGACCGACACCGTGTATGGCGTGGCCGTCGCCGCCACGAAGCCGGACCGGGTTGACGCCCTGTTCGCGCTCAAGCAGCGGCCCACCGACCGGCGCATCCCGCTCCTGGTCGCGGACCTCGGCCAGGCGGTCGACGCCGGCTGGAATGCGGACGATCGGGCGCTGGCGCTCGCGGAACGGTTCTGGCCCGGCGGGCTGACCATCGTTCTCCCGGGGGACGCCACCTCCCAGGCTGTTCGCGCCCCGAACCACCCGGTCGCCCTCGAGCTGATTCGCGCGGCCGGGCCGCTGTTCACGACCTCGGCCAACCTGTCCGACGAACCCGATACCTGGGGCGCGGACGAGGTGCTCATCGCGTTCGCCACCCAGCAGGATCTGCTGGACGCGGTGGTGGATGGCGGCGCCGTCCCGGGTGGCGTGGCCTCGACCGTGATCGACCTGACGGTCACCCCGGCGCGCATCCTGCGCGAGGGTCCGATCGGTCGCGCCGAGATCGGTGAGGTCGTCCAGCTCGAAGCCTGACCCGACCGAGGCCCGCGTACACTCCGCCCGTGCGCGTCGCGATCGGCTCCGACCACGCCGGGTTCGTCCTGAAGACCCTCCTGTGCGGGCTGCTCGAGGACATGCAGATCGAGTACCGCGACTTCGGGACCTCGAGCGAAGAGCCGGTCGACTATCCCGATTTCATCGCACCGGTGGCGCGGGCGGTGGCCCGCGGCGAGTACGACCGCGGCATCGTGCTGGGCGGCAGCGGCACTGGTGAGGCGATCGTCGCCAACAAGATCCGTGGCATCCGGTGCGTCCAGGCCGCCACCCCCGAGGTCGCGCGCCTCGGGCGCGAGCACAACGACGCGAACGTCCTGTCGCTGGGCGCGCGGGTGACGACCGTCGAGGTCGCCGAGGCTTGTGTCCGCGAATTCCTGGGCACCGACTTCGAGGGCGGACGTCACGTCCGGCGCGTCGCCAAGATCGCCGCCCTGGAGGCCGAGGAGACGGGTCGCTGAGCCTCCACCTGGAGTCGGAGGAACGGGCGATGCTCGCCGGTGAGCAGGGCGCCGGCACGGCCCTCGCGATGCGGCTCATCGTCCGCGCCGCCGAGGCCCAGGACGCCGAACGCCTGATCCCGGTGACCGGGGCCCACGTCGACTCGTGCCTGTACCACGGAGAGGCGACGATCGACTTCGTCGATCGCCTCGTCGACGGCGCAGCCCAGGTCCGCGTCCCGACGACCCTGAACGTGGGCGCCGTCGACCTGCTCCACCCGGAGCTGTGGCGCGGCGACGCCGGCCTGGCGGCCCGCGGCCGACGGCTCATGGAGCAGTACCGCGCGCTCGGCTGCCGCCCGACCTTCACCTGCGCCCCGTACCAGCTCGCCGACGCGCGGCCCGGCCTCGGGGAGCAGGTCGCCTGGGGGGAGTCGAACGCGATCGTGTTCGCGAACTCCGTCCTCGGAGCCCGGACGAACCGCTACGGCGACTTCATGGACATCGCGGCGGCGGTCACCGCCCGGGTGCCCGACGCCGGCCTCCATCGCCCGGAGCATCGGCTCGCCGAGGCGGTGATCCGGTTGGCCGATGACGTCCCAGCCAGCATCCGAGCCGATGACAGCCTGGACCCGGTCCTGGGCGTCATCGTCGGCCGGCTCGCCGGCGGCGACATCCCGGTGCTCGTCGGCCTGCCGAGCGGCCTCGCCGAGGACCGGCTGAAGGCGCTGGGCGCCGCGGCTGCCTCGTCCGGCGCGGTGGCCCTGCTGCACGTCGTGGGCTCGACGCCCGAGGCGGCGACGCTCGAGGCCGCCGTCGGCGGCCAGGCGCCGATCGCGGAGCACGCCGTGACGATGGACGACCTGCGCCGGGTACGCCGTGAGCTGGGCGGCGAGGCCGGCGGACCGCTGGTTGCGGTCAGCCTGGGGACCCCGCATGCCTCCGCCGCGGAGCTGGCCGCGGTCGCCGACGCCCTGGGCGGCCGACGCGTGGCCACCGGCCTGGAGATGCTCGTCTCGACCGCCCGCGACCTGTTGACCGCGGCCGAGGCCACGGGCGTGGCCGCGCGGCTCCAGGCGTCGGGCGTCGAGCTGCTCGTCGACTCCTGCTCCTACATCTCCCCGGTCCTGCGCCAGCCCGGCGGCCCGGTGATGACGAACTCGGGGAAGTGGGCTTACTACGCGCCGGGCAACATCGGGGCGACCGTCGTCCTGGGCAGCCTGGCCGAGTGCGTCGAATCGGCGGTGGCCGGCTACGTCGTCCGGGACGGCTCGTGGGACGCGGCATGAACGCCCGGCTGCTGGCACCCGGGTCGGTGACCGCCGCGGCGCTCGTCCTCGACGAGCCGCTGTCGCTGTGGGGCGGGCTTGACCCGGCGACCGGCGCGGTGGCCGAGCCGCGCCACCCGCAGCACGGGGAGATCGTGACCGGCCGGGTCCTGGTGATGCCTGCCGCGCGCGGGTCGTCCTCCTCGGCCAGCGTCCTCGCGGAGGCCGTCCGGGCGGGGACCGCCCCGGCGGGGATCGTCATCGGCGAGCCGGACCTGATCTTGGCCATCGGCGCCGCCGTCGCGGAGGAGCTCTATGGCGTCCAGCTGCCGATCGCGGTCGTGTCGCCGGCGGAGATCGGACAGCTCGCGTCCGGGGTGGCGGTGACGATCGGTCCCGAGGGAGTGTCCATCAGCTGACCGGGCACTAGACTCGATCCTCCACAGCGGAGGAAAGTCGACCGATGGACGCCTGGGCCGCCCTGCAGGCGGAGGATCCGGAGATCTGGCAGGTCATCCAGGACGAGGAGCACCGGGCTCGCTCCAACCTGGAGCTCATCGCGTCCGAGAGCTACCCGAGCCGCGCCGTCCTCGAGGCCACCGGATCGGTCCTGACCGCGAAGTACGCCGAGGGTTATCCGGGCCGGCGCTACTACGGGGGCTGCGAGGTCGTCGACCGAGCGGAGAACCTCGCCCGCGACCGGGCGAAGGCGCTGTTCGGCGCCGAGCACGCGAACGTCCAGCCGCACGCCGGGGCTCAGGCCAACATGGCCGTCTTCCATGCCCTCCTCGAGCGGGGCGACACGGTGATGGGCCTCGCCCTCGACCAGGGTGGGCACCTGACCCACGGCTCCCCGGTCAACTTCAGCGGCCAGTACTACAACTTCGTCGCCTACCACGTCGACCGGGAGACCCACCTGATCGACCTCGACGAGGTCCGGGCCCTGGCCCGCGAGCACCGGCCCAAGCTGATCGTCACCGGGGCGACCGCGTACCCGCGCCACTGGGACTTCGCCGCCTTCCGGACGATCGCCGACGAGGTGGGGGCGATCCTGATGACCGACATGTCGCACTTCGCGGGCCTGGTCGCCGGCGGCGTCCATCCCAGCCC
>DATBLJ010000086.1:0-2081 GCA_036555375.1 Candidatus Limnocylindria bacterium
TTCGCCGCCGTCGGCATCGATCCCAGCCGCCCGTATCGGTACACCGACCTGTTGACCGGGGTGACGACCACCCGCCGGAGCCGGACCCTGACCGCGACCCTCGGCCCGGATCGGCCATTCCTGATGTTCACCCTGGCCCAGGATCCCGGGCCCAGGCCACTCAAACCCCGGAAGCCCGCGCGACGCCGACCGTCCCCCCGGTTCTGACCGCATGCCGCTCCCCGCGATGACGTTCCTCGGTCACGCGACGATGCTCGTCGAGCTCGGCGGGCTGCGGATCCTGACCGATCCGATCCTCGTCGACCGGCTGACCTTCCTGACGCGGGTCGTCCGCCCGGTCGACCCTGCCCTGTACGCGGGGATCGACCTCGTCCTGGTCAGCCACCTGCACCTCGATCACCTCGACCGATTGTCCCTGGCGCGCCTTGGCGACACCCAGCCGGAGCTCATCGTCGGGCCGGGCGCCGGGGCGCTGGTCCGATCGTGGGGCTGGCAACGGGTGACCGAGCTGCCGCCCGGTGCCTCGCACCGTGTCGGCGACGTCACGGTGACCGCGACCCCCGCCGTCCATCCCGGCAACCGGCCGCCCTTCGGCCCGCGCGGGACGGCGGTCGGCTACCTGCTCGAGTCGGGGCCGGCCCGGATGTACTTTGCCGGCGACACCGACCTGTTCCCCGAGATGGCCAGCCTGGTCGAGGGCGAGCTCGACGTCGCCCTCCTGCCAATCGGCGGATGGGGCCCGCGCCTGGGAAGCGGCCACCTCGATCCGGTCCGGGCCGCCGAGGCCGCCGCCCGCCTCCAGCCCCGGTTCGCCGTCCCGATCCACTGGGGGACGCTGTGGCCCTACGGGCTCCAGACCGTATCCGGCGGACGGCTGGTCGGGCCACCTGCCGAGTTCGAGCGCCACCTGCTCGAGCGCGTCGGCCCGGAGGGCGCTCGAGCCCTCATCGCCCGGCCCGGCGAGCGGGTACCCTTTGTGCCCTGACTGCCCGCCCCCGAATGGACTCGAGGTAAGACGCCTTGCGCACCTGGCTGCATCGCACGGCCGCGGCCTACCGAGCGCAGGCGCACGCGCTTCGCCGGTGGCGCCCGACACCGCTCGGGCTTGCCTTCCGTGTCTTCCTGTCGGTCCTCTCTGCCTGGCTGAGCCTCGCCATCACGGTTGCCCTGGCGCCGGGCATCGAGCGCGAGGTCGGGACATCGGTGCTGCTGGCGGTCGCGGTGATCGGTGCCGCCGACTTCCTGATCCGGCCGCTCGTCCTTGCCGCGGTGCTGCCGATCGGCTTCATCGCCGTCTTCGCGATGGGCTTCCTGTACCGGGCCCTCTCGTTCTTCATCATCCTGCCGCTCGTCGGGTTTGACCTCGGCGGGTTTGGCAGCGCGCTGGTGGGAGCCGGCATCTACGCGGTCGTCAGCTCGATCTTCGGCGGAATCGTGGGCATGACCGACGAGGAGTCGTACGGCCAGCGGGTCGTGAACCAGGTCATCCGCGACCAGGAGCAGGCCCCGCCGACGACCGTCCCGGGCGTGGTCGTCATCCAGGTGGATGGCCTCGCCTTCCCGCTCCTTGCCGCGCAGGTGCGGTCGGGGACCCTGTCGACGCTGTCGAAGTGGATCCGGTCCGGGTCGCACCGGATGATGGAGTACACCGCCGACCTGCCGTCCCAGACCTCGACCGGGCAGGCCGGCCTGCTGCACGGCAACGCCGCCGGCATTCCTGCCTTCCGCTGGTACGAGAAGGAGCGGCGCCGGATGATGGTCTCCAACCGCCCGGCCGACGCGGCGGAGATCGAGGCGCGGATCAGCGACGGCAACGGGCTGCTGGCCAACGGCGGGGCGTCCATCGACAACATGTTCTCCGGAGACGCCCCCCACGTCCGGATGGTCATGAGCCGGCTGAACAGCGACCAGGACAAGGCCGGCCGGGACCGGAGCATGTACTACTTCCTGCTGAACCCGTACAGCATCGGCCGGACGATCGTCCGCACCGTCGGCGAGCTTTTCAAGGAGCTGTACCAGTCGTGGCAGCAGCGACGGCGCGGGATCGAGCCGCGCATGCACCGCGGCGTGAAGTTCGCCGG
>DATBLJ010000090.1:0-14750 GCA_036555375.1 Candidatus Limnocylindria bacterium
GTCGAGCGAGCGCTTGGCAAGCCGATAGCCGGTCGGGGTCGGCGCCACCGGGATGACCAGCTCGCCCGCCGGGGTGCGGATCGGGTGGGCCGTCGACATCGGTGGCTGGTGCTCCTCCAGGTGGTCGGGGCGGACGGATTCGAACCGTCGACCTCCTGCTCCCAAAGCAGGTGCGCTACCAGGCTGCGCTACGCCCCGTGCGAGGCCCCGAGTCTACCGCGCCCCAGCAGGCCGTCGACCACCGCCAGATAGTGCCGGCGCTGGATCGCCCAGGCGTACGGCTCCGCCTGGCGGGCGGCGGCCTCGGCCTGGCGGTCGGCGGCAGCCGGGTCGTCGGCCAGTTCGGCGATCGCGGTGGCCAGCGCCGCCGGGTCGCCGCCGGGCACGAAGCGGATCGCCGCGTCGTCGAAGTGGAGGCGGGTGGTATGGAGGTCGGAGGCGATGACCGGCAGCCGCATGGCGACCGCCTCGAGCAGCTTCGTCGAGAGGGAGTAGGCCAGGTACGGCTCGGGACGCGTGGGGACGACGGCCAGGTCGGCTGCGGCGAGCACGCCGGGCAGCGTCTCGAGCGGGACGCGGCCATGGAGCGTCACCCGCTGTGTCACGTCGTGGCGCGCGATGGCGGCCTCGACCTCGGGGCGGAACGGGCCGTCGCCATACACGTCCAGGTGGGCGTCGAGGCCGGGGTCGAGGCGAGCCATGGCCTCGACCGCGACGTCGAGGCCGTAGATCCGCTGGAGGTTGCTGTGGTGGACGAGGCGCAGGGTCCCGTCGTCGCGCCAGGGGCGGCGCGGGTGCGCCCCGAGGTCGAAGAGGCGCTCGTCGGCGCTGTTCATGACCACCGAGATCCGATCGGCCGGGATCCCGCGCGCGACAGCGAGCTCGCGAAGTGGTTCGTGGACGGTGATCACCGCGTCGGCGAGCTTCGCACTGGCGCGAGCGGCCCCCGACACGAGCGGGAACAGCGGCCGCAGGCCCGCGCTCGCGAAGCGGTCGCGGAAGAACTCGGGCATGTCCTCGTGCAGGTCGAGCAGGACCGGGACGCCGGTCAGGTGAACCGGCAGGGTGGCGAAGGTCAGGAAGTCCGGCAGGGTGGCGACCTGGACGAGGCGGTAGTGCCGATGCCGGTGCTCGACGGCGAGCCGGACGCTGACCAGCGCGGCGAAGGCGAGGTACTCGGCGAGGTGGCCGGCGAAGCCGGCGAACCGGCGGCGGACTGGCAGCCGGACGATGCGGATCCCGTTCCAGGTCTCGACCTCGGGCTGGCCGGGGTCGCGCAGGCCGAAGAGGTCGACCTCGTGGCCGGCGTCGCGCAGCGCCTCCGCCTGGCGGCGGATCCGTGGGTCGTCGGGCAGCGAGGCGTGGACGACGATGGCGATCCGTGCGGCGGAGGCACTCACCGGCGCTTTACCTCGTTCCACAGCACGTCCTTGGCCGCCGGATCGAGGTCGGCCAGGACGAGGCCGCGCTCGTCGGCGAGGGCCCCCACCGCCGCGTAGCGGTCGACCCAGCGGCGGTTGGCGACGCGAAGCGCCTCCTCGGGGTCGACCCCGAGCCAACGGGCGAGGTTGGCCAGCGCGAACAGTACGTCGCCCAGCTCGTGGAGGCGGGCGTCGGGGTTCGCCGGCGCGGCGGCCGCTTCGCGCAGCTCGTCGAGCTCCTCGCCGACCTTCTCCCAGACACCCCCGACGTCGGGCCAGTCCCAGCCGAGGGCGGAAGCCCGCTCCTGGATCTCGCGGCTGGCCGGCAGCGCGGGCTGGGTGCGGGCCACGTCCGCGAACGAGGCGCCCTCCCGTCCAGCGTCCTCGCGCTCGGCGGCCTTGATCGTCTCCCAGTTGGTCACGACCTGGTCGACCCCGCTGACGGTCACGTCGCCGAAGACGTGCGGGTGACGCCGCACGATCTTCGCGCCCAGTGTGCGGTACACATCGGTCAGGTCGAACTCGCCCGCCTCGGCGGCCAGCTGGGCGTGGAGGACGACCTGGAGGTAGAGGTCGCCGAGCTCCTCGGCGAGGTCGGCCGGCGTGCCTCGCTCGATGGCGTCGAGCGTCTCGTAGGCCTCCTCGAGCAGGTACGGGCGCAGCGACCTGTGGTCCTGGCGCCGGTCCCAGGGGCAACCGTCCGGGGACCGCAGCCGGGCGCTGATGGCCGCCATCCCATGTGGCGAGGCGACGTTGTCGGCCGCCGCCAGCGGCGGCACGAGCCAGTCCCCGCCCTCGAGCATCGCGTCGTCGATGGTCTCGACCGCCACCGGGTCGCCCGCGGGAAGCGGCCGGACCTGGTGGCCCGCCGGGTACAGGGCCGCCAGGACGGCGCTCGGGCCGCGGCGCGCGTGCCGTCCCGGCAGCGGCGCCCCCGCCGGGTCGCCCGTGCCGCCGGCCAGGATCAGGAGCGGAAGCCCCGGATCGAACGGGACGGCGGGCAGCCGGGCCGCCGAGACGACCTGGATGCCGTCGGCGGGATCGAGGCCCGCGGCGGCGAGGAGACCGTCGAGACCGCGCGCCGGGTCTGCCATCCGCCGCGCCCTATTGGACCGGGGCGCCGTCGGGCTGTGACGAGTCGAGCTGGAGCTGGGTGTCGATCCAGATCTGGGCGGTGGCCTTGAGCTCGTCGTACCAGCGCGAGTAGCCGACGTTGCGGATCGTGTTCAGGCGCGACTCCTCGACCCCACGGCTCTCGGAGACGCTCAACAGCTTGAAGAGCCACAGCTGGGTGCCATCGACGACCGGTTCGGTCGTGAAGTCGCCCGGCTCGGCGAGGCCCCAGATCGCCTCCTCGCGGTCCGGGTCGAGCTCGTAGCGGGCGGCCCAGCCGTAGCGACCGTCGTCCTGGCGGGTCCCGGTGTCCTCGCTGTGTTCGCGGGCCAGGGCACCGAATGCATCGGGATCGGCTTCGATCTCGGTGATCAGGTCATCGACGAAGCCCATCGCCGTCGTCCGCGTGTCGGTGACCTGGATCACGTGGTAGCCGAACTCGGTGCGCACCGGCTCGCTGATCTCGCCGACGCCCAGGCTGGTGATGGCATCCTGGAACTCCTGGACGAAGCCGCTCGAGGTCGGATCGGTCCAGCCCAGGTCGCCCCCATTGCTCCGCGAGCCCGGATCGTCGCTGTCGCGGGCGATCTCGAACCAGTCGGCGTTCGGATCCTGGACCTCGTCATACCACGCCTCGGCGCGAGCCAGCGCCGCGGCCCATTCCGCATCGGTCGCCGTCGACTGGTCGTCGCTGTCGGGCAGCGGCTGGGCCAGCAGGTGGCGGATGCGCTGCTTGGGCACCGGCACGCCCTGGTCGTCGAGGACGAGGATCTGGGCGAACTCGCGCTGCGGGGCCGGCGACACGACGACCTCGGTCGCGAAGTGATCGCGGAACGCCTCGCGCATGAGCTCCTCGGACACGTACTGCCGGTAATCGGCGTCGGTCACCCGGGCGGCGTCGAGGGCGTCGTTGAGGGTCGTGAATGGCCCGGCCTCGGTTCGCCCGTCGACCCGGAAGATCACGTAGCCGAAATCGGTTCTCGTCGGGTCCGACACCTCGCCGATCTCGTGGCCCTCGGCCAGGGGGAAGAGGTACGCGTACTGGACGTCGTCCTCCTCGACCCAGCCGACCAGGCCGCCGGCCTGGGCGGACGCCGGGTCGTCGCTCACCTCGGTCGCGACCGCACCGAAGTCCTCGCCGGCGTCGAGTCGAGCCTTGATGGCGGTCGCCTCGTCCTCGGCGCGGGCGAAGTCGGCATCGGTCGGTTCGTCGCCGCTGGCGGCGTCGTCGGGCAGCGCGTTCACCGTGATGGCCGAGAACTGGATCCGCGCCGGCAGGGTCGTCCGGTGGGCGACCTCGGCATCGACCTCCTCCTCGGTGACCTCGATCCCGAGGGTTGGCGCCTGGGACGCCTGGAAGATGCCGTCGACCAGCGAGTCGGTGGTCACCGAGGTGAGGTTGCTGAACTGGTCGCTGACCGCCGACAGCTGCTGGTTGAGAATCGCGTCACGGGCCCCGCCCAGCTGGCCCTGAAAGTCGAGCCCGATGGCCTGCAGCTCGGCGGTGATCATCGCCTGGCGCAAGTCGTAGTCCTCGGCCGTGACCCGGGTGTCGTCGACCACGATCACCTGCCGCAGGTGCGAGTCGTAGTAGGCGTTCCAGGCGCTCATCAGGAACAGCCCGAGCGCGATGGCGATGGCCGCGGCGAACGCGCCCACCAGCAACCGCTGGGTGCGAAGCTCGTCCTGCCAGCGGGCCCGGTGCCGACGACGGGGGGCGGGACGGTTGCGATAGGTCATGGAGCTCCTGTCAGCGCCGGGGCAGGCGCCATCAACTGGGTCGAGAGGGCGGGCGGCTGCGGATCGTACCCGAAGGGCTCACCGGTCGCCACGCGGCCGTCTGAGCGCCCAGGCGATCGCCTGCCAGCGCAGGCGCAGGACGAGGACGACCGCCTCGGCCACGATGCCGCCCGACATCTTCGACGTGCCGAGCGTTCGCTCTCGAAAGACGATCGGAACCTGGCGGATGACGGCGCCGCGGCGGTGCGCCCACCAGGTCGTCTCGACCTGGAAGCCGTAGCCCTGGCCGGCGGCCTCGCGGAGGCGGATCGCGTCCAAGAGCTCGCGGCGCCACGCCTTGAAGCCGCCCGTCAGGTCGCGATAGGGCAGGAGCAGGACGATCCCGGCGAAGAGGGTGCCGCCGCGGCTGATCAGGCGCCGTCGGAGGGGCCAGCCCACGGTGCCGCCGCCCCGCATCCAGCGCGTGCCGAGCACGAGGTCGGCGTCCCGCATGAGCGGCGCGATGAGGCGCGGCAGGTCGGCCGGGTCGTGAGACAGGTCGGCGTCCATCTGCACCACGGCATGCGTGCCGGGCCGGTCGAGGACGCGGCGAAAGCCGTCCCGGTAGGCGACGCCCAGGCCCTGCTTGCCGGGCCGATGCAGCACCTCGACCCGCGGGTTGGCGGCGGCGAGCGTGTCGGCGAGCTCCCCGGTCCCGTCCGGCGAGTGGTCGTCGACGACCAGCACCGACGCCTCCGGGAGCGTAGCGAGGATGGCCTCCAGCACACGGGGCAGGTTCTCGCGCTCGTTGTAGGTCGGCACGACGACCCAGACCCCGCGACCCGCCGCCATGCCGACGGAGGGCGTCGCCTCGGGGGGTTCGGTGGTCAGTGCCCGACTCCGATGTAGCGGACCCCGGCTGCCTCGAACCGCCCGCGGTCGAGGGCGTTGCGGCCGTCGAGCAGGACCTCGAGGCCCGGGATCGAGCCCGGGTCGAGCTCGCGGTACATGCCGTGGGCGGCCTGCAGGATCGCGGCGCGGACGGGGACCGGGGCGGCGAGGTCATACGGGACGAACCCGCGGCGCAGGAGATGCTCGTCGTCGAAGTACGGGTCGTGGCCATGGACGGTGGCCCCAGCGGCGACCAACGCCTCGCGGAGGAGGAGCGCACTGCTGAAGAAGTCCTCGCGGACGTCGCCGCGGTAGCCGATCCCGAGGACGAGGACGGGCACGCCGTCGAGCGGACCGATCGCCTCGGCGAGCTGCCCCACCGCGTAGGCGGCCATGCCGTCGTTCACTTTCCGGGAGGCGGGCGGCAGCTGCATCTGCGGCTCGTCGCGGAACAGGAGGTGCGGGTAGACCGGGATGCAGTGCCCGCCGACCCCAACCCCGGGCTGATGGATGTGGCTGTACGGCTGCGAGTTGGCGGCCGCGATGATCTCGATCACGTCGATCCCCCGCCGATCGGCGACCTGGGCGAACTCGTTCGCCAAGGCGATGTTCACGTCGCGGTAGGTCGTCTCCGCGAGCTTCGTCATCTCGGCCGCCTCGGCACTGGCCATGGCGCGGATCTCGGTGCCCGGTTCGAGGACATCGGTGTAGAACGCGACCGCCCGGCGGGTCGCCTCGGCGCTCGTGCCGCCCACGATCTTGGGGTAGCGGCGGAGGTCCTCGAGCACGCGTCCGACGAGCACCCGCTCCGGACTGAACGCGAGGTGGAAGTCGTGGTCGGCGCGGAGCCCGGAGCCCGCCTCCAGCATCGGTCCCAGCCGGTCGCGGGTGGTGCCGATCGGGAGGGTCGTCTCGAAGATCACGAGCGTGCCGGCCTGGAGCCCGCGCGCGACCTCGCGGGTCGCCGCGTCGATCTGGGAGAAGTCGACCTGGCGTGCCTCGTCGACGACGACCGGCACGATCACCACCACCACCTCGGCTCCACGTACGCCCTCGGCGTCATCGGTCGTGGCCCGCAGCTGACCGGCCTGAACGAGGCCGGGGACCTGGTCGCTGACCGCTGGCTCGTCGTCGTGCGGCGCCTCGCCGCGGTTGATCGCCTCGACGAGCCCGGCGTCAAGGTCGCAGCCGGTGACCTCGTGCCCGCGGCTCGCGTACTGGACCGCCAGGGGCAGGCCGATGTGCCCCAGCCCGACGACGGCGATCTTCATGCCAGGATGGGAGCCAGGTCGGCGGCGCTGATGACGATCCCGCGGGCCGCCGCATCGACCATCGCCCGGGCCAGGAGCATCGCGATGAGGGCGTCCTGGGGCGACACGGGCGGCGGCCCGCCCGATCGGATGGCCGACACGAACTCCGACAGCTCCACGGCCAGCGGCTCGCGACGCTGGACGGCGCGACGGGTCATCTCCCCCTCGGTCACGATCTCGTGGTCGGGGTTCGCGTAGAAGACGAGGTCCTGGCTCAGGTAGTCGGCCTCGTACATCCCACGCTCGCCGGTCACCGTCAGCTTGCGGACCTTGGTCGGCGTCAGCCAGTTGATCTCGAGCAGGCCGATGGCGCCCGACTCGAACTTGACGAGCCCGGTGAAGAGGTCCTCGTGGTCGGTATGGATCCGCTGCTCGGTCTCGGCATACATCCGGACCGGCTCGGCGCGGAGCAGGTAGCGCATGACGTCGAGGTCGTGGGGCGCGAGGTCGACGACGACCCCGACGTCGCGGACGCGAGCCGGGAACGGTCCGAGCCGCGAGGCCCGGATCTGGAAGACGCGGCCGAGCTCCCCGCCGTCCAGGCGGCGGCTCAGCTCCCGGATCGCGGGGTTGAAGCGCTCGATATGGCCGACGGTGAGGATCCGCCCGGCGGACTCGGCGGCAGCGATCATCGCCTCCGCCTCGTGGCGGTCGGGCGCGATCGGCTTCTCGACGAGCACGTGGGCTCCGGCTTCGAGGGCCTGCAGGGTGGCCGGCAGGTGGAGCGAGGTCGGGACCGCCACGACGACGAGCTCTGGGTGCTCGGTCGCGAGGAGCGTGCCGGCGTCGGTGTAGCCGCGGGCGGTGCGCCCCGATGTCGCCCGGCCGACGGCCTCCTCGTCGAGGTCGGCCACCCCGACCAGGTCGACGCCGGGCAGCTCGTTCAGGACCCGGGCGTGGTTGGCACCCATCATCCCGAGCCCGATCACGGCGGCCCTGACCGCCGGCTCGCTCACGCGGCGACCTGGCTCTCGGGATGGGCTCCCAGCGCGTCAGCGACCGTGTTCACGGCCTCGATGACCGCGTCGACGTCCGCGTCGCTCAACCCCGGGTGGACCGGGATCGAGACGACCTCCTCGCAGAGCTGCTCACTGACCGGGAACGACTGGTCGCCGTAGCCGAGCTCGAGGAACGGCTTCTGGCGGTGGACCGGGATCGGGTAGTACACCCCCGTGCCGACCCCGAGCTCGCGGAGCTGATCCACGAACGCGTCGCGCTTCAGGACGCGGAGCGTGTACTGGTGGAAGACATGCACCGTCCCGGGGCGGATCCAGGGCGTCACGACGCCGCGCAGCTCGGCGTGGTATCGGGAGGCGATCGCGATCCGGCGCGCATTGAACGCCGGGAGCTTCGTCAGCTGGGCCAGGCCGATGGCGGCGTGGATATCGGTCATCCGGAAGTTGTAGCCCAGCACGTCGTGGTGGTAGCGGACCTTCATGCCATGCTCGCGGCGAAGCCGCGCCCAGTCGGACAGGGCGCCATCGGCGGTCGTGATCATGCCGCCCTCGCCGGTGGTCATGTTCTTGGTCGGGTAGAAGCTGAACACGCCCTGCCCGAAGCTCCCCGATTGGCGGCCGTCGATCGACGCGCCGTGGGTCTGGGCCGCGTCCTCGATCAGTGCGACCCCGCGCCGTTCGGCGATGGCCTCGATGGCGGGCAGGTCGGCGGGCTGCCCGTAGAGGCTGACCGGCATGATCGCCTTGGTCCGGGGCGTGATCGCGGCCTCGATCCGGTCCGGGTCGACCATGAACGAGCGTGGGTCGACGTCCACGAAGACCGGGCGGGCGCCGGTGTACAGGATGCTCGTCCCGCTGGCGATGAACGTGAACGGAGCGGTGATGACCTCGTCTCCCGGGCCGACTCCGGCGGCGAGCAGGGCCAGGTGGAGCGCGGTCGTGCCGGACGAGGTGGCGACCGCGTGCGGCACCCCGACGAGCGCGGCGAAGCGCTCCTCGAGCTCACGGACCCGGGGACCCTGGGCCAATGAGCCGGAGGCCAGGGTCTCGGCGACGAGCGCCTGCTCCTCCGGACCGATCTGGGGAGCTGCGATCGGGATCATGAAGCCACCTCCACCGGTGCGTGGGCATGGATCAGTCGTTCGAGGGCGTCGACGATACGGCCCGCGGCGTGCCCGTCGCCGTACAGGCTTGGCCGATGGATGCTGCGGTCCGTCGCACGGGCCGCGGCCAGCGCCGGGCCGAGGTCCGCCGGGTCGGCCGCCAGCCGGTTCCAGCCGGATTCCACGGTCTCCACCCATTCGGTTTCGCCGCGGAGGGTGACGCACGGGACGCCGGCGAGGTACGCCTCCTTCTGCACGCCACCCGAGTCGGTCGCGATGACCTCGGCTTCGCGCTCGAGGGCGACCATCGCCAGGTAGCCGGCCGGCTCCATCAGGGTCACCGTGTCCGGGACGACGACCCGGGCCCGGTCGAGGACGGCCCGGGTCCGGGGATGCACCGGGAACAGCACCCGGCCGGCCTGCCCGGCCGCGGCCAGCCAGGCGGCCAGCCGCGTGGGGTCGTCGACGTTCGAGGGTCGATGGAGCGTCAGCAGGACGTATCCCCCGCCCCGCGCCGCGGCGGGCAGCGCATCCCCGGCGCGTTCGGCCGCGGATTCGAGCGCGTCGACCATGACGTCACCGACGAGGGCCGCCTTCTCGCCGAGGCCCTCGTTCGCGAGGTTGTCCATCGCGGTCTGGGTCGGCGCGAGCAGCAGGTCCGACAGGTGGTCCGCCACGATCCGGTTGCGCTCCTCCGGCATCGCGGGGTTGAACGAGCGGAGCCCGGCCTCGACGTGGGCGATCGCCGGACGGCGACCCGCGAGGTCGCTCAGCTTGGCGGCGGCCAGCGCCCCGGCGAGGGTCGAGTTCGTGTCGCCGTACAGCAGGACCACGTCGGGATGCTCATCGACCAGGATCGGCTCGAGCCTCCGGAGCATCTCGGCGGTCTGGACGGCATGCGTCCCGCTGCCGACGCCCAGGTCGCGATCGGGCGGGGGCAGGCCGAGCTCGCGGAAGAAGACGTCGCTCATCGCGTCGTCGTAGTGCTGGCCGGTGTGGACCAGGAGCTCGCGATGGCGGGCCCGCAGCTGGCGGCTGACCGGTGCGGCCTTCACGAACTGCGGACGGGCGCCGACGACCGAGATGACCTTCACGCCCGCTCCTCCGGCGGGAATGCTTCTCCGCAACTCGGGCACGGGCCGCGGAACGGGGTCCCGTCCGGGCCGTCGCGGAGCGGCTCGCCGCACGGGCAGGCGCTCCCGATCCGGCGAGCCGGGTTGCCGACCACCAGCGCGTAGTCGGCGACGTCGGCGGTGACCACGCTGCCGGCCCCGACGAGCGCCCATCGACCGACCGTCACGCCCGGGACGATGACGCTGCCCGCGCCGAGCGCCGCCCCGGAGCGAATCCGGATCGGTCCGACCTGCCAGTCGGCATCGGTCTTGGCCGACCCGTCGCGGTTGATCGCGCGCGGCAGCCGGTCGTTGGTCAGGCACACGTGGGGACCGATGAACACGCCGTCCTCGATGGTCGCGCCGTGGTACAGGGATGCGTTGTTCTGGATCTTCACCAGATCCCCGACCACCACGTCGAAATCGACGTAGACGTTCTTGCCGATCACGCAGCCCGCCCCGATCCGCGCACGCTCGCGCACCTGGGCCTGGTTCCAGATGCTGGTGCCGGGGCCGATGACAGCCTCGGCCGAGACATCGGCGGTGGGGTGGACGCGCACGGGCGAGGCCTCGTTCATGCGTCCTCCGCTATGGCCGGCATTCTAGCGTGAGCGGCGACCAGCTCCCGGAGGCGCGGCAGGGCGGCCGCGACCGCTCGCCCGCGATGCGAGACAGCGTCCTTCTCCGCCTCGTCGAGCTCGGCGGTCGTCCGCCCGTCGGGCAGCTCGAAGATCGGGTCGTAGCCGAAGCCGCCGCTCCCGCGACGCGCCGGGGCGATGACGCCTTCGACGATCCCCGCGAACAGCTCGACGTCGGGGTCCGCGTCCCCTTCCGCGGGCGCTGCGACCGCGAGCCAGCAGACCATCCGGGCCCGTCGGTCATCGGTGCCGGCCAGGCGCTCGAGGACGAGGTCCGGCCCGCGTGCCCGGTCGCCGTCGTCGAACCGAGCCGAGCGAACGCCCGGGCCCCAGTCCAGCGCGGCGACCTCGATCCCGGAGTCGTCGGCGACGGTCAGGATCGACGCCGCGCGGCTGAACGCGACCGCCTTGACGGCGGCATTGGCGGCGTAGCTGTCATGCGGCTCGGGGACGTCGAGCTGGATGCCGATCTCGGCCGGCCCGACCACGTCGGCGTCCAATGGAGCCAGCAGTCGCCGGAACTCGGCCAGCTTGCCGGGATTGTTGGTGGCGACCAGGAGACGGCTCACTCGGGGGCGGGAGCGGCGATCGCCTCGCGCTGGAGCTCGTACAGCTGGCGGATGCCGGCAGCGGCCAGGCCAACCATCTCGTTCATTTGTTCGCCGCCGAACGGGGTGTGCTCGGCCGTGCCCTGGATCTCGACGAAGCGGCCGTCGTCGAGCATCACGACGTTGAAGTCGACACCGGCCGTGGAGTCCTCGCTGTAGTCGAGGTCGAGGAGCAGGCCGCCGGCGGTCATCCCCACGCTCACCGCCGCCACCTGCCCGGTCAGCAGCTGCTCCATGCCGTACTTCTTCAGGGCGCGGGCGAGGGCCACGTACGCCCCGGTGATCGACGCCGTCCGGGTGCCGCCATCGGCCTGCAGGACGTCACAGTCGAGGGTGATGCTCCGTTCCCCGAGCGCGGTCATGTCGACCACCGTCCGGAGGGAACGCCCGATGAGGCGCTGGATCTCGTGGGTTCGGCCCCCGATCCGTCCCTTGCTCGCCTCGCGCGGCGTGCGCTCGGTCCCGGCCCGCGGCAGCATGCTGTACTCGGCCGTCACCCAGCCGGTGCCCTTGCCGCGCAGGAAGGGCGGGACCCGATCCTCGAGCGTCGCCGCACACAGGACCCGCGTTTCGCCGACCCGGATCAGCGCCGAGCCCTCCGCGAACTTCAGGTAGTCGGGCACGATCTTCACCGGACGCAGCTGGTTCGGCAGGCGCCCGTCGGCCCGGCGCGGCGCGGCTATCGTCGACATTGCCCGCGATTCTACCCGTGCTACCTTCGGCCTCCATGCGCCTGCTGGTCGTCACCGCTCGCTACCCGACTCCGGATCGACCCGCGGCCGGCGCCTTCGTCCGCGATCGGGTCCGCGACCCGGAGCTCCGGGTGCGGATTGTCGCGCCGCACCGCTACGACGGGTCGCGGCTCGGGCGCTTCGCCCGGCTCGGATGGGAGGCGCTCTCGACACGTGGCCGCTTCGAGGGGGTCGAGGCCCATTTCGTGCTCCCGACCGGGCCGGTCGCGCTGCTTGCCGCCCGGCTCCGCGGCCTCCCACTGGTCGTCTACGCCCACGGCGGCGACGTCCGTGACGGCGCGCACCGATCCCCGCTGCACCGCTGGCTGGCGCGCCGTGTCTTGCGAGGGGCGGCGGCCGTGGTCACGAACTCGGCCGAGACGGCCGACCTGGTACTCGAGCTGGGTGGCGTGGCGGAGGTTGTCCCACCCGGCATCGACCTGGCGCGGTTCTCGCCTTCGCCGAGGCCGAGCCCGCGGCGGGTCCTGTACCTCGGGGGCGACGTCGTCCACAAGGGCGTCGGCGTGGCGCGCGGGCTCGCCGACACGATGCTCGGGCCGGGCCTGGGGGAGGTGGATCCGGCCCACATCCCAGCCTTGATCGCCGAGCACGACGTCCTGCTCGTCCCGTCGCAGGCCGAGCCGTTCGGCGTCGTCGCCGCAGAAGCGATCGCGTCGGGGCGCTGGGTCGTCGCCAGCGCGGTGGGTGGGCTGACCGAGATCGTCACCGACGGGGTGAACGGGACGCTCGTCTCGGATGGCAACTTCGCGGCAGCCCTGGCCGCGGTTCCTGACTACGACCCGGCGGCGGTAGCGGCGACCGCCGAGCGCTTCGGACTGGCCCGCCACTGGGCCGGGATGGCCGCGATCTGGAGACGGGTCCGGGCCGAGAGGTCGCCGACCGCGCCCGAGCGACCTAGTTGAGGACCACCCGGCTCGACTCGGGGACCCAGTAGCCGGCCCATACGCCGTTCGAGATCAGCACGTAGCGGACCCCGTTGATCACGGCCCGCGACGTCGCGGACGCGCTGGACGGCCGGGCCAGGGTGTAGGTCCGGGATCCGGTGGCCCCGCCGCTCGAGTTGAACGCGGTCCCGGTGTGGGAACCCGTCGCGAAGGTCACCGATCGAGGTGAGGTGAAGTCCTGGCGGTCGACAACGCCGGGGAGGTAGACGCGGGCCGACTCCTGGATCCAGTAGCCGGCCCACACGCCGTTCATGACCAGGAACCAGGTCCCCGCCCGACCGGGCACCGTCCAGCGACGGGATGCCGAGGCCGAGGAGTAGGCACCCAGGGTGTACGACCGCGAGGCGGTGATCGCGCCCGACGCGTTGAACTGGTAGCCGGTGTGCGCGCCGGGGCTGAAGGTCAGGATCCCCGGTGGGCTCAGCTCCCCGGTGGCAGGAGGCGGCGGGGGCGAGGGAGGCGGCGGGGGCGGAGTGGTGGCCGGTCCGAGGACGACCCGGCTCGAGGTCGGCATCCAGTACCCGGCCCACACGCCGTTCGCGATGAGGACATGGTGCGCCCCGTTGATCGTGGCCTCGCCGGAGGCCGCGGCCCCCGAAGCGGCAGCCAGGGTGTAGGTCTTGCTCGCGGTCACCTGCCCGGCCGCGTTGTACTGGTGGCCGGTGTGCGGCCCGGCCGCGAACGATACCGGGCGCGTCGGGTTGAACGAGGTCTGGTTGCCGAACGCCGTTCCCTGCCCGAACTTCGCGGCCAGCAGGTTCCAGAGCTCCTGGCGCCCGGCATCCATGAGCAGGGTCCACATTCCGGTCCCCAGCAGGCCGCGCGAGTTGACCATGTCCCACTTGGCCGCCAGCGACACGAAGTCGTCGTAGTAGCCCTGGACCCAGGAACCCACCGCCGAGTCGTAGTAGCGGAACCAGGGCACCTGGCCGACCGAGTCCCACAGCCGGCCGTACTGGCCGGCCAGCGTCGTGTTGGCCGTGTACCAGTAGGCGACCGATGCGCCCGACGAGCCGGGCTGGGTTGGCGCGTTGAGGTCGGCTGACTGCGTCCGCCAGCTCCGCCCGTAATAGGGGACGCCCCAGATGAGCGAGCTGGCCGGGACCTGGCGCAGGTAGTCGGTGACCGACTCGTTGACGTCGAGCATGTACGGCGAGGTCATCGGCGCCACGCCGCCGGCCCGGGCCGACCCGGACCAGCTGTAGTCGTAGCCCATCACGAACAGGGCGTTCGCCGCGCCCGGCGCGATTAGGCCGGCGAGGTCATACCCGGTCGCCCACGTCGCCGCCCCGCCGGTCGTGCAAACCGAGACGTGGGACCCGACGCCGGCCGCCACCAGCGCGGCCTTGAGCTCGCGGACGAAGGACGTGTACTGGTCGCGTTGGGCGACTGCGACCGGCTCGAAGTCGAGGTTCACGCCGTCGCCATTGCGATCCCGGACCGCCGCGACGATGGCGGCGATCAGGTTGGCGCGGGCGGTGGCGCTGCCCAGGAGGGCGGCCTGCTGGGCGCCGCCGTCGTAGGCCATCATCGTGATCGTCAGGACGACCTTGACCCCCCGGGCGTGGGCGGCGTTGATCACGCCGGTCATCGCCGAGCTGTACCAGCCCGACCATCCGGCCGCGTAGGTGGCGAGGGTGCCGTCGGGCTTGGCCGCGACGCCGAAGAAGGCGATCGTCGAGACGAGCTGGTACTGCATCCACTGGAGGTCGCTGGCGTCGAGCATCCAGTACGGCAGGAACCCGAAGACCTCGCGCTTCAGGCCGTTCGGCAGGGCCGTCGCGACGGGTCCGCCGACAGCGGTGGGCACCGGTCCGATACCCCCCGCCCCCGCGAGCGGCACGGTGGGCGTGGCACCCGCGGTGAACGAGAAGTCCTCTTGGGCGAAGCGATCGGCCATCTCGGCCTGGACCGATGGCCGGCGGACGAGCTCCTGCGGCGGGAGGGGCAGGACGGTGCCGTCGGGCAGGGTAATCGGTGCATTCGGGAGCGCGGCCGGGACCGGGGTTCCACCCGGCGGAGGCGAACCGGCCCTGGCCGGGAGCGCCGGGCTTCCGACGACCAGGCCGGCCGCCAGCACGGCGGCAAGCCCTCGGGCGATCAGTGGCGGTCGTCGAAGCATGTGGCGAGCGTGACCCCTGGCGCTGGAGCGGTGGCACACCTGACCACACCAGACCCCAGCC
>DATBLJ010000045.1:0-8867 GCA_036555375.1 Candidatus Limnocylindria bacterium
GTGCCGGCGCCGTGGATGATCACGATCTGGTCCGCCCCGGCGAGGAGCGCCTGGTCGAGGTACGCCGCCAGCTGCTCGAGCGCGGCCTCGACTCGCTCGCCGCGCAGGTCGAGCGTTGGGCTCAGCTCCGCCGCCGCCTTCCGGCGCAGCTCCTCGGCCGCCAGGTCTCGGGTCGGCGGCGCCGTTCCGGGCTCGTCGACGACCTCGACATCGGCACCCGGCACGACGAGCCGTCCGCCATCGGTCTCGAGCGTGATCCGACCGGTCTTGCCGCTGATCGTCGCAATCCGGCCAATTTGGCCCAGGGTCCGGCTCCGCCCCCACAGGCCGACCCGCGGCTGGGGCCCAGGCTCGGGCGCGACATCGGCCAGCTCCTCGACGATCGCCGGCCGGGCTCGTTTCGGGCGCGGCGTCGGGCTCGCAACCGGGGCAACGGGACGCGGGGCCTTGGGCGTTCGACGCACCTCGCGGGCCTCGATCTCGGCCTCCGCCAGCAGCGCCTCGGCCGCCCGGGACGCTTCGGCCAGGATGCGGGCCGCCTCACGGCGGGCCTGGTCGGTCCCGGCGACGGCGCGCTCACGCTCGGCGCGGGCCGCCTGGCGCTCCTCGGCGGCGGTGGCCAGGGCGTCGGAGCGCTCCACCTCGGCCCGCCGGATGTTGGCCAGCGTCTCCTCGAGCGACGCGTGGGTGGACGACACCTGCTCCCGGGCCAGGGCCAGCACCTCGGGCGCCAGCCCGAGCCGCTCGGCAATGGCGAACGCCTGCGAGGCGCCGGGGAGACCGATCGAGAGGTGGTACGTCGGACGCAGGGTGGCGACGTCGAACTCGACGGCCGCATTGGTGACCCCGGGCGTGGTCTCGGCGAAGGCCTTCAGCTCGGCGTAGTGGGTCGTCGCGGCCACGAACGCGCCGCGCTCGAGCAGGACGGTGACGACCGCCATCGCCAGCGCCGAGCCTTCGGTCGGATCGGTGCCGGCGCCGACCTCGTCGAGGAGGACCAGCGCACCCGGATCCGCTGCCTCGAGGAACCGGACGACGTTGCGGAGGTGCGAGGAGAAGGTTGACAGCGACTGGGCGATGCTCTGCTCGTCGCCGATGTCGGCCATGACCCGGCCAAACACCGGCAGGCGGGCGCCGGGCGCGGCCGGCACGCGAAGGCCGGCCTGGTGCATCAGCGCGAGCAGGCCGATCGTCTTCAGCGCGACCGTCTTGCCCCCGGTGTTGGGTCCGGTGATCACGAGCGCCCGGTAGCCGAACCGGTCGCCGAGCCGGAGGTCGATCGGGACCGCCTCGGGTCCCAGGAGCGGGTGGCGAGCCGAGAGCAGCTCGAGGGCGTCGTCGCTGACGTCCGGCCGCACGGCGTCCATCTCCGCCCCGAGGTGCGCCCGGGCCATCCACAGGTCGGCGCGGGCCAGCGCCTCGAGCGAGGCGGCCAGCGAAGCGCCATGGGCCTCGACGTCCCGCGAGAGGGCCTCGAGGATGCGCTCCTCCTCGGCGGTGGCCTCCAGGGTGGCCTCGATCCAGGTGTTGTTCAGCTCGACGACGGCCATCGGCTCGATGAACAGGGTCGCCGCCGACGCGCTCTGGTCGTGGACGATCCCCGGCACCCGGCCCTTGGCCTCGGTCCGGACCGGGATGACGTAGCGCCCCGCCCGCTGGGTCACGATCGCGTCGCCGATGGCGCCGGCCAGATCCGTCGAGCGCAGCATGGCATTCAGCTTCTCGCGGAGGCGTTCCTGGGCGACCCGCATCCGGCGCCGGATGGCCTTCAGGGCCGACGACGCTCCGTCGAGGATCTCCCCACTTGGATCGATGCTCCGCTCGATCTGGGTCGCGAGCGCGGGCACCGGTTCGAGCGCCTCGCGGACACCGGCCAGCTGGGGGCCGGACCAGCGCGCGAGTCGGCGATGGAACTGCTCGATCGCACGGAGCGTTCCGGCCACGTCGAGGAGCTCCTCCGAGGCCAGGCGACCGCCGCGCCGCGCCCGTTGGAGGGGGCCACGGATGTCCCGCGCCCCGCCGATCGTCGCATCGGGATGGGTTTCCAACAGCCGGGCCGCCTCATCGGTCTGGTCCTGGAGGAGGGCGACATGCACGGCGTCGGCCACGGGGAGGATCGCCTCGGCCAGCTCGCGCGAGGGCGCGAAGGCCGTCCGGGCGGCCAGCCGCTCGGTGACCGCGGCGAACTCCAGCGCCCGGAGGCTCGCCGGGTCGGGATCAGCGGCGCGAGACGTGCGGGTCATCGGCGATCAGGAACCGATACGGCCGGGTGGCCCAGGCGCCGGCATAGTCGACGCCGATCCGCGGCCGGGTCACGGCCGACACCGGTGTCTGGCTCGGGCGCAGGCTGACCGGGCCATGAAGCAGATCGGCGCCGCTCAGCTCGCGGCCGATGCCGAGGGCCTTGCCGAGGTTGCCCGGTCCGGCCGCCAGCCGGCGGAACGGGACCGACCCACCGCGGCGCCGGCGGGCCAGGTCCTCGCCCTCGATCACCTCGCCGGCTCGCAGCAGCACGGCCTCCGGCTTCGGGCCCGGACCGCACACGACGTTCACGCAGTCGTGGATGCCGTAGATCCGGTAGACGTACAGGTGGCCCGGCGGGCCGAACATCGGCGCATTGCGTGGCGTCCGGCCGCGAGCCGAGTGCGCGGCGAGGTCGTCAGGCCCGAGATACGCCTCGGTCTCCACGAGGCGGATCGCCACCCGTCCATCGGGGGCGTCGTGGACGAGCGTCGCCCCGAGCAGGTCGGGTGCGACCTCGAGCGCCGAGCGGTCGAACCAGCCGCGTCCGACGCGGCTCAGAAGACGAGGAACTGCTCGATGTCGTCGGGCACGAACGGCCGGACGATGAAGCCGGCGATCGGGGTGAGCCACTCCTGCATCCACGTGAGGATGATCGACGAGTTCAGGAAGTCGTAGATCGGTCCCAGGATCGTCGCGACCGACGCTGCCTGCTCGCTCAGGGTCTGGAAGAACGTGTCGAGCGCGACCAGGCTGAAGCAGAAGAGCAGCGCGACGAACAGGACGCCGACGATCGCGCCGAGGATCTCGTCGACCTGCCGGACGATCGGGATTCGGGTCTGGCGGTAGAAGGTCCGAACCAGGAGGTAGCCGCCGATGTAGCCGATCGCGAGCAGGGTGAGGTAGATCCACAGCTCCTGCTGTTCCGGGGTTCCCATCCGCCAGACGCCGCTCAGGGTGTCTGCGATCGGGCCCTTCAGCTGGCTGGCCACGATGAACGAGACCAGGACCACCGCGCAGTTCAGGAGTGAGCGGAACAGGCCCTGCTGGAAGCCGGCAAACACCCCCAGGGCCAGCGTCACCAGGACCACCAGGTCCGCGACCGTGAACGACGCGATGAGTTCCACCGCGCGGAAGGGTACCAGCGCTGTCCAGCGCGACTATGGGACGTTCAGCGGATCTCGGCACCCAGGTGGTGGCGCAGCGCGCCCGCGATCTTGTCCATGGCGCGGATCACCGCCGGCTCGTCGGCGATGGTGATCGGTTGGAAGCGGAGGGCGAGCGCGTACGAGACGCGGCCCTCCCCCACCTGCGGACCCCGGTACTCGTCGAACAGCTCGACGCTGGCGAGCAGCGGGCCGGCGTTCTGGCGGACGACGCGGAGCAGCTCACCGAGCGGCGCGGCCGCGTCGACGACGACGGCCAGGTCCCGATCGATCGGCTGCGCGCCGGGCACCGGCCCGGCACGCTCGGAGCGGGGTTCCAGATCGAAGAGTCCGCCTGGCTGGAGGTGGATGGCGGCCACCAGCGGCCGGTCGGGCAGGCCCCAGGCCTCGGCGACCTCGGGATGCGCCTCACCGAGCGAGCCGTAGGATTTGCCGGTCGCGTCGGTGATCCGCGCCGCGCGTCCCGGGTGGAGGTGTGGGTGGCGCTCCTCGGCGGACTCGGCGCGGTAGCCGGGCAGCGGCAGGCCCAGCGCCTCATGGAGGGCGTCGACGATCCCCTTCAGGTCGGCGACGTCCCATCCGCGCGTCGGCTCACCCGGGTAGCGGGGGCTGGCGGCACCCAGCAGACCGATCCCAACCGTCCAGGCCTCGGCGTAGGCGCTCCCGGCCTGAGCGAGCTCCCTTCCCGGGTTCGACCGATGCCGGTACTGCTTGCCGACCTCGAACAGCGCCAGGTCCGCGCGCCGCTGCCGGACGTTTTCGGCCAGTGCCGCGAAGACCGACGGATACGGCACCGGCCGCATGATCGAGTGCTCCTCGGAGAGTGGGTTGGCGGCGATCACGAGGTGCTCCCCGCTCGCCGGGAAGCCGGTTCGCGACAAATCGGCCGGGCCGATCATGGCGTGGGTCACGACCTCGTCCAGGCCCAGGCCGGCCAGGATCCGGCGCAGGGCATGGCGCCGCTCGCTCGGGTCGGGGCGGCTCGGCGGCAGGGCGGCCTCCGGCAGGCGGCCGGGAATCCGGTCGTAGCCGTGGGCGCGGGCGACCTCCTCGGCCACATCGGCGGCGAGGACCACGTCCTGGCGGTAGAGCGGGACGGTGACCGCCACGTCCTCGCCCTGCGCGGCCACCTCGAAGCCGAGCGGCGCCAGGAGGGACGTCATCTGGTCGGCGTCCACCGGGAAGCCCAGCAGGCGCGTCGTGCGGGTCGGGCTGACCGCCACCACCCGGCGCTCGTGGGGTCCCGGGTCGTTGTCGACGATGCCGGAGGCGACCCGGGCGCCGGTGATCTCGGCGATCAAGGCGGCCGCCCGGTCGGCCGCCAGGCGCGGCAGGTCGGCCGAGATGCCCTTCTCGTGCCGCATGGAGGCCTCCGAGCGGAGCGCCAGCCGACGAGCGGTGTTCCGCACCGTTGGCCCGTGGAAGATCGCCGACTCGAGGATCACCCGCCGAGTGGCATCGGTCACCTCGGTATCCGCGCCCCCCATGATCCCGGCCAGGCCGATCGGTCGATCGGGATCGGCGATGACCAGCATCCGCTCGTCGAGGGTCCGGTTCACGTGGTCGATCGTCACCAGCGTCTCGCCGATGCGCGCCCGGCGAACGACGATCCGGCCGTCGGGGATCCCGTCCGCGTCGTAGGCGTGCTGCGGCTGGCCGAGCTCGTGCATGACGTAATTGGTGACGTCGACGACCGGGGAGATCGGGCGCATCCCGGCCGCGAGCAGGCGGCGGGCCATCCAGTCGGGGGTCGTCGCCGGGGAAACGTCCTCGAGCAACCGCGCCGTGAAGCGCGGGCAGAGGTCCGGATCGGCGATCTCGACCGAGACCGCTTCCGCGGTGGCCCCACCCGCCTCGGTCAGGCTGACGGTCGGCAGGCGGAGTGCGGCCCCGGTCGTGGCCGCGATCTCGCGGGCGAGGCCGACCATCGACAGCGCGTCGCCGCGGTTGGGCTTGACGTCGACGTCGAGCACGGTCTCGCCGATGGTGGCCGCCAGCTCGGCGCCGACCTGCTGCTCGTCGGCCGTGCCCAGGATCAGGATCCCGTCGGCGTCCTCTCCGAGCCCCAGCTCGGTCGGGCTGCACAGCATCCCGTTCGAGACCTCGCCGCGGATCTTCGTCCGCTCGATCGTCCGGCCGCCGGGGAGGACCGAGCCGGGGACCGCGACCGGGACCAGCTGGCCGACGGCCAGGTTCTGCGCCCCACACACGATCGCGAGCGGCTCACCCTGGCCGACGTCGACCTTCGTGAGCCACAGCGTGTCGGCGTTCGGATGGTGCTCGACCTCGAGGACGCGGCCGACGACCACGCCGGACCACGTCCCCCCGCCGTCCTCGATGCCCTTGACCTCGAAGCCGAGCACGGTCAGCCGCTCGGCGAGCTCGCGCGGTGTCAGCTCGAGGTCGACGTAGTCGGCGAGCCAGGACAGGGGGACGCGCATCGGTCAGCGCCCGCCGGAGAACTGCTCGAGGACGCGCAGGTCGGCGCTCATCAGCAGTCGCAGGTCGGGAATCGCGTGGCGCAGGAGGGTCATCCGGTCGAGCCCCATCCCGAATGCGTAGCCCTGGAACTCATCGGGATCGAGGCCGCCATTGCGGAGCACGACCGGGTGCACCATGCCGGCGCCGAGGATCGTCATCCAGCCCGTCCGCCCGCAGGCCGGGCAGCCCTCCCCGCCGCAGACCAGGCAGCCGATGTCGAACGCCGCGCTCGGCTCGGTGAATGGGTAGTAGCCCGGGCGAAAGCGGGTCCGGGTCCCGTCGCCCCACATCGCGCGGGCGAACTCCTCGAGCATGCCCTTCAGGTCGGCGAGGCTCGTGTCGCGGTCGACGACGAGCCCCTCGACCTGGAAGAACTCGAAGCCGTGCGAGGCGTCGACCGCCTCGTACCGATAGCAGCGGCCCGGCATGAGGACCCGGATCGGTGGGGTGAGGGCCTCCATCGCCCGGATCTGCACCGGGGAGGTGTGGGTCCGCAGGATCGTGCCGTCCTCGGCGGGGCGCGGCTGCCCGGCGTCGAGGGACCCCGGCTCGGCCACGTAGATCGTGTCCCACAGGTCCCGTGACGGGTGGTCGGGCGGAATGTTCAGGAGCTCAAAGTTCATCCGGTCGGTCTCGATCTCGGGTCCCTCGAAGATCTCGAACCCGAACCCGTGGAAGATCTCGCGGAGGTCGCGCTCGACGGTCATCAGGGGGTGGAGATGGCCGACCCGCCTGGGACGACCGGGAGCGGTCATGTCGAGCGCCTCCCGGGCGAGCCGCGCATTCAGCTCACCACCACTCAAGGCGGCCAGCCGATCCCCGATGGCGGCTTCGATCTCCCCGCGCGCGTCGTTCGCGGCCGCGCCCACCGCGGGGCGCTCGGCCGCCGGCAGCGTCGCCATGCCGCGGAGCGCCTGCGTCAGCGACCCGGATCGACCGAGGACCTCGGTTCGCAGCGCCTCGACCCCGGCGGTATCGCCGACCGCCGCCAGCCGAGCGCGAACCTCCTCACGGATCCGGCCGATCTCGGCCAGCAGGGTCGCGGCGGGCTCGTTCATCGGTCTGCGGTCGGCTCCTTCGGGTCAGCGGCATTGTGGGGGAAACAAACGACCCTGCTCCGTGATCCGGAGCAGGGCCGGGAGACCGACGCCGAGGCGTCGGTCAGCTGGTAAAGGAGGCCTGCGCCATCTCGACCAGGCGGGAGAACGCAGCCGGCTCGCGGACGGCGAGATCGGCCAGCTGCTTGCGGTTGACCTCGACCCCGGCAGACTTCAGGCCGGCGACAAAGCGTCCGTAGGGCATGCCGTTGGCCCGGGACGCGGCGTTGATGCGCTGGATCCAGAGCCGGCGCATGTCGCGCTTCCGGTCACGGCGGTCGCGGTAGGCATACCGCATGGCGTGGAACAGCGCTTCGCGAGCGGGCCGAATGAGCTTCGAGCGGGTCATCCGCCGGCCCTCGGCCTGCTTGAGGAGTCGCTTGTGGCGGCGGTGCGCGGGGACGCCGCGCTTCACTCGTGGCATGTCAGCGTCCTACTCGTACGGCATGAGCCGCTTCAGCTGGGCGGCGTGGGTCGAGCTGACCACGGCCTTCCCCGCATAGCGGCGCTTGCGGCGGCTGGACTTGATCTCGAGATGGTGGCCCCGCCAGGCCTTCGGGCGCAGCCACTTGCCGGAACCGGACTTCCGGTACCGCTTGGCAGTGCCCTTGTGGGTTTTCATCTTCGGCACGGTGGTCTCTGTCTGCCCTCGTTCGGAGTCTGTCTGTCGGTGTGCGGATCAGGCCGGCGCGCTGGCTGGTGGCTCCTCGACGACCTCCGGCACCTGGCCCTTGGCCTCGAGCGCCTCGCCGATCGTCTCCCCCGCCTCGGCCTCGCCATCCTTGCCCGCCGCCTTGGCGGTCGGTGGCGCCATCACGATGAACAGGCTCCGACCCTCCATGAGGGGCGGTCGTTCGATGACGCCGTGGTCGCCGATCATCTCCGCGGCCCGCTCGAGCAGGTTGCGCCCGAGCTGTGGATGGTTGAGCTCCCGGCCCCGGAACTGGACGGTGACCTTGACCCGGTCGCCATCGTCGAGAAACTCCGAGGCGCGGCGGGTCTTGGTCGCCAGATCGTGGGTGTCGATCTTGACCCGGAACCGGATCTCTTTGAATGTCTGGGACTTCTGCTTCTTCTTCGTTTCGCGGTCGCGCTTCTGGATCTCGTACTTGTACTGCCCGTAGTCGAGGATCTTGCAGACCGGGGGAACCGCCGTGGGAGCCACCTCGACCAGGTCGAGGCCCTTTTCCTGTGCCAGCGCGAGCGCGTCCGCAGTCAGCATCACACCGAGCTGCTGGCCCTCGTCATCGATCACCCGCACCTCGCGGATACGGATCATGTCGTTGACGCGGAGTTCCCTGGTTATCGGCCTGTGCTCCCTTCAACACATGAGCCACGGTCCGCTGACGGACACGTGGCCCACATCTGCGCGATTGCCGGCCGACTATACACCGCCTCGAAAACGAGGGTCAACGAGCCCCACCCGAGGCGGCCTCGCGCTCCTCGGCGTCTTCCCAGTCCTCCCATGGCACGTCGAACGCCTCGAGGTACGCGTGGACGGCCTCGCCGATCGTGGAGGGGAACGGCGGGTCCGCCAGGCGCCGATCCAGGCCGTAGCGCTCGACCTTGTCCTTGACCGGGCCCTTCAGCTCGGCGAACGACAGGCCGATGTCGTGTTGGTCGAGGTTGTCGAGGAGCTCGACGAGCACGTCCGCCGCGGTCGTGTCGACATCGGTGATCGGCTCGGCGGCGATCACCACCCGGCGCACCGGCGGCTCAGCCTGCGCGACCGCGTCGTGGACGCCGTCGCGGAAGGCGTCAGCGTTGGCGAAGAATAGCGGCGCGTCGAAGCGGAACAGGACCAGGCCGGGCACCTGACGACCCTCCGGATGGCGATCCCGGTCGTGGTACCCCTTGCGGCCGTCGATCCGGCCAAGGACGG
>DATBLJ010000061.1:0-9477 GCA_036555375.1 Candidatus Limnocylindria bacterium
TGAGCGCGATCCAGGTCGGCGCCAGGAGCCAGATCGGCCGGCTGTGGAGGATGTCGCGGTAGCGACCGAGGTGGAACAGCGACGCCGGGACGGGCTCCTCCTCGCCGCTGACCGGCATCGTCTCGGGCAGATCCTCGACCCCGTAACGGAGGATCAGGAACGTGACCGCGTAGACGACGGCATTCAGGTAGAAGGCGGTTGGCCCCATCGCGGAGTACAGGAAGCCGGCCACCACCGAGCCGATGCCGACCCCGCCCAGGGTCGCGATCTCGAAGCGGGCCACGACCCGCCCGCGCATCGCCTGGTCCCGGGACGTCGCGATCGCGATGTAGCCCAGCGCCGCCGGGACGCTGGCCGCGGCGGCCGCGCCCTCGAGGAAGCGGGTGCCGGCCAGGAGTGGGACGCTCGTCGTCAGGGCGGTGGCGATGACCGCGATCGCCCCCATGATCGGTCCGGGCTGCATGAGCCGGTGCGCGCCGAACCGGTCGGCCAGCACCCCGAAGACCGGGGACAGGATCAGCTCGGCGGCGAAGTACAGCGCCCCGATGACCCCGGCCGTGAGCGCCGTCACCGCCGGCCCACCGTGGGCGGGCAGATCGGTCAGGTAGTAGATGAGCAGCCCGCCGGTCAGCCCGGTCGAGAACCGAAGCGTGAAGTTCCCGAGCAGAACGGCGTTGATCGACCGGGTCACAGCGTCGGACGAGTCTACGGGACCGGCTCGGGCTAGGCCGCCTCCTCGACCGCCTCGTCGGGCGGCGGGATCGTGGCCTCGGGATCGTCCGGCGCGTTCCGCCGTCGCCAGACGACGGCCACCACGCCGGCCCCCAGCAGGAGCACCACGCCACCGATTCCGAGCCGCTCGCGACCGTGGTCGTCGGCCTCGTCGAGGATCGTCAGCACCGCCTCGGCATGTTCGCCGGCGGATCCGTGGTCCCCGGCCTCCCACGTCGTCCGGGCGGCGTCGAGCTCGACCTCGGGTTCGCTGAACAGGAGGCCGAGCCACTCGACCGGGTCGGGGTCGGCGGCCAGGCCATCGGTCGCGTCGTTGATCTGCTCGAGCGCGAACAGCTCCTTGTTCACCTCGGTGAGGGCCGCATCGAGGCCGTCGGAGCCCTCGAACGCGACGCGGAGCTGGTTCGGTGGCTCGAGCTCGAGCTCGTCGGCCAGCTCGTCAAGCTCGGCGGCAAGGCCGAGCACCCGATCCGCCGTGTCCAGGCTGTCCGCGACGTCGTCGAACTGCCACGCCCCGAGGTCGGCGCGGACGGCCTCGGGGAGCTCCCACGCCCCGGCCTCGCTCACGGTCGCGAGGTAGCGCTCCCGGGTCGCCGCCCGTGTCGCCAGCAGGTCGGCCTCGCGGTCATCGGCCACCCACGTCACCCACAGGTCGTCGTAGTCGGCGCCGGTCCGCTCCTCGAGCAGGTCGAGGAGCACCTGCCAGCCGGCCTGGTTCGTTGCCTGCTCGGTCTGCGGATCGCCGGTCGCGTGGATCGGCTGGTAAGCCATCTCGTCCGAGGCGGCGGCCCGCCAGACGGCGCGCAGGCCGGCGAAGTCGGTCCGCTCGGAGATGAGCTCGGCGAGGTGGTACGAGGCGGCGTACGCGTAGGCCTCGACGTCCTGGCTCTCGGCACCGATCTCGCCCCAGTCGTTGAGCGGGATCTGGGCGGCGAGGAGGTCATCGGTCAGGGTGAAGGTCTCGCCGGTGACACCGATCGCCTGCGCCGAATGGACCGCGTAGAACTCGGCCCACGCCTCGCCGATCCATCGGTCGGCGAAGAGGTCGTCGTTGAACCAGACGTGGGCCGCCTCGTGGAGAGTGACCGTTGCATCGGCGTCGTAGCGGACGTTGATCTGCTCGGTGACCCGGTTGTAGATGCCCGCGTAGTCGCCGAGCCGGTTGGCCGACTCCTCGACCTTCAGGTCGCCGGCCACCGGCCAGTCCAGCCCGACCAGCTCGTGGAGGGCGGGCAGGCCGTCGGTCAGGAGGGACCGGATCCGGTTGCCCCAGTCGGGGTCGTCGTCCCAGGCTCGGACGATGAGGCTCGCATCCCGGTCGCCGACGGCGAGGTTGAACGGCACCTCGGTGAAGATCCCGGGGCGTTCCGCGGTGACGTAGGCAAACCAGTCCTGCGGGTTCACGACGTCGGCCGAGAGGCGCAAGGCGCCATCGGCATCGGTCGTCTGCTCCAGCGGACCACCGTAGACCGATGGCTCGAAGGCCGCCGGCAGCCGGACCGCGACACTGTTCCCGTCCTCGCCAGGCGTGCCGAAGGCCCAGACCGGGAACGCGACGATGCTGTGGCCGATCCGGAAGTCGCGGTCGGCCGCGCCGCCCTCGTCGACCAGGTCGAACACGACCTGGTAGTGGTAGCTGTCGTCGAGGAAGACCTGCTCGGAGAAGCCGACGTCGACCCGGATCGCGTCCGCGATGGGGGTGACCGTGATCTCGAGCGGGGTGCTGCCCGAGGAGGCGCTCACGTTGCTCGACCCGGGCGGGATGTTCAGGCTGATGCCGGCGTAGTAGACCGGGCCCTCCGGCGCGTCCTCCTCGAGCGAGGTCGAGACCGCGTCGATCGCGACGTGGACCCGGGCCTCCTCGGGCAGCACGTCATAGGTCGCGTCCATGAGGGTGACCAGGCCTTCGCCGGCACGCACGCTGGACGGACCGACGGGCAGGAGCGTGGCCACCACGGCCAGCGCGAGCAGGGCGCCGACCCGCGGCCGCGGTCGGGACATCTGGTACACCGTAGCGCGCCCTGCCCCGATGCGCATCAGGCGGATCCGGGTGCCCGAAAACGCAAACAGCGCCCGCATCCGCTCGGGGAGCGGCGGGGCGCTGTGTGTCAGTGCGCGATCAGGCGGAGGCGGCCAGGGTGTCGAGGCCGAAGGCGGTCTCGAGGGCGGCCATCGGTCGGAAGCCGACCGCGGCGCGCGGCGGTGTGCCCTTCTGGAAGTAGGCCACCGTCGGGATGCTCATGATCCCGTAATGGGCCGCGGTATGCGGATTCGCGTCGACGTCGAGCTTGTAGACGTCGACCTGGCCCGCGTATTTCTCGGCGATCTTGTCGATCTCCGGCGCGACGAGGCGACACGGACCGCACCAGGCGGCCCAGAAGTCGACGATGACCGGCTTCTCGGCCTGGAGGACGAGCTGGTCGAAGGTCGCGTCAGTGACCTCGGGAACGTTGGAGGACATGGGTGCGGGGTTCCTTTCGTGGACTGGACGGTGCGGCGCGGGTCAGCTGACTCGCTGGAGGGCGCCGACCAGGTCCATGACGCTGTCGTCGGCGATGCGATAGAGGACGGTGCTGCCCTGGCGTCGGCTGGACACGATGCCGGCCGTGCGCAGGACCGAGAGGTGCTGGCTCATGTTCGGGACCTGGCACCCGACGCAGCGGGACAGGTCGCCGACCGATCGCTCGCCGCCATCGGCGAGCAGCTCGAGCACGCACAGCCGCTTCGGGTCCGCCAGGGCGCGGGCGACGGCCGCCGAGCGGTCGCGCTGGGCCTCGGAGGTCGAGAGGGGAGTCGTGCTGGCCATCGGGGAGGATGATATCGGTTATTGCGCAATTGCGCAAGTACTGAGATGGCGAAAATCGGTCGATTCGCCCGGAATTCGCGACGCGCTAGATGTCACGACCCACGCTCAGGATCGGCGCATGACTGTTCACTTGATCTGTCCCTGGTGTGCCGACGAGGTCGCCTTCGAAGTCGACCACGAGTCCGATGAGCTGTTGTGCAGCGCGTGCGGGACGAGCTTCGACTTCGCTCCTGATCCTGTCGTGACCTACGCCCTGCTGTACGAGGCGGCCTGAGCCCTAGGTGCGCGGCGCCTCGGTGATCTCGATCCGCTCGATCCGGTCACCCGGGTTCGGGTCGCGACCCGGGTCACGCTCGCGGAGCGAGTTCACGACGTCCATCCCGCTCGTCACCCGGCCGAAGACGGCGTGCTTGCCGTCGAGGTGGGGCGTGGGCCCGAAGGTGATGAAGAACTGGCTGCCGTTCGTGTTCGGGCCGGCATTGGCCATCGAAAGCACGCCCGGTCCGTCGTGGCGACGGTTTGACGCGAACTCGTCGCGGAACTGGTAGCCGGGCCCTCCCCGGCCGGTTCCGTCGGGATCGCCGCCCTGGGCCATGAAGCCGGGAATGACCCGGTGGAAGGTCGTGCCGTCGTAGAACCCGGCGCGCGCGAGGTTCACGAAGTTCTCCACGGTCAGCGGGGCATCCGCGGCGAACAGCTCGACGTCGAAGGCGCCACGCTCGGTGACGACGTGGGCGGCGTAGGTCTTCGTCAGGTCAAGATCGCCCGTCGGCGGGGTGGGGCTCATGCGGTGGTCCTCAGCGGGGATTCAATGCTGGACGTCGATGACGATCCGGCTTGGGTTGGTCTGCACCGATGCGCGGATGCAGTCGCCGCCGTCCATGCCGGCATACCACGAGCTCTGGGCCTCGAAGTCCCCGCGCTCGACGAGCTGCAGCAGCTGCGGGAAGTCCGGCACGAAGTCGGTCGGCCCGGTGTAGACCAGCGACCCGTCGGTGCCCACCTTGGTCGCTCCGTTGAGCGTGATCAGCATGACCGGTGATCCGGCCACGGTCATCGGCTCGCCACTCGGGTCGTGGACGAACGGGGGCTGTCGGGTCCGCATCTCGAAGGCCGGGGATCCGGCTTCGGCGAACTCGAACACGATCCGGTCGTAGTCGCTGTGGGTGCCGACCCGGACGTCGGCGATGTGCACGATGGACGCGCCACTCGCCGCCAGGGTCACCGGCAAGCCGCAGATCCAGCCCTCGTCGGTCGGGGTGGGGGTGGCCGGCGGGGTCGCCGACGCATCGGCCGAGGCGCTGGCAGATCCACTCGGTTCCGGCTCGCTGGCGGCGGCCGACGCGGACGCGCTGGGCGCGAGCGAGGCTGCCGGGGACGACGAGGCGAACGGGCCGATGCCGGTGTTCACCCCGAAGAGCGGCAGCAGCAGGAAGATCAGCAGGACGAGGGCCGCAACGGCCAGGATCGCGATGAAGACGCGGGTCCATGTCATCGGATTCGATGGTAACCGGGATTCGCGGCACAATGCGTCCATGGACCCGAGCCCGACCGCCGCCCCCGCCCGATGGCGGGTGGCGGCCGCGCTGGGGATCGTCTACGTCGTCTGGGGCTCGACCTACCTCGGCATCGCGGTCATGGTCGAGACCCTTCCCCCGCTCGTGGCGGCCGGGGTCCGGTACTCGGTGGCGGGAGTCATCCTGCTCATCGCCCTCATCGCCTGGCATCGCTTCCGCAACCAGCCGCTCGAACGCCCGACCCTCATCCACTGGCGCTCGGCGCTCGTCATCGGCACGCTCCTGCTGCTGGGCGGCAATGGCGGCGTGGTGCTCGCCGAGCAGCGGATCGCGACCTCGATCGCCGCCCTCGTCATCGCCACCTCACCGATCTGGATGGCGCTGTTCGAGGCGATCGTGGCACGGGAGCGGCCGTCGTGGCTGACGATCGTCGGCCTGGTGGCGGGCACGGTGGGCGTCGCGATCCTGGTCGTGCCGCTCGAGGGCACGCCGCCAATCGACATCATCGGCCTGGCGCTGGTCTTCGGCGCCGCGATCACCTGGTCGATCGGCGCGGTCTTCGCGAAGCGGGTCGAGATGCCACGCGCCCCGCTCCAGGGGGCCGGGCTCGAGATGCTGTGCGGCGGCCTGGTCATGCTCGCGGTGGGCACCCTCCGTGGCGAGCTGGGATCGGTTGATCCGGCGGCCTTCTCGATCCAGTCGATCCTGGCCCTGCTGTACCTGATCGTGTTCGGCTCACTGATCGCGTTCAGCTCGTACATCTGGCTGCTCCACACCGTCCCGATCACGGTCGTCTCGACCTCGGCCTACGTGAACCCCATCGTCGCCGTCACGCTCGGGGTCATCATCCTCAACGAGCCGATGACGCCCCGCACCTGGCTGGCGGCCGGGATCATCCTGGCCGCCGTCATCGCCATGGTCAGCGGGCGGCCGCGGGGCGTGTCCGAGGCCGAGCCGGTCGTCGAGCCAGAGGCCAGCTCCGCCTGACCACCCGGCGTCGGTGTGGCCCGTTCCGGAGAGTGAACGCCGGGGCGGGATGGTGAGTACGGATCACTAGAGGCCCGTCCCTCGATGAGCCCCGGCCGCCGCCGGGGCTCATCACTGTCCAGTGCGAGCGGCACGCGACTAGAATCGGTCCCCCCATGAGCGCGGATCGCATGGCCAACGCCCTCGATTTCGGGACCGGCACCTCGACCGGCCACCGCGACGGCGTGCGCTGGATCGATTACCAGAACATCAGCTGGAACCCGGTCTTCTGCAAGCGCTGCGATATCTGCGTCGACATCTGCCCCAAGGGCACCCTCGTCCTCCGCGACGACGCGATCCTCGAGGAAGAGAACTGCATCCTCTGCGGGCTGTGCGAGCGCTACTGCCCCGATCTCGCGATCGAGATGATCCCGGCGGCGCTGGCCGCCCATGCGGCGAAGGGCGGAGCCGAGGCCGAGGCCGAGACCGCCGAGGCCGGAGGCGAGGGCTAGACCGATGCGCCGCCTGGTCCAGGGAAACGAGGCGGTCTTCCGGGGAGCGGTCGCGGCCGGCGCCTCGTACTACGCCGGCTACCCGATCAGCCCGTCGACCGAGATCCTGAACATTGCCTCGGGCTGGGCGGCCGAGCACCCGGAGTTCGGCTTCCTCCAGGCCGAGGACGAGATCGCGAGCGCGAACGCGGTGATCGGGGCGTCGCTGGCCGGGGCGAAGGCCTTCACCGCGACCTCGGGGCCCGGCTTCAGCCTCATGCAGGAAGCCGTCGGCTACGCCCAGAAGGTCGGCGTGCCAAGCGTGTTCGTCGACGTCCAGCGGGTCGGCCCCGCGACCGGGATGCCGACGATGCCCGGCCAGGGCGACATCGCCCAGGTCCGCTACGGGAGCAGCGGCGACTACACCCCGATCGCGTTCTACCCGAACTCGGTGCCGGAGGCGTTCCAGCTGGCCGCCACCGCCTTCAACGCGGCGGAGGAATCGCGCTCGCCGGTCGTCCTCCTGTCCGACACGTTCGTCGCCCACCTGAACGAGGTCGTCGACCTCGAGGAGCTCGAGGCCGGGATCACGGTCGCGCAACGAGAGATCGCGCCGCTCGCCAGCGACCAGGCCGCCGAGCCGCGGTTCTTCGCCGGCGTGCTGATGTACGAGCACGGGCCGAACGCCGGCGAGCCGGCCACCGCCGACGCGGACGAGTACATGCGCCAGTACTACGCCGCCAAGCACCGCCATCAGGAAGTCGCGGACCGCTACCCGCTGTACCAGCACGGCTGGAACACCGAGGCCCGAACCCTGATCATTGGCTACGGCATCGTGTCCCGGGTCGCAGCCCCGCTCGCCGACGACTACGCCCTGTTCCGGCCGATCCGGATCCACCCCATGCTCGGCGACGAGCTGCGGGCCATCGCCGATCGGTACGAGACGATCGTGGCGGTCGAGGCCAACGACGGGCAGTACGCCGACATGGCGGAGCTCGTGCTCCGCCGCGAGGTGAAGCGGGTGCCGCTCCTCGGGGGCCGGATCAGTCTCGAGGCGGTGAACGCCGGCCTGGAGCGGGTCCTCGGCGGCGGTCCACCCGAGCCGCCCGTCCCACCGGCCCCGACCGAGCGGGCGCCGCGTGCCCCGCTGGGCATCGGCTAGGAGCGAGGACATGCCCGAGGCCGCCTTCGCCGAGCTCGGCTTCAAGTCGAAGCTGAAGATGGACCTGTTCCCGACCATCTGGTGCCCGGGCTGCGGGATCGGGACGATCATGATCGAGCTGGCCATGGTCCTCGACGAGCTGGGGATGGACCAGTCGAACACGGTGATCGTGACCGGCATCGGCTGCACCGGGCGGATGGGCAGCTACATGCAGTTCGACGCGGTCTACACCCTCCACGGCCGGACCCTGCCGGTGGCCGAGGCGATCAAGACCGTCCGGCCGGAGCTCAACGTAGTGGTCGTGGCCGGCGACGGAGACACCGCCTCGATCGGTGGCAACCACCTGATCCACGCGATCCGGCGCAACGCGCGGGTCACCGTCCTGTGCAACAACAACGAGATCTACGGGCTGACCGGCGGCCAGACCGGGCCGACGACACCCAACGGGACGAAGACCCTGTCGTCGCCTGGCGGCAACCCGAACACCCCGATCAACCTCCAGGGCATCGTCCGCAGCTCCCCCCACGCGCTCTACGCCCGGACCACGGTCTACCACCAGCCCCAGATGCGGACCGCGATCAAGGAGGCGATCCAGCACGACGGCTTCTCGTTCGTCGACATCACCTCGCAGTGCATCGAGAACAACGGGAGGCGGATCGGCTTCGCCAACGCGAACGAGATGCTCACCTTCTACCGGAAGACCTACAAGCGCGCGCCCAAGGGCGCCGATGCGCTGGGCCCGTACGAGCTGGGCATCCTCTACCCGGAGGGGCACGCCGAGGCCACCAACGGCCACGCGACGAACGGCGCCGCGACCGAAGCGGCGACGCCGGACGCTGGCGCAGCACCGGTGGCGGCTGCGAAGGCCGCCCGCCCGGTGGTCTCCGATGACGAGAAGGCCCGCAAGCGAGCGGAGTCGCAGAAGCGGCTGGCCCTGATGCAGCGCCTCGACCCCGCCGTCAAGCTCCAGGTCGCCAAGGGCGAGCTGACCCTCGCCGACGCCCTCCAGGCGGCCGGGATCGACCCGGCCGAGCTCGAGTCGTAGGAGCGGTCGGCGACCGCATGGCGACCCGCATCGCGCTCGACGGGGTCGGCGGCCAGGGCGTGCGCCTGATCGCGGCCATCCTGGGCAGCCTGCTGGCCCGGATGGGCAAGCAGGTCACCGTCCTGCTCGACTACGACTCCTCCGTCCGCGGCTCGATGTCGGATGCGTTCGTGATCTTCGACGACGCCCCGATCGCGAACCCCGTCGTCGAAGAGGCCGACATCCTTCTCCGGCTGGCGGACCGCGGGCACCTGCACATCAGCGGCCGCAAGGTCGTGACCGATCTCGGCCTGGGGATGCCCGGCGACGAGCAGATCCCCTTCGCCTCGCTCGGGTCGGAGCGCTTCGGGAAGGAGCTGTTCGGCAACATGATTGCCCTTGGCCGGCTGCTCCGCCTGGCGGAGATCGAGTTCGACGAAGCCGCGATCCGCGACTCGCTGCCGCGCCGCTACCAGGGCGAGAACGTCGCGGCCATCCGCTACGGCTACGACCTGACCGAGGAGGAGATCGCCCGGCTGGCTGCCGCCGCTCCACCGTCACGGTTCGAGATGAACGACGCCGCCACCGCACCACCGCTCCACAAGCGGAGCGGCGTGCAGTCCGGGGAGTCCTTCGGCGACGCGGCGAGCGCGGAGACCGGCTGAGATGGGTCGCCGTTCCGAGGTCGACGCCTGGCTGGCGAGCTACGAGAACCCGCAGAAGCCGGTCGTCGAGCGCGTCCGGGAGATCATCCTCGACGCCGATCCGCGGATCGACGA
>DATBLJ010000072.1:0-44391 GCA_036555375.1 Candidatus Limnocylindria bacterium
ACGCGGTCGACGACGGACTCGCGCCGCGGGCGAGGCCGCAATGCGGGCACGTCGTGAGGGTCGGCTCCGCCGAGGTGAAACAGCGATTGCAGACCCAACGTGCGGTCATCGGCCAGAGCCACTATGCCTGTCCGAGACGCGCGACGAGGTAGAGGGCCACCAGGACGCCGTAGACGATGAGGACGTACTTCGCGATCCGCGTGTAGTTCGAGTTTCCGTTCGCGATGCCAGCGATGACGAGGATCCACAGGATCGGAAAGATGAGAACGCCGAGCGCATTCAGTGCGATGCGGACGCGGGAGTACGGTGGAGTGGCGACCGGGGCCGGCGGGGCCGCGGCCGAGGGCGTCAGCGCGCCGCAGCTCCGGCATGCATAGCCACTCCGGCCGGCGTCGTACCACTGCCGATACAGGGCCGCCCCGCACCCATTGCAGACCAACGAGTCGGATGACGCAATTGCCATGAGACGGAAGGGCTCCTTCACGATCCACGCTCGGCCAACGGCCGATTCCACGTGAGTCGCGGCAACCATGAGCTGCGGCCACTGCGGTCCGACTGCGGGGCGGAGGCGTGCCGGCGGGCTTGGCCGAAGGCGTTACCCCCGGCTTCCGTCCAGGACGGGATTCGCCGGAGACGCCTTCGTTGCCCCATCCGGCCAAGCGGCAATGCACACCTTGTTGCCGGCGCGGTCCGCGAGGATCCATGCCGAAGGAGCCTCTGAGTCGTCCACGATGCGCCCGCCGGCAGCCAGCGCGGCATCCAGCCGGGCCCGGGCGTGCTCGCGCGCGACCGACACGTCGATGTGCATGGCGTGGCGCAGCGGCTTGGCCGCGTCCAGCGGCTGCATCCAGACCGTCGATCCGTGGCCGAGCGGCTCGAGGGCGTTGTCCGGGGCATTGGGCACGTAGCCGAGGACGGCCCGCCAGAAGCCGAGGTCGATGTCGTCCGGCTTGGCCGCGATCGCCAGCTGCACCTCCTGGACCGATGCGCGGTCGGCGACCGCGCCCTGGTCCCGGGCCACCGCTGAAACGGCGCGCGCCAGCTCGACGTGGTGCGGCTCGAGGTTCCACAGGTCCCGACCGATGCGGACGGTGAGGCGGGTGTCCGCGAGCGTCAGGAGGACACCTGCGCCTTCGACACCGGGAGCCTTGGCGATGGCGTCGGCAAGCCGAGCCGCATCGCCAAGAGATGCACTTCGAAAGACGGCCACTGCCCCGCCATGCAACACAACCCAGTCGTCGACCCCCTCCGCCGCAAGAAAGTCGCGCCAGCCTTGCTCGCTCATGTGCCCTCCGCTGAAATCGAACCCAGCCCGGGCTAGACCTCCTCCATCTCGATCCGGGGCTCCGAGGGATCCAGGGTCAGGGCCGCGGAGTTGATGCAATAGCGGAGGCCGGTCGGCCGCGGACCGTCGTTGAAGACGTGGCCCAGGTGGCCGCCGCAGGTCGCGCAGTTGACCTCGGTGCGGGTCATGAAGAACGACCGATCGGTCTCGGTGTCGACCGATTCGGGCTTGGCTGGCTCGTAGAACGAGGGCCAGCCGGTGCCGGACTCGAACTTCGTGTTCGAGTCGAACAGCTCGGTGCCGCAGGCGGCACAGCGGTAGACGCCGGGTCGGTGCTCGTCCCACAGGGCGCCGGTGAACGCCCGCTCGGTGCCCTTCTCGCGGAGGACGTGGTACTGCTCCGGGGTCAGCTGGGCGCGCCAGTCGGCCTCGGACTTCGTGATCTTGGTGGTCATGCCTGAACTGTACGTCGGAGGGCCGGATTCGGCGTGCCCTCGAGCCTGAGGCAGGGGCCGGCCATCGTGCGCAGGGCGGCGCGGGCGGTCAGCATCGTCTCGATCGCGTCCTCCCAGCGCGGGCTCTCGATCAGCTCGCCGGCCGCCCCGCTCTCCACGAGATCGAGGACCGCGTCGAGGGCGGCCATGAGCTGGGCCTTGGCGTCGCGGGCCGGGGCCCAGGCCGGCAGGCGGTCGAGGTCGTCGCGGAAGGTCAGCATCGCCTCCCGGGTCGCGGCAATCCACTCCTGCCGATCCTCGATCTCGAGCACCGCGGCGGTCGCGACCTCGAAGGCAGCATCGGCCTCGCAGAAGCCCTGGTTGAACCCCTCCTCGGTGGCCGGCAGGGCGCACCCGACCACCACCAGGCCGATGCCCAGGGCGGCAACCAGGCGACGGGTCATGCGCGGCATCCTAGTGCGCGCGCGGTGGTAGGCTCGGCTCGCTAACCAAGCTGCCAGGGGAGTCCCGATCATGCGTCTGGTCCGCGTCACGAGTGCTGCGCTCATCCTCACCGCCGCCCTCGCCGGACCCGCTCTGGCGGGAGCACCGGTCAGCGCCGACCTGTCGGTCAGCAAGTCCGGCACCCCGAGCCCAGTGGCCGCCGGCAGCAACATCACCTACACGATCACCGTCCAGAACCTCGGGCCTTCGACCGCGACCAGTGTGAACGTCACCGACACGACCCCGACGAACACGACCTTCGTGAGCCTGACCGCACCGGCCGGCTGGAGCGCGACGACCCCCGCGGTGGGTGGCACCGGCGTCGTGACCCTGAGCAACGCGTCCCTGACGGTGGCCGCCGGCGCCCAGGTGTTCACCCTCGTCGTGAACGTGAACCCCGGCACGCCGGCAGCGACGGTGATCTCCAATACGGCCTTCGTGGTCAGCGGGACCCCGGACCCGACGCCGGGCAACAACAACTCGAATTCGACGCTTGACGTCGCCGGGGCGGCAACCCCCGCACCCACACCGCTCGCGAGCCTGGCCGATGCGGCGATGCCGCCCCCCAGCAGCGGCAGCCCCCTGGCGGTCCTCGGGTTCGGGATCCTCCTGGTCGGGACGCTCAGCGCGTCGACCGTCCTCGCGGTCCGACGAGCCCGCCGCTGACCTAGTCGAGCGGGCGGGGCGGGGGCGCGTCCACGACGGGTTCCTGCCACGTCACCTCGGTGATCCGCGCCGGAGGGAACTCCCCGTCGGCCGGGACGATCCCCGCCTCGGCTTCCAGCGGGATCCCGATCGGGGCCACGAGGTAGCGGCCGGCCAGCCTCCGGGCCTCCTGGTCGAGGGCGAAGCCCGCTTTGGCGCGGTGGAACGTCACCGTCACATCGGCGGCGACGACGGGGTCGGTCCGCTCGCCGAAGGTGAGGTCGACGAGGGTCGGCGTGTCGACCGCCAGCACGCGGCATGGCCGGCCGGCGGCCGCCGCGTGGGTGCGGATCGCGTTGACCAGGTCGACGGCGGTCGATATCGGCTCCCGCAGCGGCCCGCGCGCCCCACTGCCGAGGAGTGCGTCCACCAGGAGAGACGCAGAGGAGATCCGTGATCGCAGGCTGAGCAGGAGATCCGGGGTGGGCGCCACGAAGAGCTGGAGCGTGCCGCCGGCGGCCATCGCCTGGAGCACACCCCAGTTGTGGGCCGCCGCCGTACCGGAGATCTTGCTCGCCTCGCCCACGAGGACCGCGATCACGCGCTGGCCGCCGTTCGCCAGCCGGCGGGCGACGACGAAACCATCCCCGCCGTTGTTGCCGATGCCGCACAGGACGACGGTCAGCAGGCGCTCCGCGAGCGGACCACCGGGCCCGACGACCGGCTCGGCGAGCCGCGCCAGCTCCGTGAGGGCGACCTCGGCAACCGCGCCGCCGGCGCTCTCCATCAGCGCATCCTCGGTCAGGCCCAGGCGCTGGGCGGCTTCGTCGATCTGGGCCATCTCGGCGGCGCCGATCAGCACCGATCGGGTCCGGGCCTCGCCCGGCTCGGTCATGGGAGGGTGTAGAGGTACTCGACGATCGTCGCGATGTCTTCGGTCGTGAGCTGCCCATCCCCGAACTGCGGCATGCCGCCCCGGTCGAGGCCCGCGACCTCGGGCCCCGTGCCGTCGATCCACAGGTTCGGCCAGTCGTCGGGGTGGTCGGCGGCGAGCGGCTGGAGGTTCTCGCTCTTCGGCCCATCGGCCAGGCCGTGCAGGCTCGGGAAGTTGCCCTGGCCGGCGAGGTCGACGCCATGGCAGTTCTGGCAACCGGCCTGCTCGATCAGGGCGACCGCGTCCGCACCGCCCGCCGACGGTGGCGCGCCCGAGGGCGGTGGCTCACCGGACGGCGGTGGAGCGTTGGTCGGACCACCACCGATGAGATCGGGGTTCGTGCCCTCCAGTCCCCCACCCAGGGCAAGAACGCCGACCAGGACCACGCCGGCCCCGACCGCGATGACCCAGCGTGGGATCGGCTCATGGCCGGTCTCGATCGGCGGCGGGCTGGACGCGGTCATCGGCTCAGTGTCCGGCTGACGCGGTCGCCGGGGCGCCGGGTTGGGTGGTCAACACCGGACGCCCGTGGGCGGCCAGGACATAGGCGCTCGCGGCATGGGCCGCGGCGGCCAGCCCGGACAGGCCGAGCCCGGCGAACGCGACCAGGTGGATGGGGAGCAGGGTCGCGCTGATCTCGTTGGGCGCCATCCCGTCGGCCGCCATCCCGACGTGGAACAGGCCGGCCGCGATGAGCGCCGCGCCGGCGACCGCCGCACCGCCGAAGGCCGCCCAGGTCACCGCGTACGCCCACAGGCCGCCGGAATGCGACCGGTGGAGGAGCCGCGGCCAGGCGTGCTCGCCGACGGCGATCAGGCCGATGCTCGACGCCCCGAGCAGGGCAAAGGCGGCCACCCCGCCCGGCCATTCGGTGAACGCGACGGCGGTCTGGACCTCGCGCAACGAGCCGATCCCGGCCAGCAGCGCCGTTCCGCCGAGGAACACCATCGAGGCCACGGCCAGCGCGAGCGGACCCGGCGACAGGGCCAGACTCCACTTCCCGCGGAGCGTCATCGTCAGGTTGCCGATGATGGCCGTCGCCGGCAGCAGCAGCAGGATCGTGGCGACGTTGCCGAGCGTGACGAGCGCGTAGGGAAGTTGCGGGGAGACGGCCGCCCCGAAGCACGAGATCACGCCCAGCACGAACCACGTGGCGAGACCGACCCAGGCCAGTGTCCCCGACGCGAGCGGCTGGCCGGTCAGGCGCGGGACGAGGTAGTGGAGCGCGCCGATCGGGATCCCGAGCAGCCAGACGATGGCGATCCCGCGGACCCACATCGCCTCGGCGAGCGCGTCGATCGAGGGATCGAGGTCGAGGAAGCCGACGATCGTGGCCTCGATCGTCATCCCGAGCAGCGAGAGCATCCCGAGCGCGAACCAGGCCAAGGCGATGTACGGCGTCCCGGGTATGCGGAGGCTGGTCCAGAAGGACAGATTGACGAGGAGCAGGGCCAGCACGAGGAGGGCGTTGATCAGCCAGGGGAACCCGGTCAAGGTCCCGGCATCGGCGACCTGTGGGATGTAGAGCAGGGCCAGCCCGGCGCCGACGCCGACGTTCCACAGGACCATGCCCAGCATTCCGATCCGGGAATGGGCGATCGGGTGCCCGGTGATCCGAGGCGTGATGAAGAAGACCGCGCCGAAGGCGGCGTTGGTCAGCCAGCCCCAGACGAAAGCGTGCCGGAACCCGGCCGCGACGGTGTCGGGGTTCAGCTCGAAGGTCATCCCGAACGGCAGCTGGATCACGAACGTGAAGCTCGACATGACCATCTGGGCGATGGCCAGGGTCGCGATCCCGGTCGCGGTCAAGAACCAGATTGCGCCAAAGCCCAGGTAGCCCATCACCGTGCCGTTCTCGCTGCCGGGCACGAGGGACGTGTTCGACTTCGGCGGGGCGTCGTAGGGTCGGAGCCGCTTCAGGTTGCCGCTTGTCATACCGGGCGCGCGAACCTCCTCGGTGGGACCCCGTGTGGGGCGGTTCCGCACTGCGGGTCGCGCGTCGCGACCCGGCCGCATTGTAGCGGGCACAATTCCCGCATGACCGATCCGACCTCGCCGCGCGACGTCCTCCGCCCGCTCCGGCGCACGCGCCAGGTCCGAGAGTTCACCGACGAGCCGCTGACCGATGCCGAGCTCGACGCCATCACCGACGTGGCCCGCTGGACGGGGAGCAGCCGCAACAACCAGCCGTGGCGGTTCCTGACCATCCGTGACCCCGCGACGATTCGCCGCCTCGAGGCGGCCGGCCTGCCCCAGACCCGCTCCCTGAAGACGGCGACCGCGGCCATCGCGGTCGTGCTCCGGGTCGATCCTGAGCGCCTCGCGGCCGACACGTACGACGACGGCCGGGCCGCCGAGCGGATGCTCATCGCCGCCGGGATGCTGGACCTGGCCGCCGCGATCACCTGGATCCGGGCCGATGTGATGCCCGCGGTCCGTGAGATCCTCGAGCTCCCCGAAGATCGGTGGGTTCGCACGGTCCTGTCGCTCGGCCACCCGACCGATGCGGCCCGGGCGCCGAAGTCGGCGCCGGGCGAGGCGCGGATCCCCCGGTCGGAAAGTGTCTTCGCCGAGCGCCTGCCGCCCGACTGAGGGGCTACTTCGGCGGCAGGCTCGCGGCGAAGGCCACGCCGCGGGCGACCCAGGCTCGCAGGTCGACATCGGTCGCGAAGCCAACCGGGGTGACGGTCAGCCAGCCACGCATGGGTCGGGGCGCCATCGTGAACGGCTCGGCCCCGGGGAGCGCCAACGCCTCGTCATGGGCCTCCGGCCCGACCCGGACCATCAGGCCGTCGCCGCTCACCCCGACCGCCATGTTCCCGTCGACGAGGAACGCGATGCCCCCGAACATCTCGCGCTCGGCGACATCGGTCCGATCCGACAGTGCGGCGCGGATCTGGTCGGCAACGGCGTGGTCGTAGGCCATCGATGGCTCCAAAAGGCGAAAGCCGCCCGGTCGGAGGCGGCTTCCGCGCGTGGTAGGCGAATTGGAGCGCCATTCTACCCGCGGTCTGCCGGAATGGCCAGTAGGGCGGTGACGATCGTGCCGATTGGCCACGAGATCGGAACACCGGTAGCCTGAACCCGATGGGAACAACCGGGATCGGCCGCTCGCTGGCGGCTTCCCTCGTCCTGGCCGCCAACTTCGTGCTGACCGCCCCGGCGGCACCGGTGGCGGCCGCGAGTGTCCCGGCTGGCTTCACCGATGCGGTCTTCGCGGGCGGGATCGCCAGCCCCACCGCCATGGCGTTCGCCCCCGACGGCCGCCTCTTCGTCGCACAGCAGACCGGGGAACTGCGGGTGATCAAAAACGGGTCGCTGCTCGGGACGCCGTTCGTGACTCTGACCGTCAACGCGTCCGGCGAGCGGGGACTGCTCGGCGTCGCCTTCGATCCCGACTTCGCGATCAACCAGTACGTGTACGTCTACTACACGGCAACCAGCCCAGCCGTCCATAACCGGGTCAGCCGGTTCACCGCCAGCGGCGATGTCGCGGTGCCGGGGAGCGAGGTCGTCCTCCTCAACCTCCCCAACCTCGGGGCGACGAACCACAACGGTGGGGCGATCCATTTCGGGCCCGACGGCAAGCTCTACATCGCCGTCGGTGAGAACGCCGTGTCGTCGAACAGCCAGACCCTGGCGAACCCCCTCGGCAAGGTGCTTCGCTTCAACCCCAACGGCTCCATCCCGGCCGACAACCCGTTCTACGGCTCGACCAGCGGCGTCAACCGCTCGATCTGGGCCCGAGGCCTCCGGAACCCGTTCACCTTCGCCTTCCAGCCGAGCACCGGCCGGCTCTTCATCAACGACGTCGGGGCGGGGTCGTGGGAGGAGATCAACGACGGCATTGCGGGCTCGAACTACGGCTGGCCACTCTCCGAGGGTCCGACCAGCGCGCCCGGCCAGCGGGGACCTCTCTTCGCCTTTGGCCATGGCCATGCCCCGATTCCAGCCGGATGCGCGATCGCCGGCGGCGCCTTTTACAACCCGATCGTCCCCACGTTCCCCGCGTCCTACGTGGGGAGCTACTTCTTCGCCGACCTGTGCGGGGACGCCATCTACCGGGTCCAACCGGCGAACGGCTTCGCCTTCAACACCTTCGCGACGGGGATCGACCAGCCGGTCGACCTCCAGGTCGGACCCGACGGCGCCCTCTACTACCTCGCCCGCGGCGGAGGTGGCTTCGTGGGCCGGATCGCCTTCCCGACCAGCCCTCCGACGCCCACCGAGACGACGTTCGTCCCGGTCGACCCGGTCCGGGTGCTCGACACCCGGTTTGGAACCGGGCTGGTGGGCACCTTCGCGGCCGGCGTGGCCCGATCCTGGACGGTCGCGAACGTCGGCGCCGTGCCGGCCAACGCGGTGGCCGTCACCGGCAACATCACGGTGACCGACCAGACCGGGGCGGGCTGGGTGACCGTGTCACCAACGACCGCCTCAACGGCCTCGTCGTCTACGATCAATGTCCCGATCGGCGACGTGCGGGCCAACAACGTGACGATCGCGCTCGGGCCGAGCGGCAACCTGTCGGCCATCTACGCCGCCGCAGCCGGGCGAACCACGCACCTCGTCTTCGACGTGACCGGCTACTTCCTCGCCTCGAACGCCGGCGCCACCTACAACCCGATGGCGCCCGTCCGCACCCTCGACACGAGGTTTGACAATGGGCTGCCCGACCGCTTCGAGACCGACCTGCCGCAGTCCTGGCAGATTGCGGGGACCAATGGGATCCCGTCGGACGCGGTGGCGGTCACCGGGAACGTCACCGTCACCGGCCAGACCAGTGGCGGCTTCGTCGCGGTGACGCCGGAGCAGGACGCCACGCCGGCCACCTCGACCCTGAATTTCCCCGCCGGCGACGCGCGAGCCAACGGGTTGACGGTCCAGCTGGGATCGGAGGGGAAGCTCAGCGCCGTCTTCCACGGGACCATGGGCGCTTCGACCGACCTGATCTTCGACGTGACCGGCTACTACCTGCAGGACCTCGCGGGGGCGCGGTTCGTGCCGCTCGCCCCGGGCCGGGTGCTGGACAGCCGCTTCGTCACCGGGCTCGCCGGGCCATTCCTGGCGGGGAGCCCACGGGCGCTGACCCTGGTCCCGGGGACCGCCGTCCCGTCGACCGCGACCGCGATCACGGGCAACCTGACCGTCGTCAACGCGCGCGCGGCGGGCTGGGTCGCCATGACCAGGCTGCCGACCGGCAGTCCGACCACGTCGACCCTGAACTTCCCCTCCGGCGACACGCGAGCCAACGGGATCACTGCGCCCTTGTCACCGACCGACACGGTGGGCCTGATCTACATGGGGCCGAGCACCGCCACGACCGATCTCATCCTCGACGTGACCGGCTACTTCAAGTAGCGGGCAGCAGAAAAGCCGCCCGGTCGGAGGCGGCTTTTCCCTGGTTTGCGGTATTGGTTGCGGGGGACAGATTCGAACTGCCGACCTTCGGGTTATGAGCCCGACGAGCTACCGCTGCTCCACCCCGCGATCTCCTAGGGTACCGGCCGGCGGCGGATCGGTCAATCGGCAGGCCGATCGGGTCAACGCTTGGCCAAGGTCTTGATCACCGAGCGCACGACGAGCAGGCCGATGAGTCCCACGACCAGGGCCCGCATCGTGATCTGGGTCACGTCGACGCTGGGCTCCCACGCGACGTCGTCGCCGCGGATGACCCACATCCCCACCGGTCGCGCGCTCACCCCGAAGCCGCCACCACCGGTGTGCTCGGCGTCGCCGCCGCCAGCGCCGGCGCCCCGCACGTCGACCGCGGGGATCAGGGTGACCCCATTGCGCTCGATCGGCTCGCCGTAGACGCGCGACACGGCCATCGCGTCGCGTGCGCCCTGGAGCATCTCGTCCACGTTCATCGGTCCGTCACCTCGCGATCAGGTCGGCCGGTGGGCGCCCGGCTCCATCTCGGCCATCCCCCAGTGGATGCCGTCGCGATCAAGGATGGCCAGATACGGCCGCGCGTCAAATGCCTCGGGTCCGAGGACGCCGGTGCCCGACCACGCGCCGGTGGCGAGCAGCTCCATCGCGACGACCGGGTTGAAGCCGGTCTGCCAGCCGACGACCTGGACCCCGTAGCGGTTCCAGATGTCGGCGGCGTCGGCGCTCTGGTAGAGGAACACCTCGCGCGGCCGGCCATCCTTCGTGCCGATCACCCAGGTCCCGACCATCGCCCGGCCGACCATCCGGTCGCCGAGGGTGATCGGATCAGGGGTGATGGCGGCCAGGACGTCCCGCGGCGACACCTCGACGCCCTTGACGTTCACCTTGTCGGTCCGATGCATGCCGAGGTCGCGGATCGTCTTCAGCTTGTCGATGAAGTCGGCGCCAAGCGCGTACTTGAAGGTGACCTTTCGGACCTCGGGCAGCCAGCGCGGGACGAGGAGGACTTCCTCGTGCTCGACGTTCACGCACTCCATGGGCCCGACCCCGTCGGGGAACGGGAAGTCCTCCGGAGCGCTGAACGGGGCCGTCGTGACCCAGCCGCCCTGGTCGGCGTCCCACACGACCGGCGGGTTCAGGCACTCCTCGATCGTGGTCCAGATGCTGAAGACCGGAGCGAAGGCGTAGCCGGTGATCTCGAGGTCGCCGCCGTCCCGGACGTGGACCTCGTGGACCTCGTCGAACAGCTCGTCCTTCGCGTACCGGGCGAACAGGTCCGAAAGGCCCGGGTCCATCCCCATCCCGAGCACGGCCAGCTTGCCGGCCTGCTCCCAGTCGGCGGCCCGCGCGAACTGCTCGTCGCCGAGCTTCACGCCCGGCGTCCGGTGCGGGTCGTCGGCGTGCGGGACGGACAGGCTGTTCGCCATGTCCATGTAGTTCGTCCCGGCCTCGAGCGCGCCCTCGAAGAGCGGCATCACGAACTGCGGGTCGACCGCGTTCATGACGAGGTCGGACCGATGCTGCCGCGCGAGCGCGGCAACCGCGCCGCGATCGCGCGCGTCGATGTGCGCGACCGGGAACCGGCTCGCGTCACCGAGGGACGCCTGGAGCGCCTCGGCCCGGGCGGTGTCGTAGTCGGCGAGCACGAGCTCCTCGCACCACGCGTGTCTCGACGCCAAACGGGCGATCGACTCCCCCACCGTTCCGACTCCGACCAACAGGACCCGCATCGCGCAGCTCCCTCCTCCGTGGATCCCTCACGGCCCGCCGACGGCGAACGCGCCGCCAGCGGCGGCGCGTTCGCAGTCTATCGGTACCGTTGGGCGGCTATTCGACGGTAAAGGCCGCCCGCATCCCCTCGGAGTAGTGCGCCGTGCCCGACGCCTCGTCGAACACGTTGCAGATCAGGACGTAGCTCCCGGCCTCGAGGTCGGCGGTCACCTCCATCGTCTCGCCGACGGGAATGTCCTCGATCTCGTCGACGACCTCGATGCCTTCGCCCGACTCGTCCACGACGCCGTGCTCATCGGTCGGCAGGTCGCCGGGCTCGAGATCGGTGCGGATGATCACGAACTGATGCACGACGTCTGGGCCGTTGTTGGTGACCGAGAAGGTGACCGGCCCGGCCGGCGCGGATGCCTCGGCGGGAATGACCGCGAACTCCTGGAGCTCGACGTCAACCGTGGTTCCGACGCCGCCGCCGCTCGCCTCGGGTTCGTCGCTTGGCGACGAGCTCGCGCTCGAGCTGCAGCCGGCCAGGATCAGCAGAACGGGCAGGACAATGGCGGCGGAATGCCGCCTTGAGGGTCCGTTCATCAGGGGTGTCTCCTTGTCTTGACACCCCTAGTGTCACGGATCAGCCGGAAGTCGTCGAATCGGCCTCCCGGGGATGGTCGAGCAGGGCGGCGGCACCCAGGAGCATGGAGAGCCCGTTGAACCAGATCACGGGCAGGGCGACCATGCAGGCGACCGGGACGAGCCACGGGCGGCCGCCGCGGGCCGCGAGCCACAGCAGGACGACGGCAGCTGGCAGGCGGACGAAGAGCGGCACCGGAAGCGCCGTGGCGTACAGGCCGCTCGGGCTCTCGCCGAACACGATCGACAGCCAGTCGCCCCACAGGGCCGGCGCGGCGACGAACGACAGGGCGGCGCCGAGCGCGGTCACCAGCACCGCCAGCCCGAACTCCGGCCACTGCCCGCGGAAGCCGTGCCACAGCGCACCGATCCCGGCGGTGACCTTGGTGAGCGCCAGCGCCGCCCAGGCGGCGGGGTAGGTCACCGCGGTGACCGCGCCGAACGCCAGGAACAGGTTGATGTTCCCGGCCCAGATGTCGGCGCCGGCGAGGATCGCGAGCAGGGGCAGCAGCTCGCGATGCCGGCGCGGGACGCGGCGGAGCATGGCCACCGCGGCGGCGGCGAGGGCGGCCGTCCAGCCGAACAGGAACAGCGGCCACGGCAGCTCACCCAGCGGTCCGAGGACCTGGAGGAACGGAGGCGGGTAGAGGAATGAACCGATCTCGCCCACCGAGGCGCCCGCGTACGGCTCGGCGCTCCGCAGGGCGTCGTAGTAGGCCCGGCTGTCCCAAGCGAGGTAGTCGATCGTGAGGTCGGAGATGACGACCGCGGCGGTCACGGCGAAGGCGGTGACCAGGACGATCAGGATCGGGACGACGCGCAGCCCCCAGCGGGCCGGAGCACCCTCAGCCGCCAGCCACCGGTCGCGTGTTGCCGCGACGGTCTCCTCCATCGGACCGCGATCGTAGACAAGGCGGTCAAGAAGCGAAAGGGCCGATGGGCCCGATTCTTGGATCGCTCTGGCAGACTGGTGGCCGTGCGCGAGCGGCTGAACTGGATCGACTGGCTGAAGGTGCTGGTGGTGGTCGGCGCCTTCGCGTTCCACGCCGCGCAGCCGTTCGTGACCACCACCTGGCTCATCAACGACACGGACAAGAGCCTGTTCCTGAGCGTGGCCTCGGGCTTTGGCTACCTGTTCGGGATGCCGCTCATGTTCTTCCTGACCGGGGCCGCGACCTGGCTGGCGGTCGAGCGCCGGGGGATCGGCGGGCACACCGGACTTCGCCTGCGGCGGCTGCTGATCCCACTGTTGCTGGGGCTCGTCATCCTCGGGCCGCCCCAGGCATGGGTCGCGTACGTCTCAGCCGGCGGCACGGCCGGACCGATCGAGTTCCTCGGGACGTACCTGTCCACCCTGCCCATCAGCCTGAACCCGCGGTGGTTCGGCGATGTCGGCCACCACCTGTGGTTCCTCGGCTTCCTGTTCCTCTACGTCCTCCTGACCCTGCCGCTCCTCTCGTGGCTCCGCGATCGACGGGCCGACGGGGCAGACCTCGTCTTCGGGCGCGTCGCCGATCGACGCTTTGGGCTCGTCTGGCTCCTCGTCCCGATCGCGGCGGTCCAGCTCATCCTCCGACCGTTGTTCCCCGAGTACCGAGACTGGGCCGACTTCGCGCTGTGGCTTGGCTATTTCGTGATCGGCATCGGCGCCATGGCCGATGGCCGGGTCATGCCAGCCATCCTCCGGCGACGGCGGGTGACGCTGTGGCTCACCCCGCTGATCGCCATCGGCTACCTGCCGGTCCTGATGTTCGGCTCGCCGGTCGACATCGAGCATGCCCCCGGCTTCACCCTGCTTGGCCTGGCCTACGTCGCCTGGCGGTCGGCCCTGGCCTGGATCATGACCCTCGTCCTGGTCGGGCTGGCGGCGACGTACTTCACGGCGCGTCCGCGGTTCCTCGGCTGGGCGAGCTCGATGGTCCTGCCGTTCTACGTCCTCCACCACCCGGTCACCGTGGTGGTGGCCGCCTGGGCAATCACGCTGCCCCTCGGGCTGTGGGCAAAATTCGGGGTCATCCTGCTGGTGGCGGGCACGATCACGGTGCTCCTGTGCCTGGCCCTCGACGTGGCCACCGCGACCCTCGGCACGCGGTTCCGCGGCCGCCCGGTCGCAGCCACGACCTCCGAGCCGGCCATCGAGGCCCACCCGTGACCGGGACCGTCGTCCGCGGCGACCGCCTCGTCGTCGAGCCCGAGTCGCTCCCGCGCAGCGTCGTCGAGCTCGTCCACCGCAGCGTCGTCCGCCACCACGACCGGACCGCCCTGTGCTGGAAGTCGGCTGGCGGGTGGTCGGCGTGGACCTACGGGGAGCTGTGGGAGCAGATCGCGGCCGCCTCGATCGGCCTCCGGCGGCTGGGGGTGGCGGCGGGCGATCGGGTCGTCATCCTGAGCCGCTCGCGGCCCGAGTGGTTCGTCGCGGACCTCGCGATCCAGGCGCTGGGCGCGGTCACCTGCCCGCTGTACCCGGGCGACCCGCCGACGCGGATGGCGGACCTCGTCCGGGCGGTTGGGGGCCGCTCCTTCGTCGTCGAGGACGCACGACTGCTGGCCCGGCTGGAGAGCGGGATGGGCGCCAACCCGCTCCCGGGCCCGGTCGTCCTGTTCGACGCCGATTCGGGCAGCGGCCAGGCGACCCTCGCCGGCCTCGGCGCCGAGGCGCCGTCGGCACCGGGCACCGCTGAACGGGCGGCCTGGGACCGCGACTGGCAGGCGCTCACTCCGGAGACGGTGGCCACGATCGTCCACACCATCGGCACCGATGGCGTCCCGCTCGGGGTGGTCGTCATCCACCGCAACCTCGTCCACTCGTTCCACGCCATCGTCCAGGCCATTCCGATCGGTCCCGACGACCGCGTTCTCTCGGTCCTGCCGATGAGCCACATGTTCGAGCGCGGGGCGGGGATCCTGGCTCCGATCGGGGTCGGAGCGACCGTGGCGTTCGCCGAGCGGCAGATCGAGCGCTGGGCGGCGGACATGGCGGAGGTCCAGCCCACCCTCATGGCATCGATTCCGCTGTTCTTCGAGCGGATCGCCCATCGGGCCGAGACCGAGCTGGCCCGCGGGCCCGGCTGGCGGCGCGCGGTCTACGGCTGGGCCGCCGGGCTCGGGCGGCGGCACTACGCGAACCACCTCGCCGGGCGGCCGGACGGGCCCTGGCACCGCCTCCAGCGCTGGCTGGCGCTGCGGACGGTCATGGCGCCGATGCGGCGCGCGCTGGGCGGCCGGCTCCGCTACCTGCTGTCCGGCGGGGCGGCGCTGCCCGAGGCGACAGGCCTGTTCTTCGAGGGGATCGGCGTGCCGATCCTCGAGGGCTACGGCCTGACCGAGACGGCGCCGATCCTGACCGCCAACCACCCGGCCACCTACCGATACGGGACGGTCGGGTCGGTCGTCGCCGGCACGGAGCTCCGGCTCGATCCGGACAGTGGCGAGATCCTGGCCCGCGGCCCGCAGGTCATGCGTGGCTATCTCGACCGGCCGGCGGACACCGGCCGCGTGCTCGATTCCGACGGCTGGCTGCGGACCGGTGACATTGGGCAGCTCGACGACGCGAACCGGCTGCGGATCACTGGCCGGTTGAAGAACCTCCTCGTCCTGGCCACCGGCAAGAACGTCGCCCCGGCGCCGATCGAGGCGGCCATCGAGGCGTCGCCCCATGTGCGCCAGGCCGTCCTGTTGGGCGACGACCGGGACGCGACCGGGGTCCTCCTCGTCCCGGAGGGCGAGACCTCGCCCGCGCTCCTCCGCCAGGAGGTCGAGCGGCTGACGGCCGGCTTCGCGTCCTACGAGCGACCGCGTCGCTGGGTCGTCCTGCCACGCGCCCTCGACCGCAGCCGAGGCGAGCTGGACGCGGCCGGCCGGCCGGTGCGGGCCGCGGTCCTGGCCGGCTTCCCCGACGAGGTCGCCGAGCTCTTCGAACGCTCCCCGCGCAGCGAGCGCCGCGGCGGCATCGACGCCGAACCGGCGGACGCTGCGGCGGACGCCCGGCCCGAACCGACCGTCAGCGCCCCCGGCTGACCGCCTCCGCCGTACGATGACGGCGGGCCGTTAGCTCAGCGGCAGAGCAGGGGACTTTTAATCCTCGTGTCGTGGGTTCGAATCCCACACGGCCCTCGACGAACCGGAGGCGCGCATGGCCAAGCAGAAGGAACCCGAGGTCCGGAGCCAGGACGCGTCCGGCGCCGACTGGCCGGTCGAGCTGCCGTACACGCTGTACTTCCCCCGCCGGGGCGGCTTCGCGGCGGCGGACATCGAGTACTCGGCGCCGCTGCCGCGGGTCGGGGACGCGATCGAGTACATCGACGCCCAGGGCATCGCCCACCGCTACAAGGTGATCGACGTCGTGCACACCTTCCAGAACAGCCCGACGTCCACCGAGCCGGAGGCGATTCGCCTCCTGCGTGCCGGCCTGCCCCAGGTCTACCTCGCCCGGGACCGCCGCAAGCCCCGCGGCTGACCGCCGAACATGACACGAGGGCCGCCCAGCGGGCGGCCCTCGCATCGGTCCGGACTTCGACGGTCCCTAGCTGCCGGGGAGGTACATCAACAGCAGCTGCCCTGCCTCGAGGTGCTTGCGGTACTGGGCTCCGCCCGGCGGGATCGGCGGCGTCGACCAGGTGTACCAGTCAGCCGGGTTGGCCGACGTTGGGTCCAGGACGACGTGCGAGTCGTGCGCCTGGACGTCGAGCGCCCACCAACCGGCCCCGAACCAGCGCGACACGTCGAGCACGCCGCTCGACTCGCCACTGTCGGACGTTGCCGGGTCCCCATCCCGGTCGACGGTCGCGACGTGCGTCCAGTCAGCGGGGTTGGGTCCGTAGTTCCAGCGCCAGATCCTGGCGTTGCTCGCGTCTTCCTGGAGGATCAGGCTGTTCGAGCCCGCGTCCAGGTTGTCCGGCGCGCGCATGCCCACCGTCGACGCGTCCAGAACGATCGAGAACTCGTCCACCTTCATCGGATCGTGCTTGTTGAGGACCATCCGGAACACGCGGCCGTTCGAGAGCGTCGAGTTCCCCACGTTCGGGTCGGACGATCCGAGCCGGTACAGCCGGCCGGTGGCTGCGTCTTCGAACAGGCGCGAGTTGCCCGTATCGGCGAAGTAGACGACGCGAGGATTGTCCGGGTCGTAGTCGATGTCCTCGACCCGAACGAACTCGAAGACGTTGTTGGCCATCGACCAGTCCTCGAGCAGGTTCTGCGGCAGGTCTTCCTGCGGCAGGTTCGGGTCCGCCGGACGATCGGCCGTGCCCCGGGCGATGTCATCCGGGACTCGGATGAACTCGCCCTTCCAGGTCTGACCCGGAGCGATTTCCAAGTAGTCGTTCGCGTTGTTCAACGGATCCGCGGGGTTCACCGGACCAGCCTGGGTGGCCGTCACGCGGAACGCGTACAGCGCGCCCCGGTCGCGGGTGAAATCGGTGAAGTTCCGCCCAGCGAACATGTAGAGCTGGCTCAAGTTGGGCCGCGCCACGGTCGAGGTGGTCGTGAAGGTGTCGTCGCCCGACAGGGAGACGATCTTGTTCCACCAGCCACCCGGGACGACGACCTGGTTCTCGTGGTTATGGCGGCCAGCACCGGCGATCACGTCGTACTTGCCGGTCACCGTGTTGTACCAGGCCGAGTAGCCGGCCTGACGTGAGCCCGCTCCAGCTCCTGGGTCGGACCCGTAGACCGCCCCGGATGGGACCGGCAGGATGTCGTTCGACTCTTCGTTGAGGAGCAGGGTGTAGAAGGGGAAGCCTTCCCGCGGACCGGCCATGAACGACGAGCAGAAGCGGATGAGGCCCGCGCTCGCCGGGAGGACGACCTCCATGTCGGTGACCTGGTGGGTCGTGGTGCTGACCCGGACTCGAGTCACCGAAGAATCCTGGAAGTCGGCGAACACCGAGGTCGGCGTCAGGCCGAATGGGACATGCGACTCCTCGTGGTTGACGTAGAGATCCACGTAGTCCGCGCGACTGCCGACCCACGGCAGCCATTCGGGGAAGTGGTTCCGGCGCGGCACCGCTCCGATGCCATCCGGCAGCCCGGAGAAAGTCTCCCCGAATGCCACGTCGCCGGAGTTGATGAGCGGAACGAAGGTCGTCCCCGGCACGGCGCCGGTCGAGACGACGAGCGAGGTCGGTGGCGGCACCCAGCCGCCGCCGCCTCCGGAGGCTGTGGCGGGCATCGCCACGATCAGGATCAGGGCAGCCAGTACCGCACGACGGGATCGTGGGGACCGCCCGAGTGCCGAGGTCATTGGGCAACTCCTCCTGTCACATCAGTAGGACGGGTGTGCCGAGACCCCCGGGTGGGTGGCCTATGGTGCACTCTTTCGAGGCGTTTGGCAGGCGATTCCCGGCACGGCCCTTCCGCCGAACGCGGTCATCCGCTACCGTTTCGGGCCGGTCGCCCAAGCGGCCGGAGGAGGAGGAACCGGTTCGCATGCGACTGCCCCTGATTCCGCGCGAGAACAAGTTCTTCGACATGTTCGTCCAAGACGCGGCCAACGTCGTCGCGGCCGCGCGGGTCCTCGAGCAGATGCTCAACCACTACGACGAGCGCGAGCGCCTCGCCTCGCAGCTCCGCGACCTCGAGCACAACGGCGACGTCATGAGCCATGACATCGGCCGGACCCTGGAGGCGACGTTCGTCACGCCGTTCGACCGCGAGGACATCATCGCCCTCATCAACCGCCTGGACGACGTGATCGACCTCATCGAGGAGGTCGCCGACACGTTCATCCTCTACGGCGTCGACGCCCCGACCCCGGTCGCCCTCCAGCAGTGCGAGATTATCGTCCGCCAATGCGAGCAGATCGCCGAGGCGCTCGGCGCGCTGAGCACGTTCAAGGGCCTGGACAAGTACTGGATCGAGATCCACCGCCTCGAGAACGAGGGCGACCGGATCGTCCGGCGCGGCATTGCCGAGCTGTTCAAGAACGGCGGCGACCCAATCGACGTCGTGAAGTGGAAGGACGTCTACGGGCTCCTCGAGGAGACGGTCGATGCCTGCGAGGACGTCGCCAACGTCATCGAGCACATCGTCGTCAAGCACGCCTGACCACAGTCGAGCGTAGACCGTGCCCGAGTGGCTGACCCTGGGGCTGGCGATCGTCCTCGTCCTGGCGGTCGCCTTCGACTACATCAACGGCTTCCATGACACAGCCAACGCGATCGCGACCAGCGTGTCCACCCGGGCGCTGCGCCCGGCCCACGCGATCGGCCTGTCCGCTGCGGCGAACTTTGTCGGAGCGCTGACCGGGACGGCGGTGGCGACGACCATCGCCGCAGGCCTCGTCGACGAGAACCTCATTGACCTGGGCGTGGTGGCCGCCGCCCTCGCCGGGGCCATCGTCTGGAACCTCATCACCTGGCGGCTCGGCATCCCCTCCTCGAGCAGCCATGCGCTGATCGGTGGCCTGCTGGGAGCGAGCGTCGTTCATGCCGGGCTCGCGGCGTGGAACGTCCCGGGCATCATCGAAAAGGTCCTGATCCCGCTCGTCACCTCGCCGCTCATCGGGTTCGCGCTCGGGATCGGCGCCATGATCATCATCCTGAACGTCTTCCGCCGGCGGAACCCGAAGACCCTCAACGGCCAGTTCCGCCGCGCCCAGATCGGCAGCGCGACGTTCATGGCCTTCAGCCACGGCTCGAACGACGCCCAGAAGACGATGGGCATCATCACCCTGGCCCTGTTCACCGCCGGGGCGATCGACGAGTTCGTCGTGCCGCTGTGGGTGATCCTCGTTTCGGCGACCGCGATCTCGCTGGGGACGGCGGCCGGAGGCTGGCGCATCATCAAGACGATGGGGACCAAGGTCGTGAAGCTCGACCCGGTCCACGGCTTCGCGGCCGAGACGACCGCCGCCCTGGTCATCCTGGGGGCGTCCCGGATCGGCGTCCCGGTGTCGACGACGCACGTCATCTCGAGCGCGATCCTCGGCGTCGGGTCGGCCACCAACCTCAAGGCGGTTCGCTGGATCGTGGCGCGCAGCATCGCGATCGCCTGGGTCCTGACGATCCCCGCCGCCGGCCTCGTGGCGGCGCTGGCCTACTTCCTGACGCGCACCTTCTTCGGCGGGGTCTAGGCGGAGACGAACAGGGCCAGGCGCAGCCCGATCAGGACGAGCAATACCCCGAAGGCCCGCTGGATGACCTCGTTCGGGAGACCGATCGCCAGGCGGGCGCCGATGAAGGCACCGATCAGGATCCCGACTGCCACGAGGGCCGCCAGCCGCACGTCGATATAGCCCGCCCGCCAGTACTCGACCACGCCGAGCAGGCCGACCGGCAGGAGCAGGGCGGCCAACGACGTCCCAGCGGCCTGTTTCGCGGTCAGGCCCGCGAACAGGATCAGCAGCGGGACGATGACCACCCCTCCGCCGATCCCGAAGAGTCCCGACAGGACGCCACCCACCAGGCCAATCAGTCCCGCCACCACCAGCTGCACGCCCGTACCTCCGCTATGTCATCCGAGTCGGGCCATGGTAGGTCTCGCCCCGCTTGACGTTCCTTTGACTTGGGCCTGACGGCGCGTTGAGGCGGATTCCGGAGCATGGGCGCGCATCCACGTCACACAAGGAGTTCCAGCGTGAGATCGCCCATGCGCCCGGTTGCCCTGATCGTGGTTGGCCTTCTCGCCCTCTCCGCCTGCCAATCATCGGCCAGCGAATCTCCGGATGGGAGCGAAGCGCCGGGGTCGAGCGCCGCTCCGTCGGGCGACGCGCTGTCCGGCGACGTCCAGATCTCGGGCTCCTCCACGGTCGAGCCGATCAGCAGCCTCGTATTCGAGGCGTTCATCGGCCAGCATCCGGACGTCACCGGCTTCGTCGACGGCCCGGGCACCGGGGATGGGATGGCCCTTTTCTGCAACGACGAAATCGATATCGCGGACGCCTCGCGGACGATCAACGACGAAGAAGTCGCCGCCTGCGAGGAAGCGGGCGTCGAGTACCTCGAGCTCAAGATCGGCATCGACGGGATCTCGGTGATCACCTCGTCGTTCAACGAGGACAACGACTGCCTGAGCTTCCTTGATCTCTACGCGCTGCTCGGCCCGGAGTCCCAGGGCTTCGACTCCTGGGACGCGGCCAACGACCTGGCAGCCGAGCTCGACAGCCAGCTCGCCGGCGAGCGTGGCGAGTCGCATGCCCCATACGGAAGCTTCCCGCTGAGCGTCACCGGCCCGGGTGAGGAGTCCGGCACCTTTGACAGCTTCGTCGAGCTCGCCATCCGCGGCATCGCCGACGAGCGCGAGCAGGATCGGACCACGCGTCCCGACTACACGCCCTCCGGCGATGACAACGTGATCATCGAGGGGGTCGCCGGCTCGGAGGATGCGGCGCACACCCTCGGTTGGGTGGGCTTCGCCTTCGCCGACGAGAACTCGGACCGGGTGAAGCTGCTCGACGTCGACGCCGGGGACGGCTGCGTGGCCGCCAACCCCGAGACGATCGCGGCCGCCGAGTACCCGCTGTCGCGGTACCTGTACCTGTACGTCAACAGCGCTCGGCTGGCCGACAACCCCGCCGTCGAGGCCTTCGTCGACTACTACCTGTCCGATGAGGGCATCGGCTTCGTGACCGAGGCCGACTACATCGCCCTCGACCCGGCCGACCTCGACGCCACTCGGGCGACCTGGGACGCTCGGTAGGACCGCGTTGACCGGCCCTCCCTCCTCGGGACTCCGCTCTTCCCGATGACGACGGCTCCCCCTCCGGCGATCACCCTGCGAGCCGAGGACCTTCGCATCGGCTCGCGTCGACGCGCCCGGGAGACCGGTGTCAAGGTCGCCATCACGGTTGCGGCCGGCGTTTCGATCCTGATCAGCGTCCTCATCGTCCTGTCCCTGATCGGCAACGCGCTGGCATTCGTCCTGGCCGTCGACCCGGGACTGCTGGTCGCCGAGGGCTGGTTCCCGCGACGGGACATGTTCTCGATCCCGACCATCGTGGCCGGGACCCTGGTCATCAGCGCCGTGGCGATGGTCGTGGCGACCCCGCTCGGCCTCGGCGCGGCGATCTACCTGTCGGAGTACGCGGGCGACCGGACCCGGAAGACGCTCAAGCCAATCCTCGAGATCCTGGCTGCCGTCCCGTCCGTCGTCCTCGGCTACTTCGCCCTGACCGTGATCAGCCCTGAGCTCGTGGGTCGGATCAAGCCCGACGTCTCGATCTTCAACATGATGGCCGCCGGGCTGGCGGTCGGAATTCTGATCACCCCGCTCATCGCCTCGGTCGCGGAGGACGCGCTGCATGCCGTCCCGAACGCGCTCCGCGAGGCCTCGTACGGGCTCGGCGCGCGGCGGCTGGCGACCAGCATCCGGGTCGTCGTCCCAGCGGCTGTGTCCGGCATCGTCGCCGCCCTGATCCTCGGCGTGTCGCGGGCCATCGGCGAGACGATGATCGTGGCCATCGCGGCCGGCGCGACCGGCGGCTCGCTGTTCACGATCAACCCCTTCGAGCCCGGAATGACCATGACCGCGGCGATGACATCGCTGGCCACCGGATCGGACCAGGTGCGCGGCGGGGAGGGGCTGGCGTTCCCCAGCCTGTTCTTCGTGGGTCTGCTCCTGTTCGTGATCACCCTCGTGCTCAACCTGATCAGCGAGGCGTTCGTCCGCCGGGTCCGGGAGCGCTATTGATGACCTCCGTGACCCGATCGGCCGTCGAAGCCGGCCTCCATAGCGGCAAGCGGGACTGGACCGGGATGGTGGCCGCCCTCGCGCTGCTGGCGACGCTCCTTCTGTCGCTCGGCATCCTTTTCGTCCTGCTGGGCGACATCTTCGCCCGAGCCCTCCCGGTCTTCGCGGAGCGCGGGCTGGACTTCCTGAGCTCGCCGCTGAGCGCGCGACCGGAGCAGGCCGGCGTCCTCCAGGGCATCGTGGGATCGATCATCCTCACGATCTTCGTCGTGGTCCTCGCCATGCCGATCGGGATCGCGGCCGCGGTGTACCTCGAGGAGTACGCGGCCGACAACCGGCTGGCTCGGCTCATCAACACGAACATCCGCAACCTCGCCGGCGTGCCGGCCATCGTCTACGGCCTGTTGGGGCTGGCCGTGTTCGTGACCACGCTGGGAATGGGCCGCTCCCTGCTGGCGGGTGGCCTGACGCTCGCCATCCTCGTCCTCCCGATCGTCGTCATCACCACCGCCGAGGCGTTGCGGGCCGTGCCCCAGACGATCCGCGAGGCCGCATTCGGGGTGGGCGCCACGCGGTCGGAGGTCATCAGCGGACATGTCCTGCCCTACGCCATGCCCGGCATCCTGACCGGGACGGTCCTGACGCTCGCGCGCGCATTCGGCGAAACGGCGCCGCTGATCATGGTCGGGGCCATCACCGGGGTCTTTCGCAACGCCCCGGAGAACGTGGGCGAGCTCCTCCAGGGACCCTTCACCGCTCTGCCGACCATGGTCTTCGCCTGGTCGAAGGAGGTGAAGGACGAGTTCCGCGCTCTGACCGCCGCCGCGATCATCGTCCTGCTGGTCGTGATCCTGGCCGTCAACGCGGCGGCCATTCTGTTGCGCAATCGGTACGATAGGCGCTGGTGAACGGATGTCGATCAAGCTTGCCCCGCCCGTGACCGAGCCCGCCACCACGCCCGTCGCCATCCGGCCGGCATCGCTCACGAGCCCGACCGCGGTAACGCCCGAGCCGGCTGATCCGGCCGAGGTGGTCTTCGCGCTGCAGGACTTCTCCTGCTACTACGGATCCTTCCGCGCCGTCCGGGAGATCAACCTCGAGATCGAACGCAACCGGATCACTGCCATCATCGGCCCATCAGGGTGCGGGAAGAGCACCCTCCTCCGCAGCTTCAACCGGATGAACGACCTGATCCCGACAGCGCGCGTGGACGGCCGGATCCTGTACCACGGGGTCGACCTGTACGCCGACGGCGTGGACCCGGTCGAGGTCCGCCGCCGGATCGGGATGGTCTTCCAGAAGCCGAACCCGTTCCCGAAGTCGATCTACGACAACGTGGCCTTCGGGCCACGGGTCGCCGGATTCCGCGGCGACCTCGCCGCGCTGGTCGAGGAGTCGCTCCGACGAGCGGCCTTGTGGGACGAGGTCAAGGACAAGCTCAAGTCGCCGGGCACCTCCCTGTCGGGCGGGCAACAGCAACGGCTGTGCATCGCCCGGGCGATCGCCGTGGAGCCGGACGTGATCCTGATGGACGAGCCCTGCTCGGCGCTGGACCCGATCGCGACCCTCCGCATCGAGGAGCTCATGAAGGAGCTGCGCGAGAAGTACACGATCGTGATCGTGACCCACAACATGCAGCAGGCGGCCCGAGCGTCGGACACGACCGTGTTCCTGACGATGGGCGAGGACCGGGCCGGCTACCTCGTGGAGTCGGCGCCGACCGAGCAGCTGTTCACCCGGCCAACCAACGAGCTGACCGAGCAGTACATAACGGGGCGCTTCGGATGAGTGACCAGGACCCGGTGACCACCCAACAGCCCGACCCGGACCCCGAGATCGAGGTGGCGTCGGCGACCGACGTCGGCGAGACCGAGGGCGGCGGCGTCGACACCCGCGCGACGCTGGATCGGGAGCTCCGGGCCGTCAAGGACGACGTCCTGCGACTCGGCGCCCTGGTGGAGGTCGCCCTCGAGCGGGCCGGGCGGGCGGTCTACGAGCGTGACCCGGACCTCGCCGACACGGTTCGCTGGGACGACGCCGAGGTCAACGACCTGCAGCGACGGGTCAGCAACGGCATCTCGGTCGTCCTGGCCACCCAGCAGCCCATGGCACGCGACCTGCGCGAGCTGCTTGCCCTCTACCACGCCGCGGCCGAGCTCGAGCGGATGGGCGACTACGCGGTGAACATCGCCAAGCTCGCCCAGCAGCTCGCCTCCGAGCCGGAGATCCCGCTCTTCAGCCAGATCCCGATCATGGAGCGACTGTGCCGATCCCAGCTGCGATCGGCCATGCGCGCGCTGGTCGACGTCAGCGAGTCCGACGCGCGGGCGGTGTGCGCCAACGATGACGAGCTCGACCGGCTCTATGACGCGGTCTACCGCGGGGCGATGGACCTCATGCAGGCCGATCCATCCCGCGTCCCGCAGGCGACCCACCAGATCTTCATTGCCCATCACCTCGAACGGCTCGGGGACCGGGTCACGAACATCGGCGAGGACGTCGTCTACCTGGCCACCGGGCAGATCGAGGACCTGAACTGAAGCGGACGATCCTGGTCGTCGAAGACGACCGAACCCTGCGTCAGGCGCTCACCTTCAACCTCACCCGCGAGGGTTACGAGGTGGCCAGCGCGGTCGATGGTGAGCAGGCCCTGGCCGCAGGCCGGGACCGGCGTCACGACCTGATCCTGCTCGACCTCATGCTGCCGGGCATGAGCGGTCTCGAGGTCCTGCGCACCCTGCGCCGGGAAGGGATCGAGACCCCGGTGATCATCCTGTCGGCCAAGGGCGAGGAGGTCGACCGCGTGGTCGGACTGAAGGTCGGGGCCGATGACTACGTGCCCAAGCCGTTCAGCCGGCCCGAGCTGCTCGCCCGGGTCGAGGCCGTCCTCCGCCGCGAGGGGCGCAGTGGCATGGGCGCCGAGAATGGCGGCGAGGTCCTGACCTCCGGCGCGATCCGGGTGGACGTCGGCCATCGCGAGGTGACGGTCGCCGACGAGCCGCTCGACCTGACGACCAAGGAGTTCGACCTCCTCTCGCACCTCGTCGCCCATCCCGGCCAGATCTTCACCCGGCACCAGCTCCTGTCACGGGTCTGGGGCTACGACTACGACGGCACCGATCGGACCGTCGACGTCCACGTCAGCTGGCTGCGGACGAAGCTCCGGGCGCGGGACGGGCACGACTACTTCCGCACGGTTCGCGGCGTCGGCTACGCGTTCCGGCCGAGACCGTGACGATCGACGACACGCCGGTCGAGGCGGAGCTGGGGACCAGCCGCTCGGCCGATCCGGATACCGAGACGCTGCAGGCGATCCTGGCCCGCACCGGTGACGACGCCCTCGTCGTCACCGACGGTCAGCTGCTCGTCCGGGTTGCCTCGTCCGAGGCCGCGGGGCTGGCGGAGCGCACGACCGAGGACCTGCGCGGCATGAGCCTGATCGCGGCATTTGGCTCCGCGCACCTCGACGAGGTCGCCCGTCGGGCTCTGGCCCAGGGAAGCGTCGAGGTCGGGGAGGCGGCCCTCGGGATGCTCGGCACACGGCAGTTCGAGGTCCAGGCCGTGCCGCTCCCCTCCGGGGACCTGCTGCTGTGGCTCCACGACGTCACCGCCGCGCGGCGCGCGGCCCAGGGCCGCCGGGACGTGGTCGCCAACATCAGCCACGAGCTGCGCACCCCGCTGGCCTCGATCAAGCTCCTCGCCGAGACGCTGGCAGACGGGGCGGTTGCCGACCCGGTAACCGGGCGTGAGTTCGCCGTCCAGATCCAGCGCGAGGTCGACCATCTCGCCCAGCTCGTCGACGAGCTCCTCGACCTGTCGATGATCGAGTCGGGCGAGAGTGGGCTCGTCATCGAACCCGTGGCGCCGGCCCGGGTCCTTGACGACGTCGCGGAGCGGATCGGTCCCATCGCCGCTCGCCGCTCGGTAACCGTCCGGACCGTGGCTCCGCCGTCAGCCGGAACCAGCCTCCGGGCAGCCGCCGATCCGGCGCGGCTGTCCCAGGCGCTTCTGAACCTCGCCCACAACGCGGTGAAGTACAGCCATCGAGGTGGGGAGATCCGGCTCGGCTGGGATCCCACCAACGCCGGGGTGCGTTTCTGGGTCGCGGATGACGGGGTCGGAATCCCGCTCACACACCGGGACCGGATCTTCGAGCGCTTCTACAAGGTCGATCGGGCGCGCGCCCGCGCCGACCGCGACGAGGGACCCCGCGACCTGGGCGGCGCGAGCGCCGGGCTTGGCCTCGCCATCGTCCGCCACATCGGCGAGGCCCACGGCGGGTCGGTCGGGGTCGAGAGCGAGGAGGGCGTCGGCTCGACCTTCTGGATCGAGGTCCCCCAGGCCCGCTAGTCGGCGGCGGCCGCCTCCGCTCGCAGAGCGCGGATCATCGGTACTCGGGGGTCGTCGGGCGCCTGGTCGAGGAAGGCGTCGAACGCCTCGATGGCCGACTCGGCGTCCTGGCGGCCCTGCCAGGCGATGAGCCCCTCGAAGAACGGAACGTCCGGCGAATCCGGGTCCAGCTCGGCCAGGGCGTCGGTCGCGGCCGCCGCGTTCGTCCAGTCCGCGGCGCGGATGTAGGTCGTGATCAGCCGGCCATACGGCTGGGGATCCTCTGGGTCGAGGCTGATCAGGGCGAGCAGGAGCCGGGCACCGGCCTGGAGGTCTTCGGCGGTCGCGCCGGCGAGATAGGCATCGGCCAGGTCCGACAGGGCCGCCAGGTCCTCGGGATCTGCCGCCACCACCCCGAGCAGGCGCTCGATCTCGGCCTGGCGGGCCGCTTCGGCGGCCTGGGCCTCGGCGAGCGGCTGGTTGACGACCGTCTGGGCGGCAAGCCCGTACGGCTCGGGCAGGACGAAGCCCACCGCCAGGGCCACCACCAGGCCGATCGCGACCCCCACCGCAGCGCGACGGGCGCCGGGTGACGGTCCCCCGGGGGGAGGCGCAGCGGGCGCGACCGATGCCGCCTCGGTTGGCTCGTTCGACTCCGTCGCCTCGGACGGATCGGCCGCAGGCGTTCCCGGCCGGAGCAGCCAGATGGCCAGGATGGCCGCCCCGGCGGCCGTCGCCAGGAACGGGATGAGCCACGGGGCGATGCCCGGCGGGTCGAGGAGGATCCAGTCGCCATAGCGGGCGACGAAGCTGGCGCGAATCTCGTCGGCGGACTGGCCGGCGGCAAGCTGCTCGGCGACCTCGCGACGGATCTCGGCCGCCGAGTTGGTCGGCGAGTCCGCGGCCGAGAGGCCGGCGCAGTCAGGGCAGCGCAGGCCGGCCGCGATCGCGTCCGCCTGCTCGGCGGCCGTCGGCGGAGCGCTCGGCCGGAGGATCAGCAGCGCACCGATGACGACCGCGGCGAGCACCAGGCCGAGCCCCGCCCAGGCCGTCGCGCGCGTGCCGCTCACGGGGCCACGCCGATGAGAGCGAGGTAGCCGGCCATGTCCGCCTCGGTCAGCGGGCCGTAGTGCTTGGCCCGGACGATGCCGTCGGCGTCGACGAAGAAGGTCTCGGGCGGGCCAAGCACGCCGTAGGCGAGCGCCACCGAACCCGAGGCGTCGACTCCGGTCGGCCACCCGCCGTCGCCGTAGCGGACGAGGAACTCGCGGGCGTCGGCCGGCTCGTCGTCGTACAGGACCCCGACCAGGGCGACCCGGTCGCGGTAGGCGGCCTGGGTCTCGAGCAGGACCGGGTGCTCGTCGACACAGGCCGGGATGCACCAGCTGGCCCAGAAGTTCACGATCGCCGGCTGCCCGACGAGGTCATCGGTGGCGACCGTCTCCCCGTCGAGCGTGGCCAACGAGAAGGCGGGCAGCGGCTCCCCGATGAGCGGGGACGGGATCTCGCTGGGATCACGCCCCAGCCCGGTGAACAGGATCCAGGCCAGGGGAACGGCCAGGATCGGGATGACCAGCCAGCGAGCCCAGCGCATCGGTCAGGCGTCCGCGACCACCGGGTCGGCGACCACGGTGTCGGTGCGGCGCCCGGGCCAGATCGCAAACGCCGCCCCGATGACGACGATCGCCCCGCCGATCCAGATCCAGACCACGAGCGGGTTCACGAACAGGCGAAGGGTCACCGTGTCGCTGGCGGTGTCGTAGGCCAGCAGGGTCAGGTACAGGTCCTCGGTGGCGGAGGTCAGGACGCTGGGCGTGGCGATCGGCACGACCGAGTTCGGGTAGTCGCGAAGGGCGGGGCTCACCGAACCGCCCTGGGGGCCGGCCACGTCGAGCTCGGCCCGGGTCTCGAACACCCGCGGGTCCGACGCCAGCGGCTCGCGGACGAGGTCGCGGTGGGTGACCGTGTAGTCGGCCACGTGGGCCGACTCGCCGGGGGCCAGCACCGCGGTGGCGTCCACCGCCTGGGTCGCGCTGACGGCGACCGCCACCGCCGCGACGAGGACGCCGACGTGGGCCAGGTAACCGCCGTACCGGCGCCGGTTGCGGGTGGCCACCCCCCACGTCGCGCGGAGCGGGCCCTCACCGGACGCCCGGGCACGGCCGCGCACGGCGCGCGCGACCTCGCCGACCAGGATCGCACCCGAGAAGCCGGCCAGGCCGAGGGTCAGGAGCGACGCGGCGCCGCCCACCCCGAGCACGACGCCGCCCACGATCGCCGCCACCCCGACGATCGCGGGCAGCACGAACCGATCGCGCAGGGCGGGCCAGCTGACCTCGCCCCACGGCAGGGCCGGCCCCACGCCGAGCAGGAAGAGGAGCGCGGCGAAGAACGGGGCGCTGACCCGGTCGAACCACGGGGCGCCGACGCTGACCCGATCCCCGCCCAGGGCCTCGGCGACGAGTGGGTACAGCGTCCCGAACAGGACGGCGAAGGCGAGGCCGCTGAACAGGAGGTTGTTGAGGAGGAACGCGGACTCGCGGCTGACGAGCGGTGGCGGCGCGCCGCTCCCCGCCAGGTCGGGCAGGCGCCAGACGATGAGCGCCGTTCCGGAGACGAGGGCGATGAGCACGCCGCCGAGGAACCAGGCCCCGATCGCGCTCTGGGTGAACGAATGGACCGACTCGATCACCCCGGAGCGGGTGAGGAACGTGCCGAGCAGGGTCAGCACGAACGTGGTCACGACCAGGATCGCGGTCCACGTCCGGAGGGAGCGGCCGCGCTCGGCCACGATCGCCGAGTGGATGAACGCGGTGGCGGTCAGCCACGGCAGGAGCGCCGCGTTCTCCACCGGGTCCCACGCCCAGTACCCGCCCCAGCCGAGCACCTCGTAGCTCCACCACGCCCCGGCGGTGATGCCCGCCGTCAGGAAGATCCAGGGGCCCAGCGTCCAGCGCCGGATGACCCGCAGCCAGGCGGCGTCGAAGCGGCGGGTCACCAGCCCGGCCACGGTCAGCGCGAACGGCAGCGCCAGCCCGGTGTAGCCGACGTACAGGAGCGGCGGGTGCAGCCCCATGAACGGGTGGTTCTGGAGGAGCGCGTTCGGCCCGTTGCCTTCGGCCGTGACCGGGGTGACGGTCACGAACGGATCCGACGGCCAGGTCATGACCGCGAAGAAGAAGGCGGCGACCAGGGCCAGGGTCGCGGTCGCCCACGGCATGAGCGCCGCGTGGTCGCGGCGGTACCGGTACAGGAGCAGGCTCGACCAGCCGGTGAGCAGGAAGGTCCAGAACAGGATGCTGCCCTCGAGGGCGGCCCATAGCGAGATGAACGAGTAGAACGGCGGGGTTGTCGTCGCGTTGTTGCGGGCGACGTACAGGACCGAGAAGTCGTGGCCCAGCAGGGCGCTGACCATTGCCGCGCAGGCCGCCAGCGACAGGCCCCAGGCGATGTACACGCTCCGCCGGCCCACCGTCGCCAGCAACGGGTCCCCACTGCGTCCGGCGAGGACCGATGCAGCGGCGGCGAACAGGCTGACGGCCAGGCCGATGACGACGGCGGCGTGACCGATGGTGGCGGCCACGGATCAGGGCAGCTCGAAGCCGGACGGAGCGACGTAGACCTCGTCGTGCTTGGTCAGGACCTCGGTCGCCTCGAACACGCCGTCCTCGCCCAGGGTGCCCTCGACGACGGCGCCCGCTCCCTCGCGGAACGAGCTGGTCGGGGCCACGGTGGAATGGACGGTCACCTCGGTGGTGCCGTCGGTCAGGACGAAGGTCAGGTCGGTCGGTGGCCCGCTCACGCTGCCCGGGAGGACGAGCCCGCCGAGCCGGACCGACTGGCCCACCCCGGCCTCACCACGCGCCGCGAGCTCGGTGGGAGTCTGGTAGTAGGTCAACGCGTTTCCGACTCCGCTGAACACGAGCCAGCCGAGGATCAGGAGCAGGCCGATGACGACGATCACCGGCCCCCACGCGCGACGCGCCGGGGCCGGCAGCGGAGCGGACTGGGTCATCGGGTGGGTTCGGCCGGCTCCTCGGGCGCCGCAGCGGCCCGCTCGGCGCGACGCAGCCGGCGGACGAGGGTGGCGGCGTACACGGCCACGCCGGTGAAGATCACGACGTAGGCCGAGACGACGAAGACGACGTCGCCGATGGGCTCGAGGCTCATGCGTTCGGCTCCGGGGCGGGTGCCACGGATGCCGCCGGGGCCAAGGCGCCGCGACGTGCCGCATCCTCGGCCGACCATTCCAGGCGCGCCAGCCGATAGCGGTTGATGGCCAGCCACAGCCAGGCGAGGCTGAAGGCGGCGAGCATGAAGAGCAGGGCGGCCACGAACTGCCCCGGCGCCGGCGGGTTCAGGATGTTCTCCGGGTCCCCGAACGTCGGTGGCTGGTGCAGGCCCCGCCACCAGGTGACGCTGAAGTGGACGATCGGGAGGTCGATGGCGGCGATGATCCCGATGATCGCGGCGCGGGTTGCCCGTCGCTGGGGGTCATCGGTCAGGCGCCGGATGAGCAGGTAGCCCAGGTACAGCGCCAGCAGGACGGCGGTCGAGGTCAGCCGCGGGTCGCCCCAGTCCCAGAACGTGCCCCACACGGGGCGGCCCCACATCATCCCCGCCCAGATGGTGGACGCGATGAACACCACCCCGACCTCGGCCCCGGCCAGGGCGACGGCGTCGGCGCGCGGGTCGCGGCGGATCAGCCACCAGATGCACGCGACGGTGGTGACTCCGAACGACAGGTAGGCGAGCCAGGCCGTGGCGACGTGGAGGTAGAGGATCCGCTGTGGCTGGCCCTGGTTCACGTCGGCCGGGACGATGAACAGGCCGAAGACCGTGGCCGCCACGATGGCCACGACCGCGCTGATCCCCAGCACCCGGAGCGCCATGGTTGCTACTCCTCGAGCGCCAGGCCGTAGGTGACGCCGCCGGCCAGCAGCATCGCCAGGTCATAGCCGGCCAGCAGTTGGAGCCACGCGGCGAGCTCGCCGAACGGGTCGCCGGCCAGCAGGACCGCCGTGGCGCTGACCGCGGCCAGGAGCAGCGGGGCGACGACCGGCAGCAGCAGGAGCGGGAGCAGCACCTCGCGAGCGCGGAGCCGGACGGTGAGCCCGGCGTACAGGGTACCGACCGCGGCCAGGCCCACCGAGCCGAGACTGATGACGACGAGCAGGCCGGGGGCCACGGCGAGGAGGTCGACGCCGAACAGGATCACCGTCAGCGGGACGACGAGGGCGCCGAGCGCGAGCATGGCGGCGAGCCCGCCGAGCACCTTGCCGAGGTAGATCGCGGCCCGGCTCACCGGGTACAGGCCCAGCAGCTCGAACGCCCCGTCCTCGGTCTCGAGGTGGTGGAGCCGGCCGAGGGCCAGGATCCCGCTCAGCACGACGGCCAGCCACAGGAGGCCAGGTCCGGCGGCCGCCAAGCGGTCGCGGTCGGGGCCGAGCGCAAAGCCGAAGATCAGCATCGTGACCGCGGCCAGGAAGAGCGTGGACGTCACCGCATGGCGGCCGCGCAGCTCGGCGCGCAGGTCCTTGCCGGCGATCGTGGTCGCGATCGCGAGGTGGCGCGTGGTCGCGCTCACGAGCGCGATCCGGCCGGCATGGCCGTTCCGACCGGCGCGGCGCCTGGGACGGAGGCGACCCGTCCGGTCACGCCACCGCCGCCGACCTCGACGACGAGGCCGTGCTCAAGCCGGATCCAGCCGTCGAGCCGGGTGACCGCCCGCTCCTCGGCGTGGGTCGCCACGAGGACGGTCGTGCCGCTGCCCCGCCAGTCCTCGAGCAGGACGTCGACGAGGGCCATCCCCTCGGCATCGAGCGCGGCATACGGCTCGTCGAGCAGGACGAGGCGCGGATGGCCGAGGAGGATCCGGCCCAGCGCCAGGCGCCGACGCATGCCGGCCGAGAATCGGCTGACCCGGTCGTTGCGTTCGCCGGTGAGCCCGACCCGATCCAGCGCGGACGCCACCCGATCGGCGCGCTCGGGACTGGGGATGCCCATCAGGCTGGCCGCGAAAGCGAGGTTCTCGGCGGCGGTCAGGTCGTCGTACAGGCCGGTGGCATGGGGCAGGAGCGCGATCCGGGGACGAATCGCGTCCGGCTGGGTGGCGACGTCGATCCCGTCCACCAGCGCGGTCCCGAACGAGGGTCGGAGGGCGGTGGCGAGGATACGAAGGAGGGTCGTCTTGCCCGCCCCGTTGGGGCCCAACAGGGCCACCGCGCGGCCGGCCTCGACCTCGAGCGTCACGCCGGCCAGGGCTGGGCTGCGACGGAACAGCCGGGCCAGGTCGCGAGTCGCGACGCCCGGCGTGGTCTCGTCAGGGACCCCCGGTGGGCGAACGTGGATGGTGGTCGGCGGCATGCCTCATCCAAGGGCGGAGGGGCGGGTGGCGAAAGTGTGGGGCCTGCTCCGCAATCGCGTCAAATACGGATCGGGCCACCGACGCCACGCACGACGAGGGTCGCGTAACCGGTCTGGTTTGACCCTCTCGCGGAGCCGGTGCTACCGTTCGCCGCCACATGGAACCCGGCCTTCAGGCATCCTCCACAGCTCCCCATGGTCGCGCCGAGCGACGCGCCATGGCCAGCCAGGCCGAGACGGCGGCCACCGCCGCGCTGACCGTCCTGGGCCAGAAGTGGGTGCTCCGCATCGTCCACGCGCTCGGCGAGCGCACGCAGCGCTTCTGCGAGCTGCAGGACGCCCTGGGTGGCGCCAACTCGGCGACCCTGTCGCAGCGGCTCAAGCTGCTCGAGGACGAGGGCCTGATCTCGCGCCGGGTCGTGTCCAGCGTCCCCCCGTGGGTCGAGTACTCGCTGACCCCCAAGGGGCGCGAGCTGCACGAGGCCCTGGCCCCCATCGACCGCTGGGCGGACCGATGGGCCCCCGTCGCCTGAGCACCCCCCGATGAGCCACCCGGTCGCCGAGACGGCGCCGGGCGAGCACGTCGACGCGCTGAACCTCGTCCGCGACACGGTCGCGGCGGCCGATGGCCCGGTCGCCGGCGGCCAGGCCGCGGTCGACGTCCTGTACGAGCGGTTCCCGCAGTACGACTGGGTCGGGATCTACTGGGTCGATCCGACCCGGACCGAGCTCGTCCTGGGCCCGTGGCGCGGGCCGGAGGCCACCGAGCACACCCGGATCCCGATGGGCGCCGGCATCTGTGGCGCCGCGGCCACGTCGGGGAAGACCGAGATCGTCGACGACGTGCACGCCGACCCGCGATACCTCGCCTGCTTCACGACGACGAAGTCGGAGATCGTGGTCCCGATCTTCCACGAGGGCGAGGTCGTCGGTGAGATCGACATCGACGGATCCGACCCGGCGGCCTACGGGGAGGCCGATGCACGCTTCCTCGAGGAGGTCGCCGCCCTCCTGGCGCCCCTCCGGCCCTGAGCTACAGGCCCGCGAGGGCCATAAGGTAGCTGACCAGGTAGGGCAACGCGAGGATCAGCACCACGATCCCCAGTCCCAGCCCGACCCACGCGAAGATCTTCAGGTTGGGCGGGGCCGGATGCTCGGGTGGCGGCGTGAGCCGGCGGGGAAGGCCCATCGGTCGCTTCGGAGACTGATGCTCGTAGACGTTCGGCTTCAGCTCAGGCATCGGCGTCTAGGGTAGCGGCCAGCGCGCGGAGCCGTGCGTGCCGCCGCTCACGGTCGTTCGCATAGCGGGTGACCCCGTCGATGATGTGCTGCGGCCCGAGGTGGGCCTCGTCGATGACCTCCTCGACGGTGCCGCCCGTCCGCCAGCGGTGGTCCCAGTCCGACGACAGCGAGTACGTCTCGCCGATCGGTCCGGTCACGAAGTCGTACATGAGCTTGTAGGCGCGGTTCGTGATGGCCATCCCGTCGAGCCGATCGGCCTCCGAGCAGATCCGGTCGCGATAGGCCTGGTCCTGGAGCTTGAAGAGCTGGGGGCTGATGCAGGCCACGATCTTCAGGTTGAGGTCGGCGGCGTCGAGCTCGGGGAGGACCTTGATGAGGTTGGCGGTGGTGGCCGTGCCCTGGACGTAGACCGTGCCGCCCCGCGGGCGACCCGGGTGGGGCTCGCGGATGAGGTACGCCCCGCGGGCGGCTTCGAAGTGCGAGTCCATGCCGAGCGCCGCTCGGTCCGGGATCTCGACCGCGGGCCGCGTCAGGTGGAGGGCGATGATCGGCGCCGGCAGGGCCAGCGCGGCGGCGAGCACCACCGGCACCTCGTTGTGCTCCCACGGGTGGAGGTCGATGACATGACCATCGGGGAACAGCTGGGTGACGCCGGTCTCGTAGATCCCGAAGTGGGTCCGCGAGTCCTCGGCGGTCTCGGGCCCCGAGTGGCCGGCCACCCAGATGACCTTGCCCACCTTGAGCTGGCAGTCCTGGGCGAGCTGCGAGAAGAGGCGCATCGGTCCGTACTTGAGATAGGAGAACGAGCCGTACGTCGAGCAGGCTCCCCAGAAGCCGTTGAAGGCGGTCATCGGGTCGTCGGCCAGGTTGACCGAGGCCAGCCCGACGGTGAGACCGCTGTTCGTGAACTCGGTGATCTGTTGCGGCAGCAGGGCGCCGCGCAGGTTTCCGGTGCGCTCGTACCAGCCCCAGCCGGGCAGGTCCTCCCAGCCCTTTGCGAAGCCGGCGATGTTCGTCGACTCGGCCAGGTCCGCCGAGCAGACGATGAACAGCGGGCGGTCGTACTCCGCCTTGGCGGTGGCGTTGACCCAGGCGCCCCACGAGGCGAGCGCGGTCCGGTTAGCGGCCTTCTCGCCTGGCGCCTTCCAGAGCGCGTCCGGATAGGCCGATACGTCGGTCCAGCGTGGGTCGTCGAAGATCTCGGTCCCCCGCCCGCCCAGGTGGAACCCCTCGACTCGCTCGGGAACGGTGGCGGCGACCTCGACCAGCCGGTCGCTGATCGCGTCCACCGTGTCGGTAGCAGCTCGCAGGACCCCAATCGCGACCTCGAGGTTGTGGCGCGACTGGGCCGTCCGCTCGGCCGGGTCGTCGGGAGCCGGCTCGTCGACCCCGGCATAGGTGACGCCATGGCGCTCCATGAATTCCTTCCGCACCGCCCAGAACTCGGGCGCATTCATCGGCCAGGGGGTGCCGTGGCTCTTGTTGTCGTACTTCCCGTAGCCGCGTCCCTTGCGGGTCTTGAACCAGGCAGCCGAGGGCACGCCCTCGGGGTTGTCGCCGCGGGCCGCTTCGAGGACGGCCGCCGTCACCGGTCCCCATTCGGAGCCGTCCATCGTCCCGTTCACCCGCCAGTGGTAGGCCTCGAACCAGCTCTGCGGCGTGCCGGGGACGACCGACGAGATGGCCGGGTCGTCGATCCCGTAGTCGTTCCAGTCGAGGAGGAACACGAGGTTCGACAGGCCCAGGCCCCAGGCCGAGTTGCGGGTCTCGTGGCTGGCGCCGGGCGTGAGCCCGCCCTCGCCCTCGACGACGAAGACCTTGACCTCCTCGGCTCCGGCCAGCTTCAGGGCGGCGGCCTGGCCGAGCGACGGGGGCATGCCGTGGCCCGACGGTCCGGTGTTCCACTTCAGGAAGAGGGTCTTGCCCTCCATCTCGGCGTGGCCGGGCAGGCCGCCGCGCCGGCGGAGCATCAGGAGATCCTCCCAGCCGAGCGCCCAGCGGCCGTCATCGGGAAACTCGAAGCGAGAGTCCGGATCGCGCTCGGCCCGGGCCCGGATCGTCTCGTTCAGGACGGCCAAGGTCGCATAGATGAGTGGCACGGTGTGGCCGGCGGACAGGACGAAGCGGTCGGCGAAGGGGAGCCACGGCCGGCGAATGTCCCAGCGCATGGCGCCCGACAGCATCAGGGCGACGAGGAGGTGGACCTTGGACCGCGAGCCACCGGGGTGGCCGCTCTGGCGGTGGTTCAAGGCGAGGTCGATGACCTCGTCGATGACCTCCCGGACGAGCTCCCAGTGCGCGAACTGCGGCTCGGCCTGGGCCAGCAGCGTGTCGGTCGACGGGGGTCGGACGGCGGTCATCCGGCGGCGGTGACCAGCTCGCCGCTGCGCTCGAGCTTGGCCAGCGACGCGGCGATTCGCGCGAGCGCCTCCTGGAGATTCTCCCGGCTGTTCGCGTAGCTGAACCGCAGATACCCCTCGCCGTGCGTGCCGAACGCGGTGCCCGCCAGGCCGCACACGCCGGCGTCGTACAGGAGGTGGGTCGCGATCTCGGCGCTCGAGCGACCGAACGAGCTGAAATTCGGGAAGACGTAGAACGCGCCATGGGGCTGGACGCAGCTGACCCCGTCGATCGCGTTGAGCCCGTCGACCATGAGCTGGCGGCGGGCGATGAATTCCGCGCGCATCGCATCGGCGGCGTCCTGCGGTCCGGTCAGGGCGGCAATCGCGCCCGCCTGGGCGAACGCGTTCGTGCAGCTCACCGAGTTGATGACCAGGCGGCTGTAGGTCGGCATCAGCCACTTCGGGACGATCCCGTAGCCGAGCCGCCAGCCGGTCATGGCGAACGTCTTGCTGAACCCGTCGAGGGTGATCGTCCGCTCCGCCATGTCGGGCAGGGTCGCGATCGAGAGCGGCTCCCCTTCGTACTGGAGCCGGCCGTAGATCTCATCGGCCAGGACCACGAGGTCGTGGCGAACCGCGATCTCGGCGATCGCCCGGATGTCGTCGCCGGTCAGGATCGAGCCGGTCGGGTTGTGCGGAGAGTTGATGACGATCATCCGAGTCCGGGGGGTCACGAGGCTGGCGACCTCCTCGACGTCCATCCGGAACTCGCGTTCCTCGCGGAGCGGGGCCGGCACCGCGACGCCCCCGACGTACTCGGTCATCGACTCGTAGATCGGGAAGCCGGGGTTCGGGTAGATGACCTCGTCGCCCTCGTTGATGAGGCCGAGCATCGCGAAGAACATGATCGGCTTGGCCCCCGGGGTCACCACGACCTGGTCGGGCGTGGCCTCGATCCCCTTCCAGCGCCGGACGTCGGTCGCGATCGCCTCGCGCAGGGGAGCGATCCCCTCGGCCGCGGTGTAGTGGGTCATCCCCTGCTCGAGCAGGCCGCGGGCGGCGGCGTCCTTGATGTGCTGCGGGGTGTCGAAGTCGGGCTCGCCGATCTCGAGGTGGACGACGCTCCGACCGGTCGCCTCGAGGGCCCGGGCCCGGGCTGCGGCCTCGAAGGCGGTCTCGGTCCCGATGTGGGACATCCGGTCGGCGAGTTTCACGCGCGCCAGTGTACCGATGGGTCATTGCGGCTGTGTAGCCCGGGATTGCTATACTTTCCGAAGCGAATCCCAATCCCGCGCTGGAGTACCGCCAACGTGACGTTGTCCGAGACGACCCCCGAGACCCAGACCTCGATCCCATCGCCGCTCCCCGAGCAGCTGGTCAGCCTGACCGATGCCGCCGCGGCAAAGGTCCTCGAGCTCCGCAGTCGGGAGGGCAAGGCCGAGGCCTCGCTTCGCCTGTTCGTGAAGAGCGGCGGCTGCTCCGGCTTCAGCTACGGGCTCGCGTTCGACGACTCGCGCGCGGCCGATGACCGCGTCGAGTTCCACGGCGACGTGCCGATCGTGATCGACGCCTACAGCGCCCAGTACGTCGACGGGGCGGAGATCGACTACGTCGACTCGCTCATGGGCAGCGGCTTCGCGATCAACAACCCGAACGCGGTCAGCAGCTGTGCCTGCGGCTCGTCGTTCAACACGGACGGCTCACCAGCCAAAGCCGGAGGCTGCCACTAGGCGCCACCCAATCAGCGTATCCCTCGACGACCCCGGTCCCGCCACCGGGGTCGTTGCTTTCCCGGCGACTACGCCGGCTTCAGCGCCCAGATCTGCCGCGGGCCGGCGACGCCCTTGAGCTCATGGGGTCCGCGGTCCTCGAACGCGAGGCCCGCATCGGCGACCAGGTCGTGGGTCGTGCCGGACACCACGATCTCGCCGGCGCCCGCCACGCCGCACACCCGGCTGGCGACGTGGACCGCCACTCCCCGGAGGTCGTCGTTCAGGAACTCGACCTCGCCCGTGTGGACCCCGACCCGGAGGCCCAGCCCCAGCTCCGTGGCAGCCGCGCTGACAGCCGCCCCGCAGCGGATGGCGCGCTCGGCCCCGTCGAAAACAGCGATCAGCCCGTCCCCCGTCGTGGCGCCGACGCGGCCGCGGAACTTGTCGATCTGGCGCTTGCAGTCCGCGTTCAACGTGGCCAGGGTGGAGGTCCACGCCGAGGGACCCATCCGCTCGGCGGTCGGGGTCGAGTCGACGATGTCGGTCACGACCAGGGTGGCGAGGACCCGCTCGGCACGACCGGCGGCCCCCAGCGCGAACGTCCGCATCCCGGCGAAGTCGAACTGGATGCACGGGCCCTCGCCCACGACCCAGGCGTCGTGGCCGGGCAGGAGCTCGTAGACCTGGCCCTCCTTCAGGTCCATCTCCAGCCCATCGGCCGTCAGGACGTGCATCTGGCCCTCGACCATCATCCCGAGGTGGTGGTACTCGCACCACTCGGTGCCGGCGATCGGCTTCACGTCGGTCGACCAGCGCCAACCCGGATTGAAGGTCGCCCGACCGATGACGAAGTCGCCGAGGTTCCAGATCTCGACCTTCCCGTTCGGGATCGCGCGCTCCTCGTCGGGGAGGTCGAGCGACTTGCGCTGGGAGTTGGCCATGGCGCCTATTCTCCCGAACCGTCGTCGGCGAAGGCGTCGGCGCCGGCGCGGATGGTCTCGACCCCCGCCCCGCCCAGGACCGCCGGCATCGGTCGGGGCAGCGGTGCCGGGGTAACCCACTGATCGACCACCGATCGCGTGTCGTCGACGCCGAGCCGGTCGAAGAGCAGGCCGAGCCGATCGGCCAGGTGGGCGCCGATCTCGGCTTCGGCCTCGGGACCGATGTCCCAGAGCGCTGCCTTGAAGGGGCCCAGCGCCTTCTTGCGGGACTTGTAGAGGAACTGCTCGTCGGTCTCGCCCGGCTTGCGCTCGGCGGCACAGTTGGCCAGGCACCAGGCCATCATCTCGGCCCGCAGATCGGCGGGCAGGCCGCCGTCGTCGTACAGGATGTTCTGGAACCCGGTCGCGAGGTGGATCTCGGCACAGCCATGGGCAGGGAAGTGGCCGAATGCCTCCTCGGGGAGGGTGCTGGCGCCGTGCTGGACACAGCCGGCCAGGCCGAACGCGTCGCGGGCGACCGTCGAGAGATGGCCGAGGGTCGTGAAGTCGATGGCCACCGGGGCCACGCTGCCGTCCGGCAGGACCACCCCGCCGTGGGACGTGCCGGTCTGGATGCTGACCTTGCTGATCCCGGTCCCGCCGCCGAGCGCCGCGCGGTACTCCTCGACGTAGGCCCGCAGCTCGGGCTCGGTCGAGTTCACCTTCCCGACCTCGCCGATCTCGCCACCGACCGAGATCGTCACCCCGTCGGGCTGGATCTCGCGCACGAGCCGCGTGAGATCCGCCGTCCGCTCGGCGTTGACCCGCTGCTGGTCCTGGACGGTGGGCTGGCCCAGGTCGACGAGCGTGCTGGCGTCGACGTCGATGTTCAGGAAGCCGGCCCCCACCGCCTCGCGGACGAGGTCGCGCAGCCCGGCGACTTCGGCGTCGGGGTCGGTGGCCCAGCGGGTCGCGTTGAACTGGAAGTGGTCTCCCTGGAGGAACACCGGCCCGGACCACCCCTCGCGGAGCGCGGCAGCCAGGATGACCGTGGAATACTCGTCGGGCCGTTGGTCGGTGTACGCCATCTCGCTCTTCGCGATCTCGAAGACGAGTGCGCCAACCTCGCGTTGGCGCGCGACCGCGAACGCGGTCCGGGCCGTCAGGTACGTGGCGGCCCGGACGTTGATGGCGGGCACGGTGAAGGCTGTGGGCGGGAATTCGCCGCGTCCGCGAGCCGCGTACAGGTCCTGGATCGAGGCCGACCGACAGCCGAGCGCCTGGCTGGCCGACCAGATCAGCCAGCGGGCACCCTCGCGGTGGTCGGGATCGGTGGCGAAGACCGCGGCGCGGACGAGCGCATCGGTCAGCGGCCCACGAAAGGCCGCGCCATTGGTGATCGTGAGGCCGTCGGCGGTGATCGTCGCGGCCGGCGCCACGGCGGACCGCAGCGCCTCGGCGGGGGCCACCGTCATCGGTCGCATCCTAGCCCAGCCATCCGAGACCGGCGAGCACGGTGAAGGCCAGCAGCGGCGCAATGACCAGGCCGATCAGGGCGGCCAGCAGGTACCAGTCGCGGTCCCCGTCCGGCGTCGTCGCCGATCGGCGCGTGGCGCGGGTCGACCAGGCGAGGACGAGGCTCAGGATCGCGACGTAGAGGACGGCGGACAGGCCGACGAGTGCCAGCACGAAGTCGTGGGCCGGGCCGCAGTCGAGCGCCAGCCACCCGCCGGGCGGACACGAGGTGGAGAGCTCGAGACCGATGACCGCGGCGGCGGCCAGCAGGACGAGGGCCGACCAGCCGAGGTGGACGAGGACGATCGGGCGCAGGGCGAAGGCGACGAGACGGCCGTCAGGCCGTCAGGAGCGTGCCGATGCCGCGGCCGCCGCCTGGGCCTCGCGGCGGGTGATTCGCCGGTACTCGTAGTAGAGGAACCCGAGCGCGAAGAAGCCCATCCCGGCGGTCATCGCGCCCAGCGCCAGCGCGATCAGCGGCAGCTCGAGCGGGATGAACGAGCCACCGGCGACGTTGAACACGAAGTACGGGATCAGCAGCAGCATCACCATCACGTAGTTGGCGAGCACGAAGAGGCGAAGCAGCGTCCAGCCCGGGCCGGAGCGGCCGCGCGAGGCCTGGACGACGAAGGCCAGGATCACGACGAGGATGACGTTGGTCCAGGCCACCCCGTTGGCGACGATGTAGCCGACCTCGGGCGAGAACTGGAGGAACGGGATGTACTGGGTGACGCCGTAGTAGATCGAGTTCGGGACGTAGGTGAACAACCAGTAGATGAAGAGGAACAGGGGCACCGCCTTCAGCGCCGCGATGAGCCACGTCTCGGACCCGAAGAGCAGCCAGATCGTGAAGTCATCCGCCTCGCCGATGAGGCGGGCGAGCAGGCCTCGGCGTCGGGGGAGTGCGTAGGCGGTCATTGGGTGTGGGTCATCAGGAAGGTGATGAGCGCCTGGAGCTGGGAGTCGTTCAGCTGATCCTCGCCGAACTCCGGCATGGCCGTCGGGCTGCCCCCGTTGTAGGTCGAGTTGTGGCGGATCCAGTTCGCGAGGAAGGCCCGCGGATCGGCGTCGTAGTCGGCCTGGATCGCCTCGGTGTCGAGCGTCGCCGTGACGAGTGGCGGGATGGTGGTGATCGGCTCGGAGCCGATGGTCTGGAGGTTGGGCCCGACCCCGCCCTGGAGGTCGGCGCCATGGCAGCCCGCGCAGCCGGCGGTCTGGAAGATCTCGGCGCCGGCCTCGGGCGTGTCGGGGACGTCGACATCGGGCGGCGGGTTCTCGAGGGTCTCGGCGGCCCACTCCCCGATGAACGCGGTGAGGGCCTCGATCTGCTGGCGGGTCAGGGTGCCGCCGAAGTCCTGGCCCCAGGCCGGCATCACGCTCTGGACGTTGCCCGACCGGACCACGCCGCCCAGGGTGATGACCCACGACACGTAGTTGTTCAGCGACTGGGCCCCGCCGGTCTGGGCCCACTTCTGGGCCAGGTCGAGCGAGTGGAGGTTCGGCCCGATCCCACCGGTCCCATCCACGCCGTGGCAGCGCGCGCAGTTCGCGCCGTAGGGCTGGAGATGGGGCGGGTTGCCGGTCACGACCAGCTGGTTGTCCGCGCCCGTCGCGGTGATCGTCGACTCCCCCTCGTCGCTGAACCGCTGCGGTGCGGAGCCGTTCGGCTCGATCTCGACCTCGAACGCAGTCACGCCGGTGCCGGTCACGGTCAGCGGCGCATCGGTCTTGTTCTCGAAGCTCAGGGTCGTGTTCAGGAACAGGGGAATCTCGGTCAGGGCAAAGCCCTGATCGTTGATCTCGACTGCAACCGTGTAGGAGTCGTCGGGCAGGAAGACGAGCTGTCCGAACTCGAGGCGTTCCTCGTCGTCGGTCACCGCCTCCGCGTCACGCCGAGGGGCGTCGGTGATCCAGTAGAAGGTCGTGAACGCGGCGAAGCCGACCATCAGGGCGACGCCGAGCGCCTTCATCCGCATCCGCGGTCACCTAGATGGCGCAATGCGGAATGTCCTCGGGCTTCCGGCTGTCGAACGTGTCGGTCCCGATGGGCGGTCCGCTGATCTTCACCGAGGTATCGACGATGTAGACCCCGCCCTCGAGCCGGTGGTTGAAGCGGTCCATGCCGCGTGGAGCCGGGCCGTCCCGCTTCTCGCCGAGGACCGTGTACTTCGATCCGTGGCACAGGCATTCGAACCAGTTGCTCCGGTCGCACAGCTGCGGGACGTTGCAGCCGAGATGGGGACACTTCCGGTAGAGGGCCAGGATGTCGTCGGCCGGGTCGTCGAACTCCTCGCCGGTGCCATCCACCCGGGCCTTGGCGGCCGGCACGTTGACGATGAACAGCCGCGCCTTGTTGAAGATGAAGGGCAGGCCGCGGACCCATTCCGGCTGCTGGCCGGTGATGTCGGCGGCGGAGCCGATGACGAGGTTCGGGTCACCCAGGCCGCCGGTCAGGTTGGGCCACAGGAACAGGACGGTACCGCCCACGAACTGGAGGGTCAGCAGGCCAACCCCGACCCCGACCGCGCGGCGCATGAACCCGCGACGGCTGATCTCGCGCACCGGAGGGCCGGGCTGCTCACCCCACTGCTGCTGGGTCACGACCGGGTCCTCACAGCGTGAAGAAGAGGCCGTCCCACGGCCAGACCCAGTTCCAGCCCGGGCCGCGGAAGAAGGCGCCGATCACGGTGACCGCGATCCCGAAGAACATGATGCTCAGGAAGAAGAGCCAGGCCACCTTCCGGTCCTTGGCGGCCCGGAACGGGGAGCGGTCCACGTACGCGATGAGCGCCAGGCCGATGAAGTACACCGGCGGGATGAAGATCCCGGCCACGGTCGGGTTGAAGTAGGCGAGGATCTCCTGGAGGCCGAGGAAATACCACGGCGCCTTCGCGACGTGGGGCGTGACGTTGACCGTCGCCTGCTCCTCGAGCGGAGCCATCACGAAGAACGACATGACCAGCAGCATCGCCGTGATCAGGCAGGCCATCAGGAACTCGGCCCGCAGCAGGTGCGGCCAGGTCAGGACCGTCTCGTCGGGACGCTTGTCGACGCGGACCATCGACTCCTGGCGCACGTAGGCCAGGAGGCGGAACCGCTCCGTCCCCGGGGCGCCCGGCGGGCCTGGCAGCTTGGGTCCCTGGCCCGGGACGGCGGGCGGAGCGGTCGGCACCGGCGCCTGGGTCGGCGCGTTCTTGTCGGCCGTCGCGTTGGGGCGCTTCTCGATGGTCATCGGTCAGCCCACATCAGACCGGACCACTGATCCCGCCGTCCTTCCGGATCCGCCAGAAGTGGATGACCATGAAGGTCGCGGTGATGAGCGGGAACGCGATGACATGGAAGACGTAGAACCGGATCAGGGTGCCCTGGCCGACTTCGACCGCGCCGAGCAGGATCAGGTTCGACTCGGTCGGGACGAGCGGGGCGTAGGCGGCCATCTGGGTGCCGACCGTGACCGCCCAGAACGCGATCTGGTCCCAGGGGAGCAGGTACCCGGTGAAGCTCAGCCACAGGGTGCAGAACAGGAGGAACACGCCGACCGCCCAGTTCCACTCGCGCGGCGGCTTGTAGGCCCCGTGGTAGAAGACCCGCATCATGTGGAGGAACACGGTGAGCACCATGAGGTGGGCGCCCCAGCGGTGCATGTTCCGGATGAGCGAGCCAAAGGCCACGCTGTTCTCGATGGCGATGATGTCCTGGTAGGCACGGTCGACCGAGGGGATGTAGAAGAACATCAGGTACAGCCCGGTCACGGTCAGGACCAGGAACAGGAAGAAGCTCACCCCGCC